>NZ_BCUU01000031.1 GCF_001591385.1 Variovorax soli NBRC 106424
CCTGCTCCACCGGCGCCGGCGCCCGCCCCGCCGGCTCCGCCCGCCGTGCAGCTGCCCAGTACGGACGCCGACTACGCGCAGAGTTGCAGGCCTGTGTATCCGTCCATGAGCAAGCGCCTGAGCGAGCAAGGCAGGGTCGTGGTCAAGGTGGTGGTCGGTGCGGACGGTTCGCCCAAGCAAGTCGAGATCAAGAAGTCGAGCGGCTTCGACCGCCTCGACGAGGCTGCGCGCGAAGCCATGCTGCGCTGCCGCTTCGTGCCGGGCAAGGTCAACGGCGTGGCGCAGTCCATGGCCTATGACGCGCCGGTCAATTTCGTCCTCAACAACAACTGAACTTCGCTGGAGTAGCTTCGTATGGAAACCCAATTCGGTCTCTTGCACCTGTGGACGCAGGGCGACCTCGTCACCAAGGCAGTCGCGGTGCTGCTGCTGGGCATGTCGCTGGCGTCGTGGATCGTCATCCTGGTCAAGGCGCTGGATATCGTTCGCTACAAGCGCCAGGCGCGCCGCTCTTCCGACTTCTGGCACAGCGAAGACTTCGCCACCGCCATGGAAAAGCTCGGCAAGGACAACGGCAATCCCTTCCGTGCCCTGGCATTGGAAGGCCGTGAAGCAACGGCCCACCACCGCAACACCAAGGCACATCTGCATGACACGCTGGACGTGAGCGACTGGGTGACCCGCTCGCTGCGCAACGCCATCGACGAATTCACCGCGCGCATTCAAAGCGGCCTGGCGATCCTGGCGTCGGTGGGCTCCACCGCTCCCTTCATCGGGCTGTTCGGCACGGTCTGGGGCATTTACCACGCCCTCATGAGCATCGGCACCGCCGGGCAGGCCACCATCGACAAGGTGGCGGGCCCCATCGGTGAAGCGCTGGTCATGACGGCACTGGGCCTGGCGGTGGCCATCCCTGCAGTGCTCGGCTACAACGCGCTCGTGCGTGGCAACAAGTTCGTGCTGACCAAGCTCAACAGCTTCGCGCACGACCTGCATGCCTACTTCGTCACCGGCGCCCGTGTACAGGCCGGCGGCAGCAGCGAATCCACCGTGGTTGCGCTCAAGAAAGGCTGAATGCCATGGCCTTCGGGACCCAAGACGACACCGATGACGTGATGAACGAGATCAACATGACGCCGCTGGTCGACGTCATGCTGGTGCTGCTCATCATCTTCATCATCACCGTGCCGGTGATGAAGCATGCGGTCAACATCGACCTGCCGCGCGCCAGCAGCGAGCGCGAGCAGACCAAACCGGACAACATCCTGTTCAGCGTGGCGGCCGACGGCAGCTACTTCTGGAACGAGCAGAAGATCAGCGACACCGAATTCGCCAGCCGCCTCGCCGTCGAAGCGGCCAAGGAGCCGCAGCCCGAACTGCACATCCGCGGCGACAAGGAAGTGCGCTACGAACGCGTGGCCCAGGCCATGTCGCTGGCACGCGAGGCCGGCGTGCGCAAGATCGGATTCATCACCGAGCCCAAGCCGCAACAGTAGACGGCCGAGCGTTTCGCATTTTTTTCTATCGGATCGATTGACTTTTAAATGCGAACCATTATCATTTAGCCATCGACACCGCCAAAGCTCGCCAGTCCCATGCAAATCACTCTGACCTCCATGAACGCCATCCATCGCGCGATGCCCGTCGCGGCCGGCTCGAATGAGCTTGCATCTTCCGAACGGCCGGTCACCCTGGTGGAAAGCACCGAACTGCTGCGCGGCAACAAGACGGTGGGCATTCTGCACAACGGCTCGCTCTACCGTTTGCAAGCCACCAAGCTCGGCAAGCTGATCCTCACCAAATAGCCGAATCAGCCTGCCCCTGTTTCATCGTGGGGCGACTTGAGGGGATCATTCTCCAAGGGTCGTTTTTTGCTAGCCAAAGGTTCGCCGCCGCCAAGCATTTTTTCTCACGCATTGCCCAAGGAAAAAGCCGCCGACCAGGAAGGTCGGCGGCTTTTGTTTTTGTGCGACGCCGGGATCAGAGGCCGAGAGCGGCGATGCCTGCGCGCGCGATCTGCGCGTCTTCGTTCGACTTGACGCCGCTCACGCCGACGGCACCGATCACCTGGCCGTCCTTGACGATCGGCACGCCACCTTCGAGCAGGCCCTGCACGCCGGGCGCCGTGAGGAATGCCGTGCGGCCGCCGTTGATGATGTCCTCGTAGCCCTTGCTTTCGCGGCGGCCCATGGCGGCCGTGTGAGCCTTGGCCGGCGCAATGTGCGAAGAAAGTGCGGCGGCGCCATCCAGGCGCTGCAGCCACAGCAGGTTGCCGGCGTCGTCGGCAATGGCAATGGTCACGGCCCAGTTGTTCTTGAGGGCTTCGGCTTCAGCCGCAGCGGCAATCGCCTTGACGTCGGCCAGTTCGAGATAGTGCTTGGTCTTCATGAGGTCGCTCTTGTGCAAAGTCGGGAAAACCCACGAGCATACCGCCACGCCGAAGCAGTAGCCCTACAAACTGTAGGAACAGCGCATAGCGGGTATTTGGCGAGGCGCCCCTTGCACTTGCCTAGAATGGCCCTTACCTGTCGATACGGCAGCTTACAAGGAGATCTGATCCATGAACGAACGCGTCACCACCCTGGACACTTCGCACGGTTACGGGCTCAGCCTGGACCAGGCGCAGCGTCAGCGCGTCCTGCGCAACACCTACTGGCTGCTGGCCCTGAGCCTCATTCCGACGGTGCTGGGCGCCTGGCTGGGCGTGGCCACCGGCATCACCCGCTCCCTGACGGGCGGCTTGGGCCTGATCGTTTTCCTGGGCGGCGCCTTCGGCTTCATGTTCGCCATCGAAAAGACCAAGAATTCCGGCGCCGGCGTGCCGGTTTTGCTGGGCTTCACCTTCTTCATGGGGCTGATGCTCTCGCGCCTGATCGCCGTGGTGCTGGGCTTCAAGAACGGCTCCGAACTGGTGATGACCGCCTTTGGCGGCACGGCCGGGGTGTTCCTGGTCATGGCGTCGCTGGCCACGGTCATCAAGCGCGACCTGTCGGGCCTGGGCAAGTGGCTCTTCGTCGGTGCACTGGTGCTGATGGTGGGCGCCATCATCAACGTGTTCGTCGGCTCCACGGCGGGCATGGCAGCCATCTCCGTGGCGGCCATCGGCATCTTCTCGGCCTACATGCTCTACGACCTGAAGCAGATCATCGACGGCGGCGAGACCAACTACATCAGCGCCACGCTGGCCCTGTACCTGGACCTGTTCAACGTGTTCCAGAGCCTGCTGGCCCTGCTGGGCATTTTCGGCGGCGAGCGCGACTGAGCGCCGCCTGACGCGCTGAACGAAAAAAGGGCCCCGCGGGGCCCTTTTCTCTTGGCTGCAGCTGCGGTGCGTTCAGGCCGCCAGTTCGAACACCGCCATCGATTCGACGTGCGCGGTGTGGGGAAACATGTTGATCACGCCTGCATGGGTGCAACGGTAGCCTGCCTGGTGGACCAGCAGCCCGGCATCGCGCGCCAGCGTGGCCGGGTTGCAGCTCACATACACGATGCGCCGCGGCGGCTGCCACCCACCCGGCGCTGGCGCTTCTTCAGGATGCGCCAGGCGCTCCTGATGCAGGTCCGCGAGCGCCTTGGCGAGTGCAAAGGCGCCTTCGCGCGGCGGGTCGACCAGCCACCGATCTGCGTAGCCGTCGCGCACCAGCATCTCGGGCGTCATGTCGAACAGGTTGCGTGCCACGAAAGTGGTGGGGCAGAAACTGCGGCCTCCACCTGCGGCTGCCGCCTTGTTGGCCTGGTAGTTGTCGGTGGCACGACCGACCAGAGTGTCGCTGCCTTCGATGCCCAGGACTTCGCGCGCCTGCGTCGCCAGGGGCAAGGTGAAATTGCCCAGACCGCAGAACCAATCAATCACGCGCTCATTCTTCTGCACGTCCAGCAGCCTCAAGGCCCGTGTCACCAGCGCGCGGTTGATGTGCGGATTGACCTGGGTGAAGTCGGTGGGCTTGAAGGGCATGCGCACACCGAAGTCGGGCAGCTCGTAATGCAGCATCGGGCTGTCCTCGTCCAGAAGACGGACCGTGTCGGGCCCTTTGGCCTGCAGCCACCATTGCACGCCCTCGTGCGCCCGGGCAAAGGCCCTGAGGCGTTCGATGTCGCCTTGGGACAGCGGCTCCAGGTGGCGCAGCACCAGCGCGATCACGCCCAGCTGGGTCGAGCCCGGCGCATCGCCGCAGGCCAGTTCGATCTGCGGGCAGGTCTCGCGGGCGTCGAGGGAACCGATCAGCGCGCGCAGCGGCAGGAGCATGGCACTCACCTGCGCTGGCAGAACGGGGCAGACCTGCATGTCGGCGATGTAGCGGCTCTTGCGCTCATGGAAGCCGATCAGCACCACGCCCTTCTTGATCACGTAGCGCACCGACAGGCGGGCGCGATAGCGGTAGTTCCAGGCCGGCCCCTCGAGCGGCCGAAGCATGTTCTCGGCCTTGACCTTGCCCAGGTGCCAGAGCTGGTCTTCCAGCGCGCGCTGCTTGACCGCCACTTGGGCCGCCGCGTCGAGGTGCTGCATCTTGCAGCCGCCGCAGGCGCCTGCATGCAAGCCGAAGTGCGGGCAACCGGGTCGCACGCGCTGCGAAGACTCGCGCCGCATGGCGGTCAGTACGCCCTGCTCCCAGTTGTTCTTCGTGCGCAGGAGCTTGAACTGCACGTCCTCGAAGGGCAGCGCGCCTTCGATGAACACCACCTTGCCATCGGGTTTGCGAGCCACGCCCTGCGCGTCCAGGTCCAGCGATTCGACCTGCAGCCATTCGCCGTCCTCGTGGGAGGCCGCATCCTTCTTCTGTTTGGAATCCGTCATGCCTCGATTGTCTCAGGCGCCGGCAGGCGCCATGGCGGGGCGCAGGCTAGAACAGGGCGTCGCGCCCGACGCCGGAGCGGGCCAGCTGGCGCCTCATCTTCGCCAATGCCTCGTTCTGAATCTGACGCACCCGCTCGCGCGTCAGGCCCAGGCGCACGCTCAGGACCTCCAGGGTTTCCGGCTCCCGGTCGTGCAGGCCGTACCGGCCTTCCAGCACCTCGCGCTCACGTTCGCTGAGCGCCTGAATCCACTGGTTGAGCAGCCGCTCGACTTCATGTGCCTGGGCCACGCCGGTTGGGTCGCCCTCCTCATCGTCCGATGCCACCGTGTCGGCCAGCGTGAAGCCTGGCTCGCCGTGGTCGCCGGCCGCGTCCAGCGAACGGGGCGCCTCGGCCAGCGCCAGCAGCTCGGCGACCTCCTGAGGTTCCCGCCCCAGAAGCGCGGCCACGTCCTCCACGCGCACGCCATCGGGGCGGCTTTCGGCAAACTTCGGATCGGCTTCCAGCGATCGGCGCGCGCGCAGCACCTGCTGCAACTCGCGCACCACATGCACGGGCAGACGGATGGCGCGGCTTTGCATCATGGCGGCCCGCTCGACCGACTGGCGGATCCACCAGGTCGCATAAGTCGAGAAGCGAAAGCCTCTTTCGGGCTCGAACTTGGTGATGGCATGCATCAGGCCCAAGTTGCCCTCTTCGATCAGGTCGATCAAGGGCACGCCCCGGCCGAGATAGCCCTTGGCGATGTTGACCACCAGCCGCAGGTTGTGCTCGATCATCGACTGCCGCGCCGAGAAATCGCCCGCGCGCGCAGCGCAGGCGCAGCGGTATTCCTCTTCTGGCGTGAAAAGCTCGGTGCGCCGTACTTCGCTCAGGTAGTGCGTGAGCGAATCGCCGCCCTCGCCCGATGGCACTGCAGACAGCCCCTTCAGGGTGGCATCTGCGCCATCGATCAAAGAATCTGGCCCTACCGATGCACCGGCGTTTTCGCCCGCACTGGGCAGGGCGTGGCGCTCGGCGCCCGGTTCGCCTCGGCCTTGGCCCGCAGACCCGCGCGCAACCCGAATGCGGCGGATTCGCGGGGCGGCCATGGCATCACCGTGACGGCAGGTAGCGCGCCGGGTCGACTGGCTTGCCCTGGCGGCGGATCTCGAAGTGCAGCTTCACGCGGTCAGCGTCGCTGTTGCCCATTTCGGCAATCTTCTGGCCCTTTTGCACCGACTGGTCTTCCTTCACCAGCAGCGCCTGGTTGTGCGCATACGCGGTGAGGTAGGTGTTGTTGTGCTTGAGGATGATGAGGTTGCCATAGCCGCGCAAGCCGGCGCCGGCGTACACCACCCGACCATCGGCAGCGGCAAGCACCGGATCCCCGGCACGGCCGCCGATGTCCAGGCCCTTGTTCTTCACTTCATCGAAGCCAGCGAGGAGCTGCCCCTGGGCCGGCCAGATCCAGCCCACGTCGTCGTCACCCGATGCGGTCGCCGGAGGCGTCGGCTTGGTCGGCGCGGCGGTCGATGGCGTCGTGGTCGCAGGCGAAGAGGACGGCGGCGCCACAGCCACGGCGGTGCCGGCCGCAGCAGCGCCGGTGGTGGCGACGCCAGGCGTGCTGGTGCCCGTAGTGCTACCAGCCGCCACGACCGGGGTAGTCGCCGCAGGCGTGCCGCTCACTGGCGGAATCACGCGCAACACCTGGCCGACTTCGATGAGATTGGCGTTCTCGAGGTTGTTCCACTTGACGATGTCGCGCCAGTTCTGTCCCGTTTCCAGGCCGATGCGCATGATGGTGTCGCCGGGACGCACGGCGTAGTAGCCAGGCTTGCCGTAGTTCTCGATGCCGGGCAGCGGCTTGCCATTGGCATCGACGGTGATCGGCGGGACCGGCATGCCAGGCGTCGCCGGCGTGGCGGAACCGGCGGGCGTTCGGCTCGCACCGCCACGGTCTTCAACAGGAGCAGGCGTGCGGGGACTGGTGCAGCCAGAAAACACGAGCAACACAGCCAGCCAGGCGCTGACGATAGAAGCTCGACGACCAAGACCCTGCATGCATTTCCTCCATTAAGCAATCCCGGATTTTAGGGGGACAAAGTGAACCGCCTCAAGAACGCGTCTCTGTACCCCCGAAGGGCCGCGATCGATGACGACGAGGGCCTGCCCTCCATCGGCCGATCGCGTCGGCGCCACGATGCGGCCACCCACTGCCAGTTGGGCGATCCAGGCATCCGGCACGGCATCGCCGCCGGCTGCGGCAATGATGCCTGCATAGGGTGCGCCCTTCGCATAGCCCAGCATGCCGTCGCCGAGCAGAAGATGAACGGTGGCCAGGCGGAAGTGGCGCAGATTGGCGCGCGCGCGCTCGTTCAGCCCGCGCAGCCTTTCGATGCTGTACACCTCGCTGGCCACATGGCTGAGCACCGCTGCCTGATAGCCGCAGCCGGTGCCGATCTCCAGGACGCGGCCTAGCCGCGCGTCGGCCTGGCCGTTCAAGGCCGGGGCCCCCAGCAGCAATTCGATCATGCGCGCCACCACGCTCGGCTTGGAGATGGTCTGGCCCAGGCCGATGGGCAGGCTCGTATCTTCGTAGGCCTGGTTGACCAGCGCGCTGTCGACGAAGCGATGTCGCTCGACGCTCGACATGGCGCGCAGGACCCGCGCATCGGCAATGCCTTGCGAGGCCAGTTTCTGCACCATGCGGGCACGCACGGCGTCCGAAGCCATGGACGGGGTCGCCGGAATCGGCGCAGCAACAACTGCCGCAGCACCTCTGGTGCCCGGCTTGGGTGGCATGCCTGCAGGCACCTTGGCAGCACGCGCGCCAGGGCCTGGCGCAGGTGCCGACGTCGTCAGCCGGGCAGGAAAGCCAGGGCGCGGCTTCACACCGCCGCTCACTGCGCGCCCAGCCGCATGACCGCTTCGCCCCAGTGGCCCAGGCGGGCATGGTCGGTCAGGTCGATCTGCAAGGGCGTCAGGGCCACGTGGCCTGCCGCAGTGGCGTGGAAGTCGGTGCCTTCGCTGCTGTCCTTGGCACCTCCGGCCCCGGCGATCCAGTACATGGTCTCGCCGCGCGGACTGTCCTGCGTGATGACGCGCTCGGCCGCATGGCGCCGGCCCAGCCGGCAGACCTTCACCGGCTTGAGTTCTTCGAGCGGCAGGTTCGGCACGTTGACATTGAGCAGCCACGGCTCGCCCTTGAGCATGCCTTCGCGTTCGATCTGCTGGACCAGGCGCCGCGCCACTTGTGCCGCCGAATCGATGTGTTGCCATCCCTTCTGGATTTGCGAGAACGCAATGGCCGGCACGCCGAAGAGATAGGCCTCCATCGCCGCGCCCACGGTTCCGGAGTAGATCGTGTCGTCGCCCATGTTGGCACCGTTGTTGATGCCCGAGACCACCAGGTCCGGCCGATAGTCCAGCAAGCCCTTGAGCGCAATGTGCACGCAGTCGGCCGGCGTGCCGGTGACATAGCGAAAGCCGTTGTGCGCCTCGTGCACATACAGTGGCGCGGCCAGCGTGAGCGCGTTGGACTTGGCGCTGTTGTTGTGCTCGGGGGCAATGACCTCGACCTCGGCAATGTCCTTCAACGCCGCATGCAATGCGACGATGCCGGGCGCCTGATAACCATCGTCGTTGGAAATGAGAATTTTCATGGGCGTCAATCGATGTGCCATTCTAGGATGCGCGCGGTCACGGCTGAGACATTGGCCGGGTCCAGCCGCTCTTATCATGGCCGCCCGAATTAGGAGACCTCCATGCATGCATGGCTTTGCGAAAACCCGACCGGCGTCGACGCGCTGAACTGGAAAGAACTGCCTACGCCGCAACCCGGCCCCGGCCAGGTGCTGATCGAAATCAAGGCGGCCAGCCTGAATTTCCCGGATCTGCTGATCGTGCAGAACAAGTATCAAATGAAGCCGCCGCTTCCTTTTGTGCCGGGCTCCGAATATGCGGGCGTGGTGCAGGCCGTGGGGGAAGGCGTCACCCACTTGAAGGTCGGCCAAAACGTGGCGTGCCTCTCGGGCACCGGCGGATTTGCAACGCACACGCTGGCACCTGCCGCTTTGTGCATGCCGTTGCCCGATGGCTTTGGCTATGTGGATGCCGCCGCATTCATCATGATTTACGCCACGTCCTGGCATGCATTGATGGATCGCGCGCAACTCAAGGCCGGAGAAACTGTGCTGGTGCTGGGCGCCGCGGGTGGTGTCGGGACCGCCGCCATTCAAATTGCAAAGGCGGCAGGCGCCAAGGTGATTGCCGCGGCGTCGTCCGACGAAAAATGCGCGCTGTGCAAATCGATCGGCGCCGATGCCACCATCAACTACAGCACGCACGCGGTGCCCAACGCATTTCGCGAAGCAATCAAGACGGCCACGGACGGCAAGGGCCCGGACGTCATTTACGATCCGGTCGGCGGTGATTTCGCCGAGCCCGCATTTCGTTCGATCGCATGGCGGGGCCGCTATCTCGTCGTGGGTTTTGCTTCGGGACCGATACCGGCACTGCCCTTCAATCTGCCGCTGCTCAAGGGAGCGTCGGTGGTCGGCGTCTTCTGGGGCGATTTCGCCAAGCGTGAACCCAGGGCGAACGCCCAGATGATGGCGGAATTGGCCAGCTGGTATGGCCAGGGCAAGGTCAAGCCGGTGATCGATCGCACCATGCCCATGTCGCAATTGAAGGAGGCCTATGCCCACATGGGCTCGCGCGCAGTGATGGGCAAGCTGGTCATGGTGAACTGACGCTCGCCCACGGCAGCCAGAAAAAAAGCCCGCGAATGCGGGCTTTTTATTTGGAGTCGGCCACTCTTACTTGATCTCGAAATCCGAAAGCGACTTGCCGGCCGCCAGCGCTTCGGTCACCCAACGCGGCTTGCGGCCGCGGCCACCCGACCAGGTTTCTCCCGTGGGCCCGCGGTATTTCGCTGCACCGCGCGAGGAGGCCACAGAACCAGCGCGTCGTCCAGGGACGCGGCTGGTCAACTTGAGGTCCGAAGCAGTAATACCATATTCCGCAATCTTCTTGCGGATCTCCTCGATCACTCCGGAGCGTTCCTGATTGCGGAGTTGTTCGGCCTGCATGCGCAATTGTGCGATCTGCTCGTCGTGCTTTTTGATCTGGGAATTGATATCGGCAAGGGTGGTCATTCCGGATTCCTCGAATTGAAACGGGAAAAATTGTAATTCAAGACCACGAAAAAAAACAACAACCGGAGAATCCGGGTAAAAAGCAAGTGCTAATGGACCTTTGGTTCGCAATGGCCAGCAAACGAACTCAGTGGGGGTCCGGTGGACGGCGCCGGATCACATCCCCCATCAATTGCTCATAAATGGCTGCCAATTGCAGCAGTTCGGCCTCGCCGCCTGGTTTGCCAATGAGTTGGAGCCCCATCGGCAGGCGCTCGGCAGGGTCAAAACCGGCCGGAACGCTCATGGCCGGCAAGCCCGCAAAAGTGGCATAAAGCGTCACTTCCATCCATCGGTGGTAGGTATCCATCGGCCGGCCCGCAATTTCGCGCGGCCAGCGCTCGCGAATGTCGAAAGGCCAGACCTGGGCCGATGGCAAGGCCAGCACGTCGAAGCGCTCCAGCAATGCCAGCATCTGGCCGTGAAAGGCGCTGCGCGCCTGGCTGGCGTGCATGAATTGCGAGAAGCTGAGATCGGCGGCACTGTCGTGCTCCCAAAGTGCCTCGGGCTTGACGCTGCCGCGCGCGCCGGGCTGGGCCAGCACGGCGCCGACGGCAGACGCCACGAGTGCGCGGCGCCAGACCAGCCACGCCTGCCACACCGCCTCGGGTTCGAAGCCTGGCGCCACTTCTTCGACGTGCGTGCCCGCGCTGGCCAGCACGCCCAGCGCCTGCTCGCACACGGGCAGAACCCCGGGCTCGATCGCCAGGTAGCCGCCCAGGTCGCCGAGCCAGCCGACGCGAAGCTGCGCAGGTTCCGGCAGGCGGATCGGAACGAAGCTCTGCGGCCCCTGCGCGATGGACAGGGGTACCCGCGCGTCATGGCCCGCCTGGACCGACAGCAGTTGTGCCAGGTCGCGAACATTTCGCGCCATGGGGCCATCGGTGGCCAGCTGATTCACCCAGATTTCAGGCTTGGGCCAGCCCGGCACCCGGCCCTGGCTCGGACGCAGGCCGAAGACGTTGTTCCATGCCGCCGGATTGCGCAGCGATCCCATGAAATCAGAGCCGTCGGCCACGGGCAACAGCCGATGCGCCAGCGCCACCGCCGCACCGCCGCTGCTGCCGCCTGCTGAACGCTGCGGATCCCAGGCATTGGCGGTGGGGCCGAAGAGTTCGTTGAAGGTGTGCGATCCGAGGCCGAACTCCGGCATGTTGGTCTTTCCGATCACGATGCAGCCCGCGGCCTTCATGCGTGCCACATAGAGACTGTCGACCGCAGGCGTCGCCTGCTCGAGCACGCGACTGCCCAGGGTGGAGGGAAATCCCAGCGCATGGGCCGTGTCCTTGATGGCCTGCGGCATGCCATGCATCCAGCCGCGCGACTCGCCGCGCGCCAGCTCGGCATCGCGCTCGTCGGCCTGCTCGAGCAGCGGCTCCGGGGGCGCCAGATTGACGATGGCGTTGAAGCGCGGATTGAGCCTGTCGATGCGTGCCAGGTAGGCCTGCATCACCTCGCGGCAGGAAAGCTTGCGGGCATGGATGGCGCGCGAGAGCGCGTCGGCGTCGAGTTCGGTGGGATCAGCCATGGCCGCATGTTAGTTGCGACGCTGACGATGTTCTTTTGATCTTCGGTGCGCCGGGCCTCGCCGCGCAATCCAGGTACAAGGGGCACCCTGTACCCGCGCACAAATGAAAACAGGCGCCGCGGGGGCGCCTGTTCAATGCTATTTGGGGTGGCTGATGGGACTCGAACCCACGACGACCAGAATCACAATCTGGGACTCTACCAGCTGAGCTACAGCCACCGTTTGAGAAGCTCGCTATTGTAGCCTGAAATTTCGCGACTCCATCAGCGGGCTGCGGCAGGCAGTGCCTCGGCCACACGCGGCACCAGGATCTGCGCCTTGTAGCGCGCCTTGAGCAGCTCGTAGTAGGCCAAGTCTTCCGCGCCTGCCACCGACTGTGTGATCTGCGCGGCCTCGCGCTGGGCCACCTCGGGCGCAGCCGCCTCGCGGGGCAGCGACTTGTTCACGCGCAGCACGGCGTAACCCTGCGCCGCAAGGTTCACCCCGACCCACGCGGGCAGCTTGGTGCCGTCGGCGCGCAGGGCGCCATCGACCAGCTGCTGCGACTGTCCTTGCGTGTCGGTGCGGGACAGGACGAGCGGCGAACCCAGTTGAGCGCTCTTCGGATCGGCCTGCCACGCAGCCAGCTTGGCCTCGCCTTCCTTGCGCGCGAGTTCGGCTGCGCGCACGTTCACCAGTTGCGCGCGAACCTGCTCCTTGACCTCGGTAAAGGGCAAGGTGCGCGCAGGTGCGTACTGGGTGATGCGGCCTGCGGCCAACTGATTGGCACCGACCTCGACGGCTTCGGTGTTGTGCTTGCGCTCGAGCGAATCGGGCGCAAACAGCGCATTCAGGAAATTGCGGTTGCTCAATGCGCCGGCGGCGCCTGGCGCCGGCTGGCGGCCCACCTTGGTCGCGGTCTGGACCGTCAGCTTGAGCTTGTCGGCCGCCGGCTGCAGGCTGTCGGCCTGCTGGTAGACCGCGTCGCTGAAGGCTTCCGCGGCCTTGGCGAACTCCGCCGTGGCCTGCTGTGCGCGCAGGTCGTTCTCGATGGAGGCACGCACCTTGTCGAAGGGCGGCACCACACCCGGCTTGATGTCATCCAGCTTGATGATGTGATAGCCGAATTCGGTTTCGACCACCTTGCTGGAGATTTCGCCCTTCTTGAGCGCGAACACCGCATCTTCAAAAGGCTTGACCATGGCGCCGCGGGTGACGAAGTCGAGGTCGCCGCCCTTCTCGGCCGAGCCGGGGTCCTGGGAGTTCTTGCGTGCCACGTCGGCGAACGTAGCCGGCGCGGCCAGCACCTGGGCCAGCAACTCTTCCGCCTTGGCCTTTGCCTTGGCCTTCTCGTCGGCCGAGGCAGTGCTGGGAGCGGTGATCAGGATGTGGCTGGCGCGGCGCTCTTCGGGCGTACCCAGGCGCGCGCTGTTCTGTTCGTAGTAGGTCTTGAGGTCCGCCTCGTTGACGGAGATGCCCTTCTTCACCGCGTCCATGTCCAGCACGACGTACTGGATGCTGGCTTCTTCGGGCGCCTGGAACTGCGCCACATGCTCCTTGTAGTAGCTCTCCAGTTCGGCGTCGCTCACGCTGACCTTTGAGGCGAAGTCCTCGGGCTTGAAGCGCGCCAGCTGCACTTCGCGGCGCTCATAGAAGGCGCCCACGGTGGCGTCCGCCTGCGCCTTGGACACGAAGGCACCGGCATGCACGCCGAGCATGACCTGCTGCGTGGCCATTTCGCCGCGCACGGCCGCCTCGTACTGTTCGGGCGTCTGGCCGGTGGCGCGCATGAAGAGTTCGCGGTCGAACTTGCCGTCGGGCTTGCGGAAGCTGGCCAGGCCCGGCTCCTGCGCAAAGTAGCGCGCCAGGCGCTCGTCGGGCACCGACAGGTGCGACTTGGCCGCTTCGGCGGCCAGAACGCGCTCGCGCACCATGCGCTCGAGCGTGCCGTAGCGCGCCATATCGGAATCGAGCACGGCGGCGTCGATGTTGGGCATTTGCTGGCGGATGCGGTCCACCTCGTTGCGGTGACGCGCATCCCACTCGGGCCGGGTGATGTCGCGGCCGTCGACCTTGGCGACCACCTCGCCCTTCTGGTTGCCATCCATGAACCGCTCCACGCCGAAGAGCACGAACGAAGGGATGATCAGCAAGAACAAGACCACCATCATGACCTTGTTGTACTTGCGGAAGAAATCAAACATGCTTTGTCACTCTTTCATGGGTGGACGCCTTTGGGCGGCCCAACAAAAAAGGCGAACAACTCGTTCGCCTTTGCTTGCTTCGGGTGGTGGGTGCTGAGGGGTTCGAACCCCCGACCTACGCCTTGTAAGGGCGCCGCTCTACCAGCTGAGCTAAGCACCCCACCGTAAACCTTCGCCTTAGTTCAGCGCGTCTTTCAGCGCCTTGCCGGGACGGAACTTCGGGATCTTGGCGGCCTTGATTTTAATCGCAGCGCCGGTACGCGGATTGCGGCCGGTGCGGGCAGCGCGCTTGCCGACCGCGAAAGTACCAAAACCGACGAGCGAAACGGAGTTGCCCTTTTTCAGCGTGGTGCGGATCGCGCCGATGGTCGACTCGAGTGCGCGGGTGGCCGCTGCTTTGGAAATGTCTGCGTTCTTTGCGATGTGCTCAATCAGTTCGGTTTTGTTCACAAGGGCCCCTTGTCGAAAAAAGTTGGTCGGAATGATTCGTCAACTGCAAAGCCATCCGTACGGCAATATCGCTCGGGATATCACTCGTGGCATGGCGATGGAGGAGGAGATCTGACACATTGGCAGCGCACTGCCAACAAGCATTAAAGCCACTGGTCTACGGGGTGTCAATAAGGCTCAACGACTTGCAAACCAGCGAGAGCCGCGATTCTAGATGTGTTTCGTGCGGTCCTTCTCAAAGGGCCTGTTCAATCGCACGGCCGAGGTCGCTGGTCGTTGCATTTCCGCCGATATCGGGCGTCTTGGGCGCGCCGCTTGCGGGCGCCAGAACCTTCTCGATGGCGGCAAGGATCGCGTCATGGGCGTTCTTGTGACCCAGGAACTCCAGCATCATCGCGCCGCACCAGATCTGGCCGATCGGGTTGGCGATGCCCTTGCCCGCAATGTCCGGCGCCGAACCGTGCACGGGCTCGAACAGCGAGGGCATCGTGCGATCCGGATTGAGGTTCGCACTGGGTGCGATGCCGATGGTGCCGGTGCATGCCGGGCCCAGGTCCGACAGGATGTCCCCGAACAGGTTGCTGGCCACCACCACATCGAAGAAGTCGGGGCGCTGCACGAAGTGCGCAGTGAGGATGTCGATGTGGAACTTGTCCAGGTTGACGCCCGGGTAGTGCCTGGCCATTTCCGCCACGCGCTCGTCCCAGTAAGGCATGGTGATGGCGATGCCGTTGGACTTGGTCGCGCTGGTCAGGTGCTTCTTGGGCCGCGCCTCTGCGAGTTCGAAAGCGAACTTCAGCACGCGGTCGACGCCGTGGCGCGACATCACCGTTTCCTGCATGACGATCTCGCGCGGCGTGCCGGGGAACATGCGCCCACCGATGCTGGAGTATTCGCCCTCGGTGTTCTCGCGCACGATGTACATGTCGATTTCACCCG
The DNA here is from genome assembly GCF_001591385.1 of Variovorax soli NBRC 106424. Lineage (GTDB taxonomy): Bacteria > Pseudomonadota > Gammaproteobacteria > Burkholderiales > Burkholderiaceae_C > Variovorax > Variovorax soli. The sequence continues at coordinate 15,072 of NZ_BCUU01000031.1, forward strand.
GCTGGCGCGGGCTGCCGTCGCGCCGCACCACCGGCGCGATGATGCCGGGCATGAGCCGCGCCGGGCGCAGGTTGACGTACTGGTCGAACTCGCGCCGGAACAGCAGCAGCGAGCCCCACAGCGACACGTGGTCGGCAATCTTCTCGGGCCAGCCCACCGCGCCGAAGTAGATGGCGTCGTGGCCCCCGATCAGATCCTTCCAGTTGTCCGGCATCATCTGGCCGTGCTTCTCGTAGTAGTCCCAGCTCGAGAAGTCGAAATGGTCGAAGTGCAGGTCGATGCCGAACTTGCGCGCCGCCGCGTCCACCACGCGCAGGCCCTCGGGCATGGTCTCCTTGCCGATGCCATCGCCGGCGATGACTGCGATCTTGCGGGTGCTCATGGTCTCGATCCTTCTCGTGATGATGATGTAGGTGCAAAAAACTCGAAGGCCTCGGCGAGCAGCTCGCCCGGCGCTTCTTCGGGAATGTAGTGGCCGCACGGCAGCGCGCGGCCGTCGACCTGCCCGGCGCGCTCGCGCCACAGCGCCAGCACATCGAAGCAGCGGCCCACGGCGCCATGCGCACCCCACAAGACGCGAAGCGGCATCGGAAGGCGCGCACCGGCGGCGATGTCCGCCCGGTCGTGCTCGAGGTCGATGCCCGCCGAGGCGCGGTAGTCCTCGCAGATCGATTCTGCCGTGCCGGCGATGGCGGCGCAGCGCTCGTACTCGGCGAGCGCCTCGGGCGCGAACGGCGCCAGCCCGGCATGCCGTGCTCCCATCACGCTGCGGATGTAGCGCACCGGATCGGAGGCGATCAGCGCCTCGGGCAAGGGCGGCGGCTGGATCAGGAAGAACCAGTGCCAGTAGGCGCGGGCAAAGGCTTCGCCGGTTTGCTCGTACATGGCGAGCGTGGGCGCGACGTCCAGCAGCAGCATCCGGTCCACCGCCGCCGCATGGTCGGCCGCCAGGCGGTGCGCCACACGCGCGCCCCGGTCGTGCGCCAGGATGCCGAAGCGCTCGAAGCCGTGGTGACGCATGGCCGCCAGCGCATCGAGCGCCATTTCGCGCTTGCTGTGGTTGGCATGCGCCGGATCGGCGGGCGGGCGGCCCGAGTCGCCGTAGCCGCGCAGGTCGACGGCCACCACGGTAAAGCGCTGCGCCAGCGCGGGTGCGACGCGGTGCCAGATCAGATGGGTCTGCGGATGGCCGTGCAGCAGAAGCAGCGGCGCGCCTTGCCCGCCAATGCGGCCGTGCACACGCACGCCGCCGCGCGTGATGTCGAAGCGGGGAAAGTCGAGGAACGAGGCCGGGGCTGTAGTCACGCGGCGATTGTGCGTTGCGCCCTGGTTGCCATCAAGCAACAATGAGCCAATTCATACTTTCCCATTTGGAATGAATTCCCTGGAGCGCTCCGACCTCGAACTCGTGATGGCGATTCGCTCGCAAGGCAGCCTGGCGGGCGCGTCGCAGCTTCTGCAGGTGGTGCCTTCGGTCGTGACCAAGCGGCTCGGCGCCCTGGAGGCACGCCTCGGCCAGCGCCTGTTCGAACGCACCACCCGCCGGCTCAGCGCAACCGCAGAGGGCGAGGCCGTCTGCCGCCATGCCAAGGCGCTGCTGGAAGGATTCACCGCGCTGGAGAACGAACTGGGCGAGCGGCAGAACGAGCTGCGCGGCCCGGTGCGGCTGGCCGCCACCTTCGGCTTCGGCCGGCGTTGGCTGGGCCCGGCGCTCGCCGCGTTCCAGGCCCGGCACCCGGCCCTGCGGATCGAGTTGCAACTGACCGAGCGCCTGCCCGACCTGGGCGCGGAAGGCTTCGACGGCGCCCTGTGGCTGTGGGAGGTGCAGCAGCGCCGGGCGGCCGACTGGACTTCGCGCCGCATCGCGCGCAACCAGCGGGTGCTCGCGGCCTCGCCGCACTACCTTACACGCCGCGGCACACCGGCCTCGGTGGAGGCACTGGCTTCGCACGATTGCCTGGTGGCGCGCGAGAACGGCGAGGCCCCGCGCCAGGAATTCGCCCTGTGGACCCTGCAGCATGTTCGGGACGGCAGCACCGCCCGCGTGCGCGTGCAAGGGCCGCTGTCCAGCAACTCCGGCGAGATGGTGCGCGACTGGTGCCTGGCCGGCCACGGCATCATGCTGCGCAGCCTGTGGGATATCGGGCCGCAGTTGGTCTCCGGCGAGCTGGTCCGGGTGCTGCCGCAGTACGCCATGCCCGATGCCGACATCCATTGGGTGGCGCCATGGCGGCCCAAGACGCCGCGCCGCGTGCGGCTGCTGGTGGATCATCTGGCCGAGCAGTTTCGCGGCGAGCCCTGGAAGCCCGCAGCAGCCGGCCTCAGCGCCCCGCGCGAACGACCAGGCTCACGCCCACCGCGGTAAGCGCGGTGCCCACCACCGTGGCGACGGTGATCGGCTCGCAGAACAGCAGCCAGGCCATCAGCGCCGTCGTCGGCGGCACCAGGTAGAGCAGGCTCGTCACGGCCGTCGCAGTGCCGCGCTGGATCAGCATGTAGAGCAGCGAACTGCCCCCCAGGGACAGCGCCAGCACCGACCAGGCCATCGCGCCGACCGAATACGCGTTCCATTCGATGACCGCCGGCTCCAGCATGGCGAAGGGAAGCGTGACCACCAAGGCGGCCATCATCTGCACGGCGCTGGCGCTGCGCACGTCGCAGGGGGCGACGAAGCGCTTCTGGTAGAGCGTGCCGGCAGTGATCGCAGCCAGCGCCATCAGCGCCAGGCTCATCGTCATCAGGCTGACTTCGCTGCCTTCGCCGAACTTGCGAGACACCACCAGCACCAGCCCGGCAAAGCCCAGCACCAGGCCCAGCCACTGGCGCGGCGACACGCGGCCGCCTGTCATTGACATCCACACCGCCGTCAGCACCGGCTGCATGCCCATCAGCAGCGCCACCAGGCCCGAGCCCATGCCGGCGCGCACGGCGGCCCACACCCCGCCGAGGTAACCCGCCTGCATCAGGATGCCGGTGACCGCCAGGTGGCCCCATTGCGCGCGGCTTCGCGGCCAGGCCACGCGGGCGATCACGACCCAGGTACAGAAGCAAAGAAGCGAAAGCCCGAAGCGCACCGCCAGGAACTTGAGCGGCGGCGCGTAGGGCATGCCATAGCGCGCCACGATGAAGCCCGTGCTCCAGATCAGCACGAACACCGCCGGCATGGCCCGCACCCAACCCGGCGTGCGGGCTGCGGGCGCGCTGCTCACTTGGCGCGCGCCCGGATTTCGGGAATGGCCTTTTGCAGGTAGTAGACCATCGACCAGACGGTGAGCACCGCCGAGATCCAGATCAGCCAATGGCCCCACAGGCCGGTGTCGATCACGCCCCACAGCACGCCGTTGTAGAGCAGGAAGGGAATGGCCACCATCTGCACCGTGGTCTTGACCTTGCCGATCATGTGCACGGCCACGCTCTTGCTCGCGCCGATCTGCGCCATCCATTCGCGCAGGGCCGAAATGGCGATTTCGCGGCCGATGATGATGAGCGCCACGAACACGTCGGCGCGCTGCAGGTGCACCAGCACCAGCAGCGAGGCGCACACCAGGAACTTGTCGGCCACCGGGTCGAGGAAGGCGCCGAAGGCCGAGGTCTGGTTCAGCCGCCGGGCCAGGAAGCCGTCGAGCCAGTCGGTGGCGGCGAAGACGATGAACATCACGGTGGCGATCAGATTGCGCACCGGTTCGGCCAGGGGCAGGTAGAACACACCAACAAGCAACGGGATCGCGACGATGCGCGTCCAGGTCATGATGGTGGGCAGGGTCCAGAACATTGGGGCGATTGTGGCATGCAGCCGCAGGTGTTCCGGATGGAGCCTAGTGCAATGCCCGGTAGATTTCCTCGGCCAATTCGAAGGCGATGCCGTCCACCGAGGCCAGGTCTTCCACGCTGGCCGCCGCCACGCCGCGGATGCCGCCGAAGCGCTGCAAGAGGCGCGCGCGCCGCTTGGGACCGATGCCCGGAATGTCCTCCAGCTGGCTGCCGCCCACCCGCACCTTGGCGCGGCGCGCCCGCATGCCGGTGATGGCAAAGCGGTGCGCCTCGTCGCGGATCTGGGCGATGAGCATCAGCGCGGCCGAATCGCGGCCGAGGTAGACCTTCTCCCGGCCGTCGGCAAACACCAGTTCCTCCAGGCCGACCTTGCGCCCCTCGCCCTTTTCGACGCCCACGATCAGCGACAGGGGCAGGCCGAGTTCTGAAAAGACTTCGCGCGCCATCGACACCTGCCCCCTGCCGCCGTCGACCAGGACCAGGTCGGGCATGCGCGCACCGATCGTGCCGGGCTTGGCATCGGCGCCCGAGGCGTCGCCCGGCGTGGGCGCGTCGGATTCGGCCGCGATCGCCTCGGCCAGCTTGCCGTAGCGGCGGTGCAGCACCTGGCGCATGGCGGCATAGTCGTCGCCCGGCGTGATGCCGTCGATGTTGTAGCGGCGGTATTCGCGGTTCTGCATGGCATGGCGCTCGAACACCACGCACGAGGCCTGCGTGGCCTCGCCGGCCGTGTGCGAGATGTCGAAGCACTCCACCCTGAAGCTGTCCAGGTCGTCCGGCGCAATCTCCAGCGAATCGACCAGCGCACGGGTGCGGGCCTGCTGGGAGCCTTCCTCGGCCAGCAATCGGGCGAGCTGGATGTCGGCATTCTTCTGCGCCATGTCCATCCACAGGCGCCGCTGCCCGCGCGGCTGGAACACCGCCGTCACGCGGATGCCGGCCTGCTGCGTGACCGCCTCGACCAGTTCGCGGCCGACCTGCACGCCGACCACGAGCGTGGGCGGCACCGGCACGTCGATGTAGTGCTGCGCAATGAAGGCCTCGAGCACCTGCTGCTCGATGGGCGCGAGCACGTCCTCGTCGTCGGCGCCCATCTGCGCCGCATCGTCCACGTGCACCGGGAAGTAGGCACGGTCGCCCAGGTGGCGGCCGCCGCGCACCATGGCCAGGTTCACGCAGGCCTTGCCGCCCTGCACCTTCACCGCGAGGATGTCCACGTCCTTGTCGGAGGTGGTGCTTTCCACCGCCTGCTGGTGCAGCACGCGCGACAGGGCCGAGATCTTGTTGCGCAGCTCCGCCGCCTGCTCGAACTCGAGCTTCTCGGCATGCGCGGTCATGCGCGCTTCCAGTTGCGCCAGCACCAATTGCGAATCGCCCAGCAGGAAAGCCTCGGCATTCGCGATGTCCTGCGCGTACTCGTCCTTGCTCACCAGGCCCACGCAGGGCCCGCTGCATCGCTTGATCTGGTAGAGCAGGCACGGGCGCGTGCGGTTGCTGTAGACCGTGTCCTCGCAGGTGCGGATGCGAAACACCTTCTGCAGCAGCTGGATGGATTCCTTGACCGCCCACGCGCTCGGGTAGGGCCCGAAGTAGCGGTGCCTGCGGTCGACCGAGCCGCGGTAGTACGCCATGCGCGGAAAGTCGTGCGAGGCGATCTTCAGGTACGGATAGCTCTTGTCGTCCCGGAACAGGATGTTGTACTTGGGCTTGAGCGTCTTGATGAGGTTGTTTTCGAGCAGCAGCGCCTCGGCCTCGGTACGCACCACCGTCGTTTCCATGCGCACGATCTTGCTGACCATGTGGCCGATGCGCGTGCCGCCATGGTTCTTCTGGAAATAGCTCGATACCCGCTTCTTCAGATTGCGCGCCTTGCCCACGTACAGCACGCCGTCGGCGGCGTCGAAGTACCGATAGACGCCCGGCAGCGAGGGCAGCGCCGCCACTTCGGCGAGCAGTTGTTCCGAATGGGTTTCCGACATGCGTGGGATCTGGGAGTCTCTGTCTGTGGGCGTGGTGCGGGTGGGCTGTAGAGTATCCCGCGATGCGCTGGGACATTTTCTGCAAGGTCATCGACAACCATGGCGACTTGGGCGTGTGCTGGCGCCTGGCCCGCGCGCTCGCCCGTGGCGGCGACCCCGTTCGGCTCTGGGTCGACGACGCCTCGGCGCTGGCCTGGATGGCGCCGCAGGGCTGCCCCGGCGTCGAGGTGCTGGCCTGGGACGACAAGCCGATCGCCGCCGAACACCTGGCCACCAGCGCCGCCCCCGACGTGCTGATCGAGGCCTTCGGCTGCGACCCGGTACCGGCCGTCGTGGCGCAATTCGCCCAGGCCATGGAGAAGGACGGCCGCAAGCGCTGCTGGATCAACCTCGAATACCTTTCGGCCGAACCCTACGTCGAGCGCCTGCACGGCCTGCCCTCGCCCGTGTTCCGCGGGCCCGGCGCGGGGCTCACCAAGCACTTCTTCTATCCGGGCTTCACTTCGGCCACCGGCGGCCTGCTGCGCGAGGACGACCTGGCCGCGCGGCAGGCGGCCTTCGACCGGAAGGGCTGGCTGGCGAGCCAGGGCATCGACTGGCGCGGCGAGCGGCTGGTCTCGCTGTTCAGCTACGAGCCGCCCGCCCTGGCTTCGCTGCTGGCGCAGTTGAAATCCGCACCCGAGCCGACCCGACTGGTCGTCACCTCAGGCCGGGCCACGGCGGCGGTGCGGGCCCTGTGCCCGTCCGGCGAACCGGGCGGCGCCCTGTCGATCCATTGGCTGGCGCATGTGCTGCAGGAAGATTTCGACCACCTGCTGTGGTCGTGCGACCTCAATTTCGTCCGGGGCGAAGATTCGCTGGTGCGCGGCCTCTGGGCCGGCGCGCCGCTGGTCTGGCAGATCTACCCGCAAGACGACGACGCCCACCACGAGAAGCTCAATGCCTTCCTGGACTGGCTGCAGGCCCCGGAATCCCTGCGCCGCTTCCACCACGGCTGGAACGGTTTCGCCCGGGCGGCGCTGGCATGGCCGCAGGCCGCCGAGTTCGCCTCGTGGCGCCAGGCGGCACACGCCGCCAGGGCCCGGCTGCTGGCGCAGCCCGACCTCGTGACGAATCTCCGGCGCTTCGTCGCCCAAAAAAGCTAAAATAGGCGGCTTTGCGAATTCCGGGGCTTGCCGTTCACAGGAGCGGGCCCATATCCGGTCCATCGGAGTAATTCGCCGAACCCGCCGCGGGGTATGCGTTTAGGGCGTCCAGGGCAAGCTTTTTCAAGCACCGTCCCGACGATGCGCCAAGCGGCACATCTTCCAGACAGAGACTCGCTTTATGAAAATCGCTCAAGAAATCCGCGCCGGCAACGTCATCATGCACGGCAAGGACCCGATGGTCGTCCTCAAGACCGAATACAGCCGCGGCGGCCGCAACAGCGCCACCGTGCGCATGAAGATGAAGAGCCTGATCGCCAACTTCAACACCGAAGTGGTCTTCAAGGCCGACGACAAGATCGACCAGATCGTGCTGGACAAGAAGGAGTGCACCTACTCCTACTTCGCCGACCCCATGTACGTGTGCATGGACAGCGAATACAACCAGTACGAAGTCGAAGCCGAGAACATGGGCGACGCCCTGAACTACCTGGAAGACGGCATGCCCGTCGAAGTGGTGTTCTACGAAGGCAAGGCCATCTCGGTCGAACTGCCCACCAGCGTCGAGCGCGAAATCACCTGGACCGAGCCGGCCGTCAAGGGCGACACCTCGGGCAAGGTGCTCAAGCCCGCCAAGATCTCCACCGGCTTCGAAGTGCCGGTGCCGCTGTTCGTCTCGCAAGGCGACAAGATCGAAATCGACACCCGCACGGGCGAATACCGCAAGCGCGTCTGAGCGCTGGCCGCGTTTCCCGCACCTGCAAAAAGGGCTCCCTCGGGAGCCCTTTTCTTTTGTACGCTGCGCGCATGACAAGCTCCTTTGAAGCCAGCGTGCGCACCGAGATCGACGGCCCGGTCTGCACCATCGTCCTGAGCCGCCCGAAGCAGCGCAACGCGGTGGACGGCCCCACCGCCGCCGCGCTGCAAAAAGCCTTTGCCGACTTCGAAGCCGACCCCGCCCTGCGCGTGGCCGTGCTGTGGGGCGAACACGGCGTGTTCTGCGCCGGCGCCGACCTCACGGCGGTGAGCGATCCTGGCCGGCGCAACGAGCTCGACCCCGACGGCGGCGGCACCGGCCCCATGGGCCCGACGCGCATGGCGCTCAGCAAGCCGCTCATTGCCGCCATCAGCGGGCATGCCGTGGCCGGCGGGCTGGAGCTGGCCCTCCTGGCCGACCTGCGCGTGGCCGAGGAAGACGCCGTGCTGGGCGTCTTCTGCCGCCGCTGGGGCGTGCCGCTGATCGACGGCGGCACCGTGCGGCTGCCGCGCATCGTCGGCATGGGGCGCGCGCTGGACCTGATCCTCACCGGGCGCGCCGTGGCCGCCGACGAGGCACTCGCCATGGGACTGGTCAACCGGGTGGTGCCCGCCGGTGGGGCACGGCAAGCAGCCGAGCAGCTGGCCCGCGAACTTGCCGCCTTCCCGCAGCAATGCATGCTGGCCGACCGCGCCTCGGCCTATGCCCAGTGGGAGCTGCCCCTGGCCGAAGCGCTGCGGCGCGAAGGCCGCCAGGGCGTGCCCATCGTCGCAGCCGAAGGCGCCGCCGGCGCGGCCCGATTCGTGCAAGGTGCAGGACGGCACGGCAAGCCCGCCTGATCCACCTTGGCGCCGCCAAGGCGCAAAATGCCCGCCCGATTCTCGAAAACATTCATGCCCAACGCTACGCACAACATTCACGACAAGCGCCTGGCCGATGCCTGGGCCACCCTGCAAGCCCATGCCGACAAGGGCCTGCCCCTGGATCACGACCCGTCCCGCCTGGCCTTTGCCGACCCGGAGTTCCTGCTGCGCCGCGAGACCCGCGGCCTGCGCATGCAGCTGGAGCTGATGAAACCCGACCTGGAGATGCGCGCCCACGGCATCGAGAACACGGTCGTTGTCTTCGGCAGCGCACGCTTTCGCAGCCAGGAAGAAGCCGGCGCCATGCTGGCGCAGGCCGAAGCCGCCGGCGATCAGGCCGCCGCCGAGCGCTGGCGCAAGCTCGCCCGCGGCACGCACTACTACGAGCAGGCCCGGGCCTTCGGCGCGATGGTGGCCCACTACAGCAACGACAAGGAACCCGAGGACAAGCTCTTCGTGTGCACCGGCGGCGGCCCCGGCATCATGCAGGCGGCCAACCGCGGCGCCTACGAGGCGGGCGGCCTGAGCGTCGGCCTGGCCATCGCGCTGCCGATGGAAGAGCGGCCCAACCCCTACGTCACGCCGGCGCTGAGCTTCAAGTTCCACTACTTCGCCATCCGCAAGATGCATTTCATGATGCGGGCCAAGGCGCTGGTGGCCTTCCCGGGCGGCTTCGGCACGCTGGACGAGCTCTTCGAAGTGATGACCCTGGTGCAGACGCGCAAGTCGCGCCAGGTGCCCATCGTGCTGTTCGGCTCCGACTACTGGCGCCGGCTGATCGACTTCGACTTCCTGGTGGAAGAAGGCGTGATTTCGCCCGAGGACATCAAGCTCTTCGAGTACGTGGACACGCCCCAGGACGCCTGGGCCGCGATCGCCCGCTTCTACAAGTTGTGATCTTCGCGCGGCGGCGCCTGCAGCCGGCTCACGGCCGGCGTGCCAGCCGCCACCACGCCGCCCACCAGCCAGAACACGCCCGCAATGCCGATGGCGGCCCCCGCCGCGCCGAACACCATCGGCATGGCCACGCTCGAGGCATTGAGCGTCATCACCCGCAGCGCCAGCGCCTCGCCGTAGCGCGCCGGCGGGGTGATCTGGTGCAGCATGCTCATCACCATGGGCTGCACCGCCCCCAGCGCAATGCCCAGCAGCACCGAGCACAGGCCCATGGTCACGGCGCCGGGCATGAAGGGATAGGCGGCGAAGACGGCCGCCGTCATCACATTGGCTGCCATGATCACCTGCCGCTCGGCCAGGCGCGAGGCCACCATCGGCAGCACCACGCGGATGCCGGCCGCAGCCACCGCGAAGGCGCCGAGGATGGAGCCGATCACCGAGGCCGAGAGGCCGCGCTCGTGGCCGAGGATGGGCAGCACGAAGGTGTGCACGTCCCATGCCGCCGATTGCAGCCAGTTCACGAACAGCAGGCGACGGAACATCGGCTCGGCCAACAGGTCCCATGCGCGCAGCTTCGCGCCGCGGGCCGCCGGCGCCTCGCCCCCGCTGTCGTGTGCGGCACGCGCCAGCCACCAGCACAGCAGCGGCAGCAGGAACAGCAGGCCGAAGGCCACCCGGTAACCCAGCACGTCGCCCGGGCTGCGGCCTGCATGGTCGATCAGCAGGCCCGCGCAGAACGGGCCCATGAAGTTGGCCGCCGCGGGCGCGATCGCGAGCCAGCTGAACACCTTCTTAAGTTCGGTGGGGTTGCTGGTGGAGCGGCCCGCGTGCCGCTGCAGCGCGATCACCGTCACGCCGGTGGCGCCGCCGGTGAGGAGCGCCGCCAGGCACAGCACCGCGAAGGTCGGGAACACGGCCGCCAGGCCGGTACCGGCCGCGGCCGCAGCGACCGCGATGGCCAGCGGACGCCGAAGCCCGTGCCGGTCGGCATAGCGCCCCGCCGGCAATGCCAGGAAGACCTGCGTCAAGGCGAACAGCGACAGCAGCACGCCCACCGCAGCCGCGCTGTAGCCCTGCTGGAGCGCCAGCAGCGGCGCCGCCAGCCGCGTGCCCGTCATCGACGCATGCAGGCAGACCTGCGCGAGGATGAGGCGCAGCAGCTGCGCGTTCACCGGTCGGCCTTCGCGCTTCGCATGGCGGCGCGCACCCCTCTCGACGCAACCGGCCGCAGGCTCATGAGGCGAGATCGTCGTCGAGCGGAAGCTGCGGATCGGCCAGCGGCAGCAGCGCCTGGGCCTGCGACTCGGGCAGGGCCTCGACCTTGCGCAGCGCCAGGCGCATCTGCTTGGCACGGGTGTCGGCCTTGTCCAGCGTGTCGGACGCCTTGGCCACCTGCTCCTTCACGCGAGCGACCCATTCGCCATAGCGCTCGAACTCGGTCTTGACCGCGCCCAGCACCTTCCAGACTTCCGACGCCTGCTGCTCCAGCGCCAGCGTGCGAAAGCCCATGTGCAGGCTGTTGAGCATGGCCAGCAAGGTGGTCGGGCCGGCCAGCGTCACGCGGTGCTGGCGCTGCATGGCATCCATCAGGCCCGGGCGCCGCAGCACTTCGGCATAGAGGCTTTCCACCGGCAGGAAGAGGATGGCGAAATCGGTGGTGTGCGGCGCGGCCAGGTAGTTCTCGGCAATGGACTTGGCTTCCAGCCGGATGCGCGCTTCCAGAGCCTTGGCCGCGCTCTCGGCGGCGGCGGCATCGGCGCGCTCGTGCGCATCGATGAGCCGCTCGTAGTCGTCGCGCGGGAACTTGGCGTCGATGGGCAGCCATACCGGCGCGCCATCGTCGCCACGGCCCGGAAAGCGCACTGCGAAGTCCACCCGCTGGCCGCTGCGCGGCTTGGTCTCGACCTGGCGCGCGAACTGCTCGGTGGTCAGCACCTGCTCCAGCAACGCCTCGAGCTGCACTTCGCCGAACACGCCGCGCGTCTTCACGTTGGTCAGCACGCGCTGCAGGCTGCCCACGCCCACCGCCAGCGACTGCATTTCGCCCAGCCCCTTGTGCACCTGCTCGAGGCGCTCGGCCACCTGCTTGAAGCTTTCGCCCAGACGGGCTTCCAGCGTGCTCTGCAGCTTTTCGTCCACCGTCTGGCGCATCTCGTCGAGCTTGGCGGTGTTGGTCTGCTGCAGTTGGGCCAGCTGGGCCTCCATGGTGGCGCGCACTTCCGACAGACGCCGCGCGTTGGATTCGGCCAGGGCCTGAAGTTGCGTGGCCAGCGTGTCTCCCAGCGACTTCTGCAGCGAGGCGAGCTGGTGCGCGAAGGCGTCGATCTGCGCATTCTGCGTGCGGGTGGCTTCGGCGCTTTGCTGGAGCACGCTCTGCTGGAAGGTGGCGAAGGCCTGCGCGTTTTCCTGCCGGGCGCCGCGTGCGCTCTCGCCGATCTCGTGGCGCAGTTCGCGCTCGGTTCTTTCGTTGGCGCTGGCGAGGGCCTGCAGGATGTCTTCGTGGTCGGGCGGCGGCGGCTTGCGCAGCAGCAGCCAGACGAGCAGCAGGAGATTCAGGGCTGCAAGGGCCACAAGGCCCGCAAGGATCCAGGTTTCCAAGGTTCTTCTTCGCTCGTCTTCTCTTACTTGCGGGCTGCCGACAGCACGGACGGATTCAGCGGCGTCTTCGCTTCGCCGCGCGTCAGGTAGGCAATCAGGTTGTCGACCGCCAGGTTGGCCATGGCCTGCCGGGTGGGCACGGTGGCGCTGGCAATGTGCGGCGTGAGGACCACGTTGGGCACGGTGAGCAGGTCCGGATGCACCTTGGGCTCGCCCTCGAACACGTCCAGGCCGGCGGCGGCAATGCGCCTGTCGCGCAGCGCGGCGGCCAGCGCCGCGTCGTCCACGACGCCACCTCGCGCGATGTTGACCAGCGTGGCGGTCGGCTTCATCTGCGCCAGCTCGGCCGCACCGATGGTGTGGTGCGACGCCGCCGAATACGGCACCACCAGCACCACGTGGTCGGCCGTCTTCAGCAGCTCTTCCTTGCTCACATAGCTGGCCTTGCATTCGGCTTCCAGCGCCGCGTCCAGGCGCGAGCGGTTGTGATAGATCACCTTCATGCCGAAGCCGTGCGCGCCGCGTTTGGCAATGCCCTGGCCGATGCGGCCCATGCCGATGATGCCCAGCGTGCTGCCGTGCACTTCTGCGCCGGCGAACATGTCGTAGCGCCATTTCGTCCATTCGCCGCGGCGCAGGAAGTGTTCGCTCTCGGTCACGCGGCGCGCGGTGGCCATCAGCAAGGCAAAGCCGAAGTCGGCGGTGGTTTCGGTCAGCACGTCGGGGGCGTTGGTGGCCAGCACGCCGTGCGCGGTCATGGCGTCCACGTCGAAGTTGTTGTAGCCCACGGCCATGTTGGCGCAGATCTTCAGTTCCGGGCAGGCATCGAGCACCTCGCCGTCGATGCGCTCGGTGCCGGTGGTGAAAGCGCCGGCCTTGCCCTGCAGCCTGGCGATCAGCTGCTCCTTGCTCCAGCTCTCGTCGGCCTGGTTGGACTCGACCTCGAAATGCTGCGCGAGGCGTTCGATGGTTTCGGGAAAGATGGCGCGGGCGACGAGTACCTTGGGACGGGTCATGGTGTTTCAGCGAAAGAAGAGGAAGGTCTGGATGATGAACAGCGGCACCAGGATGCCGCCGGACCACAGCATGTAGCCGAAGAAGCTGGGCATGCGCACGCCGCGGTCTTCGGCAATGGCCTTGACCATGAGGTTGGGCGCGTTGCCGATGTAGCTGTTGGCGCCCATGAAGACGGCGCCGGCGGAGATCGCGGCCAGGGTGGCGGCATGCGTGGTCATCAGCACCGCGGGGTCGCCGCCGGCGCTGTTGAAGAACACGAGGTAGGTCGGCGCGTTGTCCAGGAAGGAGCTCAATATGCCGGTGGCCCAGAAGTACATGGCCGGATCGGGCTGGCCGTCCGGGCGCGTCACGGCCCGCACGATGGCGCCGAAGGGCCCGTCGGCGCCGGCCTTGAGCATGGCGATCACCGGCACGATGGTCAGGAAGATGCCGGCGAAGAGCTTGGCCACCTCGACCATCGGCCCCCAGCCGAACTGGTTGTCCGCATGCACGCGGCCCGGGGTGATCCAGAGCGACAGCAGGATGATGACGACAAGCCCGGCGTCGCGCACCAGGCCGGGCAGGCCCATGTGCGTGCCGTAGATCTCCAGCTGCACCGGCGACTTCCACAGGCCGCTGAGCAGCACCAGCGCCACCACGCCCCCCAGCAGCACGAAGTTGGCCGCGCCATCGAAGCCCATGCGCGGCGTGTCCGGCGTGGGGTCGACCTTGAGCACGCCCTCCTTGCGGTAGCAGTAGCCGTCGATGAGCCAGAACAGCACGAGCAGCACGCCCAGGGTGAAGAGGGTTTCGGGAAAGATGTGAAGGGCGGTCCAGAAGAAATCCACGCCCTTGAGGAAGCCCAGGAACAGCGGCGGATCGCCCAGCGGCGTGAGCGAGCCGCCCACGTTGGAGACGATGAAGATGAAGAAGACGACCACGTGCGCCTTGTGCACCCGGTTGTCGTTGGCGCGGATGAGCGGGCGGATCAGCAGCATCGACGCGCCGGTGGTGCCCATCAGCGAGGCCAGCACCGCGCCGATGGCCAGCAGCCCGGTGTTGAGCCCCGGGCTGCCGTGCAGGTTGCCGCGGATGAAGATGCCCCCCGCCACCACGAACAGGGCGGTGAGCAGGATGATGAAGGGCACATATTCGCCCAGCAGCACGTGCACCAGTTCGTGCGTGAGCGCCGGCAGGCCGAAGCTCGCGGCGAAAGGCACGATGAAGGCCAGGGCCCAGGCCGCCGCGACCTTGCCGTAATGGTGGTGCCAGAAGGAAGGCGCCAGCAGCGGCGCCAGGGCGATCGAAAGCAGAAGCCCGGCGAAGGGCACGCCCCACAGGGGCGACAGAGCGGATCCATCCATTTGTTCTTGTACCTTCAGGCCGAAGCCGGTTGCACGATGTCGAAAACCTGCCGCAGGTAGGCCAGGTAGCGTTCGTCCTCGCACATGTTCTTCGACGGCGTGTCCGACAGCTTGGCCACCGGCTGGTCGTTGCAGCGCACCATCTTGATGACGATCTGCAGCGGCTCGTAGCCCAGGTCGTTGGTGAGGTTGGTGCCGATGCCGAATGCCAGCTGGCAGCGCCCGCGGAACTGCTGGTAGAGCTCGATCGTTCGCGGCACGGTGAGCGCGTCGCTGAAGATCAGCGTCTTGGTGCGCGGGTCGACACGGTTGGCCACGTAGTGCGCAATCATCCGCTCGCCCCATTGGAACGGGTCGCCGCTGTCGTGCCGCGCGCCGTCGAAGAGCTTGCAGAAGTACATGTCGAAGTCGCGCAGGAAGGCGCTCATGCCGTATACGTCCGACAGCGCAATGCCCAGGTCGCCGCGGTACTCGCGCGCCCAGACCTCGAAGCCGAACACCTGGCTGTCGCGCAGCCGCGGGCCCAGCCCCTGGCAGGCCTGGAGGTATTCATGTGCCATGGTGCCCAGCGGAATCAGCCCGAGCTTCATGGCAAACAGGACATTGCTGGTGCCCGCAAGCTGCGCCGGCTTGCCGTCCGGCCTGGCCTGCGCGCCGGTGGCAGACGGCGCCACCGCGCCCAGCCGCGCGGTCAGCGTGCGCAGAACTTCTTCGTGCCATTCCTTGGAGAAGCGCCGGCGCGTGCCGTAGTCGGCAATCTTCAGGTCCGACAGGCCGTCCACCTGCAGCAGCGCAATCTTCTCCTCCAGCCGGCGGCGCCCCTGGGCCAGGTCAGGATTGGGCTGGGTATTGCGAAAGTACACCTCGTTGACGATGGCAAGCACCGGAATCTCGAACAGGATGGTGTGCAGCCAGGGTCCTTCGATGCGGATCTCCAGCTCACCCGACGGGCGCGGAATGATGCTGATGTACTTCTCGTTGAGCTGGAAGATGCCCAGGAAGTCGATGAAGTCGCTCTTGATGAAGCGCATCGAGCGCAGGTAGGCCAGCTCGGCATCCTTGAAGCGCAGCTGGCACAGGCTGCGAACCTCCTCCCGGATCTGCCCGGCAAAGCGCGCCAGGTCCACGCCCGGGTTGCGGCACTTGAACCGGTATTCGACCCGCGCACCGGGGAAGTGATGCAACACCACTTGCATCATCGTGAACTTGTACAGGTCGGTATCGAGCAGGCTTTGAATGATCATTTTCGTTCGGCGCAGTCTCTCTTGGGCGTGCGCTCGATTATCACGGTGTGCGTCGGTGGGTGCCTACGGTGCCTGCACAGGCATTCCTACCGGAGTGGAACAGGGGCAGACCTACAGTTTTCCTCACGGGCAGGCAACTGCCATCCGTTCCAACCCATGCAAGGAGTTCAGACATGAACAAGGACACCGTCCAAGGCAACTGGAAGCAGCTCAAGGGCAAGGTCAAGGAGCAATGGGGCAAGCTGACCGACGACGACTTCGACGTCATCGCCGGCAAGCGAGACCAACTGGTGGGCCGCATCCAGGAGCGCCAC
Source organism: Variovorax soli NBRC 106424 (assembly GCF_001591385.1). GTDB lineage: Bacteria > Pseudomonadota > Gammaproteobacteria > Burkholderiales > Burkholderiaceae_C > Variovorax > Variovorax soli. The sequence continues at coordinate 31,000 of NZ_BCUU01000031.1, forward strand.
GGCATCAGCCGCGATGAAGCCGAGCGGCAGGTCAAGGACTGGGAAGAACGCAACCCCGGTGCGTTCTTCGAGCGAGTCTGAATCAACTCACACCACCACATGAAGGAGTACTCATCATGAAGCGACACCTCTTGATGCTGGCCGTGGCCTCGTGCTTTGCTGCAGCCCAGGCCGGTGCGATGACCGCCGATGAACACAAGGTGGCCAAGGAAAAGATCGAAGCCGACTACAAGGTCGACAAGGCCGCGTGCGACGCCATGAAGGACAACGCGAAGGACGTCTGCAAGAAGGAAGCCGAAGGCAAGCAGAAGGTTGCCAAGGCCGAACTGGAGCAGATGTACAAGCCCAGCGATTCCAACGCCCGCAAGGTGAAGGAAGAAAAGATCGAGGCCACCTACGCTGTGGCCAAGGAAAAGTGCGACGACCAGAAGGGCGACGCCAAGGACGCTTGCCAGAAGCAGGCCAAGGATGCGGAGAATCGCGAAAAGGCTGAACTGCGAGCTTCCGCCAAGCCGACCCCGACGCCGGCTTCGATGCCGCCCTCGGGCAAGACGACCACCCAGCAGTAAGGAAGGCCGAAGGCCTTCAGCCGGCGCGCAAGGCGTCGGCCACTTCTCTCAGCGCCCGGGGCAACGGCACCGGGCGCTGTGTTGCGCGGTCCACGTAGACGTGCACGAAATGCCCTTGGGCAGCCGCCGTGTCGGCGCCCTGGGCGAACAGGCCCACCTCGTAGCGGATGCTCGAGGTGCCGGCATGCGCCACGCGCACCCCCGCCTCCACCGTCTGGGGAAATGCGAGCGACGAGAAATAGTTGCACTGGGTTTCCACCACCAGGCCGATCACCTGGCCTTGGTGGATGTCCAAGGCCCCCCGCTCGATCAGCAGCGCATTCACGGCCGTGTCGAACCAGCTGTAATAGACGACGTTGTTGACGTGGCCGTACAGGTCGTTGTCGGCCCAGCGGGTGGGAATGGCCCGGAAAGCCGGGTAGCTGCTGCGCAGGTGGGGCGTGGGGCGGCTGCTCATGGCGGGCGATTCTGCCAGCGGCCGACCGGGCGGCCTGCAGCGCAGCGGACAGGCGGCTTTTTAGGTGACACCCTCTAAATTGCTGCGTTGCAACAAAAACGCCTTGATCCCGCCATGTTCCTGCCCCATACTTCGATCTATGCTGCACCGCAACATGAATACGGTCAGCAGCCACAGCGACTCGTCTCTCTTACCTGTTGACCACCACTTCTGACTGGAGCATCCACATGGCCCTCACCGCCGACCAAATCATCGCCGCTCAAAAAGCCAACCTCGAAACCCTGTTCGGCCTGACCACCAAGGCCTTCGAAGGCGTCGAGAAGATCGTCGAGCTGAATGTGACGGCCTCCAAGGCTGCCCTGACCGAAGCCGCCAGCACCGCCCAGGCCGCCCTGGAAGTCAAGGACGTGCAAGAGCTGCTGGCCCTGCAAGCGAGCCTCTACCAGCCCCTGGCCGAGAAGACCGCTGCCTACAGCCGTCACCTGTACGACATCGCCCAGAACACCGGCGCCGAGTTCGGCAAGGCCTTCGAATCCAAGGCCACCGAAGCCCAGCAAGCCATCGTCGGCCTGATCGACAGCGCCTCGAAGAACGCCCCGGCCGGTTCGGAAACCGCCGTTGCCGTGCTCAAGAGCGCCGTGGCCGCCGCCAACAACGCTTTCGAATCGGTGCAAAAGGCCGTCAAGCAGGCTTCGGACGTTGCCGAAGCCAACTTCAACGCCGTGTCGACCTCGGCCGTGAACGCCGCCAAGACCACCGCCCAGACCGCTTCGCGCAAGCGCTAAGCACACAGTACAAGTTGTCTCCTTGGGTCCCTCGGGATCCAATTGAGCCCCGCCTTCGGACGGGGCTCTTTTTTTGGGGCGCGCCTGCCCTCCCATAATCCAGCCCTGCAGTTCAGGAGACTTTTCTATGCAAATCGAAGGCAAGGTATTCATCGTCACCGGCGGCGCATCGGGCCTCGGCGAAGGCACGGCCCGCATGCTGGCGCAAGCCGGCGCCAAGGTGGTGGTGGCCGACATGCAGGTCGACAAGGGCGAGGCCGTGGCGCGCGAGATCGGCGGCACGTTCGTCAAGTGCGACGTGAGCCAGGAGGCCGACGGCCAGGCCGCGGTGGCCGCGGCGCTGAAGCTGGGCAAGCTGGTGGGCCTGGTCAATTGCGCCGGCGTGGCGCCAGCCGAGAAGACGGTGGGCAAGAACGGCCCGCACGCGCTGGCCGTGTTCAGCAAGACCATCACCGTCAACCTGCTGGGCACCTTCAACATGATCCGCCTGGCGGCCGACGCCATGGCCAAGAACGAGCCCGAGCCGACCGGCGAGCGCGGCGTGCTCATCTCCACCGCCTCGGTGGCCGCCTACGACGGCCAGATCGGCCAGGCGGCCTACAGCGCCTCCAAGGGCGGCGTGGTGGGCATGACGCTGCCCATTGCCCGCGACCTGGCGCGCAGCGGCATCCGGAACATGACCATCGCCCCCGGCATCTTCGGCACGCCCATGCTGTTCGGCATGCCGCAGGAGGTGCAGGACGCGCTGGCCGCCAGCGTGCCCTTCCCGTCGCGCCTGGGCACGCCGCAGGACTACGCCAAGCTGGTGAAGCACATCGTGGAAAACGACATGCTCAACGGCGAGGTGATTCGCCTGGACGGGGCGATCCGCCTGGCGCCTCGCTGACGGGCGGCTGCCGCCGGCCTGCCCGCGGGCGGCCGGTGAGGATGCGCTTTTCGAGCCGCTCGTACTCCGCGATCACCTGCGCGCCGAACAGCACCAGCGTGGCGGCGATCTCCAGGCTCAGCAGCACCACGATGGCCGTGGTGAGCGAGCCGTAGACCACCGTCACCTGGGACAGGGTCGAGAAGTACCAGATGAGCACGCGCCGCGTCACCTCCCAGAGCAGCGCCGCCGTCACCCCGCCCAGCAGCGCATGGGTGAGCGACAGGCGCCCGACCGGCATCACCATGTAGAGCGAAGTCAGCATGAAGATTTCGCCGGCCAGCCCCAGCAGGTAGAGCAGAAGGCCCGAAACGCCCGACAGCGACCAGCTGCGGCCCAGGAAATCGATGCTCTCCTGGCCGATCACCTGCAGCGCGCCGGCCACCAGCGTCACCAGCAGCAGGCCGATGCACAGGCACACGATGTAGACGTAGGGCATGACCGCCGAGACAAGAAAGTGCCGCGAGCGATGCTGCTTGCGGTGGTGGAAGATCACCGCCATGGCGCTTTCCAGCACGGTAAAGGCCAGCGAACTGAAGAACAGCAGGGTGACCAGCAGCACCGGCCCGAGCACGTCGCGGTGCAGCAGGAAGTTCGACAGCTCGGCCACCAGTGCATCCGATTGGCCTGGAAGAAGCCATTCGAGGTAGCGCCCCACGGTGGCCAGCAACTCGCCCTCCTCGATGAACCGCGACAGCGTCAGCACCGTCAGGATGAGCAGCGGCACGATGGACAGCAGCGCGTAGTAGGCCACCGCGCCGGCCAGCAACAGCCCCTGGTTCGCCTTGAAAGCCTTGGCCGACTCCCATGCGAACCGCAGGGGATGGCGTGCGGCGACGAGAAAGGGCTGCCTGCGCTTCATGAGTCAGCTCGCGCTGTGGCCTTCCAGTATGTCACCCGCGGGGGCGGCCGGCCCTTGCGTATGATTTGTCCCCCGCCGCCATGACCATTCCCGCATCCTTCATCCAGGAGCTGATCGCTCGCGCCGACATCGTCGAGATCGTCGGCCGCTACGTGCCGCTCAAGAAGGGCGGGGCCAACTTCATGGGGCTGTGCCCGTTCCACGGGGAAAAATCGCCCTCGTTCTCGGTGAGCCCGACCAAGCAGTTCTATCACTGCTTCGGCTGCGGCGCGCACGGCAACGCGATCGGCTTTCTCATGGAGCATGCCGGCATGGGCTTCGTGGAGGCGGTGCACGACCTGGCCGGCCAGTACGGCCTGCAGGTGCCCGAGGATGATCGCTCCTCGCCGCAGGACCGCGCCGCCGCCGCGGCCCAGCGCCAGAAGCAGGCCACCCTGAGCGAGGTGCTGGAAAAGGCTGGCGAGGCCTACAGGGCGCAGCTCAAGCGCTCGGATCGGGCGATCAACTACTTCAAGGGCCGTGGCCTGTCGGGCGAGATCGCCAAGCGCTTCGGCCTGGGCTATGCGCCCGAGGGCTGGCGCTCACTGGCCAGCGTGTTCCCCGACTACGAGGAGCCGCTGCTGGTCGAAAGCGGCCTGGTCATCGCCTCGGAAGAAGGCGACGGCAAGCGCTACGACCGCTTCCGCGACCGGGTGATGTTCCCCATCCGCAACGTCAAGGGCGAATGCATCGGCTTCGGCGGGCGGGTGCTGGGCGACGAAAAGCCCAAGTACCTCAATTCGCCCGAAACGCCGGTGTTCAGCAAGGGCCGCGAGCTCTACGGCCTGTTCGAGGCACGCACCGCGCTGCGCGAAAAGGGCTACGCGCTGGTCACCGAGGGCTACATGGACGTGGTGGCCCTGGCGCAGCTGGGCTTTCCCAACGCGGTGGCCACGCTGGGCACGGCGTGCACCAACGAACACGTCCAGAAGCTGTTCCGCTTCACTGACTCGGTGGTGTTCAGCTTCGACGGCGACGCCGCCGGCCGGCGCGCGGCGCGCAAGGCGCTCGATGCCGCCCTGCCCTTTGCCAGCGACGTGCGCACCATCAAGTTCCTGTTCCTGCCCGCGGAGCACGACCCCGACAGCTTCATTCGCGAATTCGGGGCCGATGCCTTCGCCCGTTTCGTGGGCGAGGCCACCCCGCTGTCGCGCTTCATGCTCGAGGCCGCCCGCGAAGGCTGCGACCTGGGCAGCGCCGAAGGCCGCGCCCACCTGAGCAGCAACATCGGCCCGATGTGGAGCGCCCTGCCCGAAGGCGCGCTCAAGCGCCAGCTGCTGGGCGAGATCGCCGGCCTGGTGCAACTCGGGGCGCAGGAACTGTCGCAGCTGTGGGCGCCGGCCGCGGCGCCACCTCGCCGTGCCGCATCGTCTTCCGGCCATGACGCCCCGCCCCCTTGGGAAGCGCCTTCCGAGCCTTACTGGGAAGGCAGTGGCGAGGGTGGACAGTGGCAATCGGACTACGGCGCTGGCAGCGGCAGTGGCACCGGCGAACGGCGCAGCTGGGGCGGCGGCAAGTTCAAGAACCGCCGGCAGCAGCCCTACCGCCCCCGTTCCCAGGGCCCGCGCGTCCAGCCGCCCAGCCGGCAGGAAGTGGCGGCACGCCTGCTGCTGTCCAACATGGCACCCTGGGAGGGCCTGTCGCACGAGCTGCACACCGTACTGTGCGACCTGCCGGGCGAGCTGGGCGAACTTTTTCGCTGGATCGACGCCCAACACCATGAGCACGGAACGCTGCCCTGGGCTGCGTTGCGGGAGGGCCTGCGCGGCCTGCCGATCGAAGCGCTGGCACTGCGCCTGATGACCGGCCCCGACGGCGCGCCGGTGGGCGACTTGGAAGCCGAAGCCCCCGCAGCCGGCCAGGCGGCGCCCGACACGGCCGCCGAGTTGAAGGACGTGCTGGCGCGCATGCTGATCGATCGATTGGGCGCCCAATTGACCGAGACGGCCAACGCCTTCGGAACCGACCCCGGCGCCCCGGAGCGCTACCGGGCGCTCGAAGCGCGCCGGCGGGAGCTGCAGGCCAGCCTGTAGCAGAAAGGCTTTAGCGGCCGCGGCGGGAGCCCGCCAGGAAAAACAGCACAACACCTGCTTGAAAAAGCAGCAAAACGCTATAATGTAAGGCTTCGTGCACGACAGAAATGTCTGCATGAGCTGGCAAGAGCGACAGCAGCACCTCCGGGCCGGCCCCTAAGCGCAATGCACTCCCTTCTGACGGGATCAGGGCCAATACACCGCAAGGACTGCACACCAAATGATCGCCCACACCCTTGCCGGTGCTCCGTGAACGGGGGCTTTGCGCCTTCCCGTTGCACCTGTTCCCTGCCTGCGCCGGGTTAGTGGCGCCTATGTGAATCCGCTAGTCATCTTGATGTTCGAGGTCGTATGCCCAGTACAAAGAAGCCTGCCGTTTCCGCCACGAAATCTGCCGCCGGCAAGACGCCGTCCAAGCCCGCAGCCAAGGCTGCGAGCAAGGCGGTAGCCACAGCGACCAAAACCGCTGCGGTGAAGAAAGCCAAAACCGTGACGACCAGCAGTACCCCCACCCCCAAGCTCAGTGCCGCCGAACTGAAGAAGGCCGCCGACCAGCTCATCGCCTCCGCCGCCGCGCCGGCCAAGAAGGTCGGCCGCCCGCCCAAGGCCGCCGGCACGACCGCCAAGACCACGACCACCACCGGCGCCAAGCGCGGCCGCAAGCCCAAGGCCGCGGCCGAAGCGCCCACGAGCGACATCGACCTGTCGGACATCGAGGACGATCTGGCCGGTGAGCCGGCGCCCGCCGAGACTCAGGAGAAGGTCAAGCCCCTTCGCATGAAGATCAGCAAGGCGAAGGAACGCGCCTTGATGAAGGAATTCGGCCTGGACGAGACCGTCCTGTCCGAAGAAGACCTGGCCAAGCGCCGCCAGCGCCTGAAGACCCTGATCACGCTGGGCAAGACCCGCGGCTACCTCACCCAGGGCGAAATCTCCGACCACCTGCCCGACAAGCTGGTCGACGCCGAGACCATGGAAGTGGTCGTGTCCATGCTCAACGACATGGGCGTGGCCGTGTACGAGCAGACGCCGGACGCCGAGACGCTGTTCCAGAACAACGTGGCGCCCACCGCCGCCACCGTGGAAGAAGCGGAAGAAGAAGCCGAAGCGGCCCTGTCCACCGTGGACAGCGAATTCGGCCGCACCACCGACCCGGTGCGCATGTACATGCGCGAAATGGGCACGGTGGAGCTGCTCACGCGCGAAGGCGAAATCGAGATCGCCAAGCGCATCGAAGGCGGCCTGATGGACATGATGCATGCCATCTCCGCCTCGCCCGCCACCATCGCCGAGATCCTGCGCATGGGCGCGGAAATCCGCGAAGGCAAGGTCGTCATCTCCACCGTCGTGGACGGCTTCTCCAACCCGAACGAAGCCGACGACTACGTGGCCGAGGAAGACTTCGACGAGTTCGACGAAGACGACGACGACGACGGCAACGGCGGCTCCAAGGCGCTGACCAAGAAGCTGGAAGAACTCAAGCGCGAAGCCCTCACCCGCTTCGATCGCATGGCCGAGCTGTTCGAGAAGATCCACAAGATCTACGACAAGGAAGGCTACGGTTCGCCCGCCTACATGAAGACCCAGACGGCGTTGTCGGACGAGCTGATGACGATCCGCTTCACCGCCCGCACCATCGAGAAGCTGTGCGACATGGTGCGCGCCCAGGTGGACGACGTGCGCAAGAAGGAACGCGAGCTGCGCCGCATCATCGTGGACAAGTGCGGCTTCCCGCAGGAAGACTTCATCCGCGACTTCTCCGGCTACGACAAGAAGGGCCAGCGCGTGGCCTCCAACCTGCTCAACCTCAAGTGGGTCGAGAAGCAGGCCGCCGCCGGCAAGCCCTGGAGCGCGGTGATGCAACGCAACATTCCGCCCATCCAGGAACTGCAGCAGAAGCTCGCGGACATCCAGGCCCAGGTCGTGGTGCCGCTGGCCGAGCTCAAGGACATCAACAAGCGCATGAACGCGGGCGAGTCGTCCTCGCGCGACGCCAAGAAGGAAATGATCGAGGCCAATCTGCGTCTCGTGATTTCCATCGCCAAGAAGTACACCAACCGCGGCCTGCAGTTCCTCGACCTCATTCAAGAGGGCAACATCGGCCTGATGAAGGCGGTCGACAAGTTCGAATACCGCCGCGGCTACAAGTTCTCGACCTACGCCACGTGGTGGATCCGCCAGGCCATCACGCGCTCCATCGCGGACCAGGCGCGCACCATCCGCATCCCGGTGCACATGATCGAGACCATCAACAAGATGAACCGCATCAGCCGCCAGCACCTGCAGGAGTTCGGCTTCGAGCCCGATGCCGGCATCCTGGCCGCGAAGATGGAGATCCCCGAGGACAAGATCCGCAAGATCATGAAGATCGCCAAGGAGCCGATCTCGATGGAAACCCCCATCGGCGACGACGACGATTCGCACCTGGGCGACTTCATCGAGGACAGCACCAACACCGCGCCGATCGACGCCGCCATGCAGGCCGGCCTGCGCGACGTGGTCAAGGACATCCTCGACAGCCTCACGCCGCGCGAAGCCAAGGTGCTGCGCATGCGCTTCGGCATCGAGATGAGCACCGACCACACGCTGGAAGAAGTGGGCAAGCAGTTCGACGTGACGCGCGAGCGCATCCGCCAGATCGAGGCCAAGGCGCTGCGCAAGCTCAAGCACCCGAGCCGCTCCGACAAGCTGCGCAGCTTTATTGACACACTTTGACCACCCCCAGCCTCGCGCACTTCGTGTCGCTCGGGCACCCCCTTCGAGGGGGCAACACCTGCGGCCCGGCAAAGCCGGTTCCGCGGTGTTTCCCGAATGGCTCCGTGCCAAGCGCCCGCGCAACGTCTGCCGGGCGCTTTTTCTTTGCATGAAATGAATCCCGACGCATCAAACATCTGGAAAGCGCCCCGCTGGGCGCTGGCCGTGCTGCTGGCGGTGCTGGGCATGCTGGGGCCGTTCTCCATCGACACCTACATCCCGGCTTTCTCGGGAATTGCCAAGTCCATCGGCGCCAGCCCGGTCGAGATGCAGCAGACGCTGTCGGCCTACCTGTTCGGCTTTGCCTTCATGAACCTGTTCCATGGCGCGCTGTCGGACAGCTTCGGGCGCCGGCCCGTGGTGCTCAGCGGCATCGCCGTGTTCACGCTGGCCTCGCTGGGCTGCGCGCTGTCGCAGACCATCGGGCAGCTGGTGCTGTTCCGTGCCCTGCAAGGCATGGCGGCAGGCGCAGGCATCGTGGTGTCGCGCGCGGTCATCCGCGACATGTTCCCGCCGGCCGAGGCGCAGCGGGTGATGAGCCAGGTGACGATCTACTTCGGCATTGCGCCGGCCATCGCGCCGATCATCGGCGGCTTTCTTTTCGTGCACCTGGGCTGGCACAGCATCTTCTGGTTCCTGGTGGCGGTGGGCGTATTGCTCTTCGCATCCAACTGGCGGCTGCTGCCGGAAACGCTGCACGTCAACGACCGCCAGCCCTTCCATCCGGCCCACCTGCTGCGCGGCTACTGGTCGCTGTGCTCCGATCCGCGCTTCCTGCTGCTGGCGCTGGCCAGCGGCGTGCCCTTCAACGGCATGTTCCTGTACGTGCTGTCGGCGCCGGCCTTCCTGGGCGAACACCTGGCGCTGCCGCCCACACAGTTCTTCTGGTTCTTCATCCTGACCATCGGCGGCATCATGCTGGGGGCCTGGCACAGCGGGCGCAAGGCGGGCAAGGTACAACCGAAGCGGCAGATCCGGGACGGCTTTTTCATCATGCTGCTGACCTCCATCGTCAACGTCGCGGCCAACCTGGTGTTCGCGCCGCACGTGGGCTGGGCGCTGTGGCCGCTGGGCGTGTTCGCCTACGGCTGGGCGTTGATGGTGCCGGTGGTCACCCTGCTCGTGCTGGACCTGCACCCGGAGCGGCGCGGCATGGCCTCGTCACTGCAGGCCGTGATCGGCGCGGTGGCCAACGGCGTGGTGGCCGGCGCCGTGGCGCCGCTGGTGATGCATTCCACCGTGCTGCTGGCCTGCACCTCCTTCGGCATGCTGTCGGTGGGGCTGGTGGCCTGGTGGTGGCTGCGGCGACGCTGGCCGGAGATCGGGCGCGAGCACGCGGCCTGATCAGAATCCGTTTCTCATTCTGTACAAACGTCCGATCTTGTACAGAATGAGAAACACAATCCGCTAGCGCGCAACGCCTAGCAGTCGCCCCAGCACTTCCGGCTGCGCCTTCAGCACGTCGGCCTTGTCGGCATGCACGATGGTCCCGTGGTCCAGCACCACCGCCTCGTCGGAAATGGCGAGGATGGCCTGCGGATGCTGCTCCACGATGATGGCGGCCAGGCCTTCCCCCTGCGTGATGCGGCGGATGGCGCGCAGCAGTTCTTCCACGATGATGGGCGCCAGCCCTTCCAGCGGTTCGTCCAGCAGCAGGATGCGCGGGTTGAGCACCAGCGCCCGGCCCACGGCCAGCATCTGCTGCTCGCCACCCGACAGCTGCGTGCCCAGGTTGCCCTTGCGCTCGGCCAGGCGCGGGAACATTTCGTACACCCGCGCCGGCGTCCAGGCCTGCTTGCTGCCCGATCGCGCCGGCCGCTCCACCGCCGTGAGGTTCTCGTGCACGGTGAGCGACTTGAAGATGTTGCGCTCCTGCGGCACCCAGCCGATGCCGGCCGCGGCGCGCTGGTGCGGTGCCAGCTTGTGCAGCGGCAGGCCCGCCAACTGGATGCTGCCGCCATGCTGGCGGGTGACGCCGGCCAGGGTGTTGATGAGCGTGGTCTTGCCGGTGCCGTTGCGGCCCAGCAGGGCCAGCGTCTGACCTTCGGCCAGCTTGAGCGAAACATCGTGGATCACCACGGCCTCGCCATAGCCGGCGCTGAGCTGCTCGGTCTGCAGAAGCACTTGATCAGCCATGTGCGACCTCGCCGTGGCCGAGGTAGACCTCCTTGACCTTCGCGTCGTTGGCAATGCTGTCGGGGTCGCCTTCGGTGAGAAGGGTGCCGTTGACCAGCACCGTCATGCGGTCGGCAAAACTGAAAACCAGGTCCATGTCGTGTTCGATCAGCAGCACCGAGACATCGGCCGGCAAGGCGGCCACGGTCTGCAGCAATTCCTCTCGCTCGCCCGCTGGCACGCCGGCCACCGGTTCGTCCAGCAGCAGCACCTTGGGCTCGCAGGCCAGGGCAATGGCGATTTCGAGCAGGCGACGCTTGCCGTAGGCCAGGTGCTTCGTCTGCACCTGCGCCACGTCGGCCAGGCGGAATTGCTCCAACAGCTGGGCCGCGCGCTCGGCCACCGCCTTGGCGCTGCCCAGCGGCTTCCACCACTGGCGTCCGAGCCCTGCGTGCTGCGACACCACCAGCGCCAGCGTTTCCAGCGGCGTCATCGAATCGAAGAGCTGGTTGATCTGGAAGGTGCGCACCATGCCCCGCGCCACGCGCTGGTGGGGCGCCAGGCGGGTGATGTCCTCGCCCAGCAGCTCAATGCGGCCTTGCGTGGGCGTGAGCACGCCGGTCAGGATGTTGATGAGGGTCGTCTTGCCGGCACCGTTGGGGCCGATCAGCGCATGCCGCGCACCCGGGCGCAGCTGCAGCGACACGTTGTTCGTGGCGGTGATGCCGCCGAAGCGCATCACCAGCCCGCTCGCGGAAAGCACGGGAGCTGCACTGCTCATGCCTTGGCCCCCTTCCTGGCCGAACGGCCGCCGAACCAGGTCCAGGGCCGCAGTAGCCGCTCGCGTCCCACCAGCACCAGCAGCACCAGGATCAGGCCGATCCAGAACATCCAGTACTGCGGCGTGACGGCCGAGAGCCAGTCCTGCAGCACCTTGAATACGATGGCACCGGCCACGCCGCCGTAGAGCCAGCCTACGCCGCCGATCACCAGCATCAGCATCACGTCGGCCGAGCGGTCGAAGGCCAGCACGTCCAGCGAGGCGAAGCCCGTGGTCTGCGCCAGCAGTGCGCCCGCAGCACCGGCCACCGCGCCAGCGATGGTGTAGATCACGGCCAGGCGCGAGATCACGGGCACGCCGATGGCCATGGCGCGCAGCCGGTTGTCGCGGATCGCCTTGAGCGTGGCACCGAAGGGCGAATGCACGATGCGCCGCATGACGAGGAAGAGCACGAAAGCCACCGAGATCGAATACCACGCAGCCGTCTGGCCGAACAGGTCGAACTCGAACTTGCCCAGCACCGGCCCCATGACCACGCCCTGCAGTCCGTCGGCGCCGCCGGTGAGCCAGTCGAGCTTGTTCGCCAGCTCCAGCAGCAGCAGGGCCGTGCCCAGCGTGACCATCAGGCGGGTGAGGTCCGTGCCGCGCAGGATGGTGACGCTGGCCACCGCGCCCAGCAGCGCAGACGCCAGGATGGCGGCGAGCAGGCCCACCGTCGGATCGGGCATCACATGCTTGGCGAACAGCGCGGCGACGTAGGCGCCGAAACCGAAGAAGGCCGCATGGCCCAGCGACACGATGCCGGTGTAGCCCAGGATCAGGTCCAGCGACATCGCGAACAGCGCGACGATGGCGATCTCGTTGATCATCAACGCATGCGAGGGCGTGACGGCCGGCAGCGCGAAGGCCAGCGCCCACACGGCGAATTCCCAGGGGCGCCAGCGCGCGTTGCGCAGCAACCCTGCCTGCAGCTCGGAAGGTGTGCTCATCACTTCCCCCCCTTGCGCGTGAACAGGCCTTGCGGGCGCCACAGAAGAATGACGATCATCAGCAGGTAGACGGTGAAGGCCCCCATCTTGGGGATGAAGTACTTGCCGCCCACGTCGGCAATGCCCAGCAGCAGCGCCGCCAGCAGCGGCCCGGTGATCGACGAGGTGCCGCCCACCGAGACCACGATCAGGAAATAGATCATGTACTTGAGCGGGAAGGTCGGGTCCAGCCCCAGGATCTCGGCGCCCAGCGCACCCCCCAGGCCGGCCAGGCCCGAGCCCACCGCGAAGGTCAGCAGGAACACGATGTTGACGTTGATGCCCAGGCCGGAGGCCACGCGCGGGTCGTCCACCGCGGCTCGCAGGCGGCTGCCGAAACGCGTCTTCGAAAGAATCAGCTGCAGCACCACGGTGAGCACCGCGCACACCGCAATGATGAAGAGGCGATAGTGCCCCATGCCCAGCAGCAAGGCGCCGTCGCCGATCTCGGTGCGCCCGCGCAGCCACTCGGGCAGGTGGATGTTCTGCTGCGACGAACCCACAAAGTAGTCGATGGCCGCCACCGACATGAAGGCCAGGCCGATGGAGAACAGCACCTGGTCCAGGTGCGCCTTGCCGTACATCGGCCGGTACAGCGTGCGCTCCAGCACCGCGCCCAGCAATCCCACGACGATGAAGGACAGCGGCAGGCATAGCAGGAACGGCACGCCCAGCTTCTGCATCGCGTACACGGTGAGGTAGCCGCCGGCCATGGCAAAAGCGCCGTGCGCCAGGTTGATGAAGTTCATCAAGCCCAGCGTCACGGCCAGCCCGACCGCGAGAACGAAGAGCAGCATGCCGTAGGCGATGCCGTCGAAAAGAATGGTCAGCATGTGTCTTGCTCCCTCTCCCCCCGGGAGAGGGCTGGGGTGAGGGCAGAGGGGAGAGGGTTCTGGTTACTTCTCTTTGCCGGGGTCTTTCACGGCCTTGATCACGTCGAACTCGACGTTGTAGAGCTGGCCGTTCTTCTTCTCGACCTTGCGCAGGTACACGTCCTGCACGATGTCGCGCGTCTGCGCATCGATCAGCACCTGGCCGCGCGGGCTTTCGAACACCTGGCCCTTCATGCCGGCCAGCAGCGCGTCGCCGCCGCCCTTGCCCTTGGTGGACTTCAGCGCTTCATAGATGACGCGCATGCCGTCGTAGCCGCCCACGCCCATGAAGTTGGGACGCATGCCCTTGTTGGCCTTCTCGAAGGCCTCCACGAACTTCTTGTTCAGCGCCGAGTTGTGGTCCGCCGAGTAATGGTGGGTGGTGACCACGCCCAGCGCGCCGTCGCCCATGTCGTTGAGTTGATCGTCGTCCGTCACGTCGCCGGTGGCGATCAGCTTGATGCCGGCCTTGTCCATGCCGCGCTCTGCGAACTGCTTCATCACCGCCGCGCCGGCGCCCGAGGGCACGAACACGAACAGCGCATCGGGCTTGGCATCGCGCACCTTCTGCAGGAACGGCGCGAAGTCGGGGTTGCGCAGCGGCACGCGCAGCTTCTCGATCACCTTGCCGCCGTTGAGCGCGAAGCGCTCGCTGAAATACTTCTCGGCGTCGTTGCCGGGGCCGTAGTCGGACACCAGCGTCACCACCGACTTGATGCCGTTCTTGGGCGCCCAGTCGCCCATGGCCACCGACACCTGCGGCAGCGTGAAGCTGGTGCGCACGATGTAAGGCGATGCATTGGTGATCGACGACGTGGCGGCAGCCATCACCACCAGCGGCGTCTTCGACTGCGTGGCCAGCGGCGCGGTGGCCATGGCCGAGGGCGTGATGCCCATGCCGGCCAGCACATCCACCTTGTCGTTCACGATGAGTTCCTGCGCCAGGCGCTTGGTCACGTCCGGCAGGCTGGTGTCGTCCTTGACGATCAGCTCGATCTTGCGGCCGGCCACCGTGTCGCCGTTCTGTGCCATGTACAGGCGCGCAGCCGCCTCGATCTGGCGGCCGGTGCTGGCCTGCTGGCCGGTCATGGGCAGCACCAAGCCGATCTTGAAGGGAGCGCTCTGCGCCAGCGCCAGCGGCGCGGCCAGTGCCACTGCGGTCAGGCCGCAGACCTGAATGAGATGACGGCGTTTCATGAAAAGGATCTCCTTATCGAAGGGACAGGCAAAGCCCAGCTATTTTCAACAATTTGCAACACTCGCGTTTCGCCGCTATCCCCTAGAGCGCGCGCCGGGGTGAGCTTTGCTGCGCGTTATACGCCCAAGTTGCGCGATGATCGCGCACGTGGGGCCACTCAATCCGGGCGGTAGGCCGAATCGATGGTGAGTGTGCCCACGGCGCGCGACACGCAGGCGCAGATGCGGGAATTGGACTTCTTCTCGTGCTCCGACAGGAACACGTCGCGGTGGTCGATCTCTCCGTCGACGGCCAGCACATTCATCGCGCACAGCCCGCACTCGCCGCGCCGGCAATCCCACAGGGTCTGCACGCCCGCGGCTTCGAGCGCCTCGAGCAAGGTGCTGTTGGCCGGCACCTCGACCTCGAATTCGTGCCTGGGCACCCGCAGCTTGAAAGCCTGGGTCGGCAGGCGGCCGCTGCTGCCGAAGGTTTCGAAGCGCAGGTCGGGCAGCGGCCGGCCAGCCTCGCTCCACGCCCGCTTGACGGCCTCGAGCATGGGCACGGGGCCGCAGGTGTAGAGCTGCGCGCCGGCCGGCAGTTGCGCAATCTCCGCCGCAAAGTCGATGGGCGCCGCGCCGACATGCACGGCCACCCGATCGCCGAGTGCGCCCTGCAGCTCGGACAGATACGCCAGTTCTTCCGGATTGCGCGCGCCGTACAGCATGCGCACACCGGCGCCGCTGCGCGCCGACAACGCCGCCAGGCGCTGCGCCATGAACACCAGCGGCGTGATGCCGATGCCGCCCGCCACCACCAGGTAGGCGGGAGCCCCGAGGTCCAGCGAGAAGTGGCTCTGCGGCTCGCTCACCAGCATCCGGTCGCCCGCCGCCAGGCGCCACATGGCCAGCGAGCCGCCCCGGCCCTCGTCCATGCGCTTGACGGCAATGCGCCAGTGAATGCCGTCGGGCTCGCCCACCAGCGAGTACGAACGCGTCTGCATGCGCCCGGCCAGGACCTGGACCTGCAGGTGCGCGCCCGGCTCGTGCGGCGTGGCCGCGCCCGATTCGGGGCGAATGAGGAACTCGCGCACGGTGGGCGTGAGGTCGCGCGTGGCCGCGACGCGCGCGGGCATCCAGTGAATCTCGCTTTTCATTTCGTTCTGAAGAAAGGCTGGGGGCTTGTGTCTTGACGGACTCAGCCGCGGCGGCGGATGAGCTGCACGCCGGGCAGGGAATGGTCGGCACTGCCATGCAGCGCCTCGCGCAGGTTGCGCCGCGCAATGCGGCTGTGTTCGCGCATCAGCGATTCGGCGCGCGCGCCTTCACGCGCCTCGATGGCATCCAGCACCTGGGTGTGCTGGTCCTGCGCGATCACCAGCATGTCGCGCGCGGCCGGCGAATTGGCCTGCACGACCACGAATGCCGAGGGCGAGGCAAAGGGCAGGTTCACCGCACGGTCGAGCTGCTGCGTGACGAGCACGCTGCCGGACATCTCGTACAGCAGCGCATGGAACTGCTCGTTCAGCGCCACGTAGCGCGAGAAGGCGGCATCGTCCAGCGCGCTTTCGCGCAGCAGCTCGTCGATGCGGGCCAGGCAGGCACGCGCCTCGCGCAGCACCACCGGCGGTGCGCCGCGCTCGGCCGCGAGCCGCGCCGCCAGGCCTTCGAGCGTGCCGCGCAGCTCGATGGCGTCGGACACGTCGCGCTCGGAAAAGGTGCGCACCGCATAGCCGCCGTTGGGCAGCGCCTCGAGCAGGCCTTCCTGCTCCAGCCGCATGAGCGCACTGCGCACCGGCGTGCGCGACACGCCCAGCATCTCGGAGATGGCGACTTCGGCAATGCGCGTGCCGCCCGCCAGTTCGCCGGCCAGGATCAGCTCGCGCAGGCGCAGCTGCGCCTTGACCGCCTGCGAGCCGCCCGACTCGGTCGACGCATCGCTGGTGCCCGCCACCGCACTCATACCGGAACGTGCTGCGACTGCACGGGCTGGATGGCGATGGTGGGCGAGCGTGGCCGCTCGCGCTCGATCAGGCCGTCGATCAGGCGGCGCGCCCACATCGAGCCGGCGTCGATGTTGAGGTTGTAGAAGGTATGGCCAGGCCGCTCGTCCATGGCGCGCTGCTGCGCCTCCAGCACCAGTTCGTCCTCGCGGAAGATGGAGGCCACGCCTTCGCGCAGCTCGTGCGTCAAGCGCTGCTCACTTAAAGCATAGTTGCGTGCAAAGGCCCAGAAGTACAGGCAGGTCTTGTCGGTCTCGGGCGTGATGGTGTTGAGCACGTAGCCGTTCACGCCGCGGCTGCGGTCGCCCGGCGACGTCTTGGTGGGCACCGCGCCGCTGCCGGCCTCGGCCACGCCCACGTCGATGTTCACCGTGCATGGCGCCTCGAAGCGGATGATCTGCCAGCGGTCCACCGGCCCCTTGTAGCCGCGCGCATGGTTGATCTGGGCAGCCCAGAAGGGCGGCGCCTCGATGCCTTCCATCCAGCGCGTGACGGTGGCCGAGCGGTCGCCATGCGTGGCCACGAAAGGCGCCTCGGCCACGGCCCGGTTGCCGATGGACGAGCCGTGCACGAAGGTCTCGTGCGTCAGGTCCATGAGGTTGTCGACCACCAGCCGGTAGTCGCAGTTCACGCGGATCATCTTGCCGTCGCCGGCCCAGGCGGGGTCGTCGTTCCAGTGCATGTCGGGCACCAGCGCCGGATCGGCCTTGGCCGGGTCGCCCGGCCACACCCACACGAAGCGGTGCTTTTCCACCACCGGGTAGCTGCGCACGCAGGCCGAGGGGTTGAGCGTCTCCTGGCTGGGCATGTGGGTGCAGCGGCCCTGGCTGTTGTAGACCAGGCCGTGGTAGCCGCAGACCAGTTCGTCGCCCTCCAGCCGGCCCAGCGACAAGGGCATCAGCCGGTGCCAGCAGGCATCTTCCAGCGCGGCCACCTGGCCGTCGGTGCGGCGGAACAGCACCATCTTCTGGTTGCAGATCGTGCGCGCCAGCAAGGCGTGCTTGACCTCGACGTCGTACGCGGCGGCGTACCAGGCATTCAGCGGAAAGGAAGGGCTTGCAGCGGCAGTCATGGATACTGACTGTATACATTGATACCGAAAAGTCCATGATATTCAGGGGTTTCAAGGGTAAACACCAACGTCTCTGTATACATTGGGGGCCAGCATGCTGCGTTTACGATCCTTTTTCTTTCTTTCAGCCTGCACGGAGTTCCACTCATGTCCCAGCACGCCCACCTGCCCGCCCGCTTCGACCACGTCGGCAGCTTCCTGCGCCCCAAGTACCTGCTCGAGGCGCGCGAGAAGAAGGCCAACGGCCAGATCAGCGCCGAACAGCTTCGAGAAGTCGAAGACAAGGCCATCACCGAAATCGTGAAGTTCCAGGAGGACCTCGGCCTCAAGAGCATCACCGACGGCGAGTTCCGCCGCACCTACTTCCACATCGACTTCCTGGAGCAGCTGGGCGGCGTGAAGACGGATATTCCTGTCACCATCCGCAAGCCCGACGGTACGGAAGAACTGGCACCGCCCGTCATGCGCGTGATCGACAAGGTGCGCCACGCCAAGAACATCCAGCTGGCCGACTTCGAGTACCTCAAGAGCCAGGTCTCGGCCGGCCACACGCCCAAGGTCACCATCCCCTCGCCCACCATGCTGCACTTCCGGGGCGGCCGTGCCGGCATCAGCAAGGAGGCCTACCCCGAGCTGGACCCGACCTTCTACGACGACGTGGCCAAGGCCTACGGCGACGAGCTGCGCTCGCTGGCCGCCGCCGGCTGCACCTACGTGCAGATGGACGACACCAACCTGGCCTACCTGTGCGACGAGCACCTGCGCGAAGCGGCCCGCCAGCGCGGCGACGACCCCAACGAACTGCCCCACCGCTACGCCAAGTTCATCAACAAGGTCGTCGCGCAAAAGCCGCCGGGCATGCTGCTGGCCATGCACCTGTGCCGCGGCAACTTCAAGAGCACGCATGCCGCGGCCGGCAACTACGAGCCGGTGGCCGAGGCGCTCCTGAAGGAGATGGACCTGGATGCCTACTTCATGGAATACGACGACGCCCGCTCGGGCGACTTCAAGCCGCTGCGCTACCTGCCCAAGGGCAAGACCGTGGTGCTGGGCCTGGTGACCACCAAGTTCGGCGAGATGGAAGACAAGGACGAGCTCAAGCGCCGCATCGAGGACGCCACCAAGTACGCCCCGCTCGAGCAGCTGGCGCTGTCGCCGCAGTGCGGCTTCTCCAGCACGGTGCACGGCAACAACATCGCCGTGGAAGCGCAGCGCGCCAAGCTGCGCCTGGTGATCGAGACTGCGCAGGAGGTCTGGGGCTCGACCTGAGCCACCGGTTCATGTTGAACTCGGGGGCATGGATAAGACGACAAGGATCTATTCAGGCCCCCTGAGCCTCTTCGGTGCCAAGGCGCAGATCGCCGCGCTCGAAAAAGGTCTGGCGTTCGAGCTGGTGATGGTCCCGTTCGACCGGGACGACAACTACCTGCCCAAGCACCCCGAGGTGCTGCGCGTCAATCCGAAGGCGCAGGTGCCGGTGCTCGTCGATGACGAGGTCGAGCTGTTCGACTCGACCCAGATCTTCGAGTACCTCGAAGACCGCTACCCCACCCCGCCGCTATGGCCGCGCGAGGTGGCGGCACGCGCCAGGGCGCGGCAGCTCGAGCTGCGCGCCGACGAAGTCTTCTTTCCGCAGATCTACAAGCTCTTCGGCCTGCAGGACCACATGCAGGGCGCCGCGGCGCAGGCGGCCTGCGCCGCCTGCCACGCCATCTACGGCCAGCTGGAGGCCTTGCTGGCCGACCGCGAGTACCTGGCCGGGCCCTACTCTTACGCCGACATCGGCTTCTACATGGCCTGCGTCTTCGCGGACCGCAAGGGCGCGGGCATGCGCCCGGACACCCCGCGCCTGCTGGGCTGGCGCACCCGCGTGGGCGAGCGGCCCGCCGTGCGCGCCGTGGTCGACCCCATGATGAACTTCCTGGCCTCCCAAGGACGCGGGGTGCCGGCCTTCCTGCAACGCCAGTAGCGCGCGCACCCGGAAGGCAAGCCCGCCATGGCGAACATCCTGTCCGACTGGTTGCCCTCCCCTTCCCAGCACTTCCTCGTGGTGTCCGTGGCGCTGCTGGTCTATGTGCTCACCACGCGCGCGCAGCGCCAGCAGCGGGCGCCCACCACGGCCATTGCCTGGGTCATGGCGCTGGTGCTCATGCCGTACCTCATGCTGCCGATGTACCTGCTGTTCGGCCGGCGCAAGCTGCGGCCGGCCGGCGCGCCGCGCCCGCCGCGCTC
>NZ_BCUU01000032.1 GCF_001591385.1 Variovorax soli NBRC 106424
ACCGCGCGCAGGCCCGTGCGGCGCACGCCCTCGGCCAGCTGCATCAGGTCGGCCAAGGCCTGCGCACGGCCGACCAGCGGGGCCAGGAAGCGGCGGCGCGCCAACGGGCCGGCGGCCGAATCCTGCAGGCTGCCCACCAGTTCATGGATGTCGACCGGCGCGTCGAAGCCGCGCAGGTTGAACGGGCCGAGTGCGCGCGTCTCGAGCTGTCCGTGCAGCAGCTGCAGCGTGTTGCCGCTGATGTAGGTGCTGGCCGGCGGCGCCAGTTTTTCCAGGCGCGAAGCCAGGTGCACGGGCGCCCCGTCCACGCGGTAGCTGGTCGCGAGATGGCCGCTGCCGGGGCCTGCGATCACCTCGCCCGAATCGATGCCGATGCGCACCGCCATGGGCGCTTGGGCGGAACTTTGCGCCTTCATCGCCTCGGCCATGGCGATGGCGGCCAGACAGGCGCGCAGCGCGTGGTCTTCCTGGGCCACCGGCGCGCCGAACAGCGCCAGCAGCTCGTCGCCCCGCCATTGGACCTGGGTGCCGCCATAGGCATTGACGGCTTCGGACATGAGGCGAAGCGCCTCGTCGAGATAGGCCTGTCCGCCTTCGGCATCGGTGCGCACCACCTGCTCGGTGGAGCCGCACAGGTCGGCCAGCAGCACGGTGACCTGCTTGAGTTCGCGCTGCGCGTCGAGGCGGGCACCGCAGTTGGGACAGAAGCGATGGCTGGCTTCGCGCGCCGCGCCGCAGTTGGGACAGGCGCTCATGGACAGCCTCTTGGGGACAAGCCGTTCGAGCGTGGCGGCACCAGATTTCTCACGTTCTTCTGCTCGAGCAGGGGGCCGGTGGAGGCGGAAACGGCCTAGGCGAATTGTTGCAAATAGTGGCGAGAATGCCAGATGAAGGTTTACATGCGCAAGGCGTCCCACCCGGGAGGATGTTGCGCGGCAACACCTTTCGCTTTTCGGCTACCAGCGCGCCGGCAGGTCGCGCATCAGCACCAGGTGCCGGTCCACCACCGCCAGGTAGCGGCCCGCCTCCAGGTCCTTCAGCAGCCGGCTCACCATTTCACGCGAGCATCCGATTTCGCTGGCGATGGCCTGGTGCGTCAGGCGCTCGGCGACCAGGCGGGTGCCGTCGGCCTGCGGCTGGGCCCGGCGCTCGAGCATGGCGCGCAGACGGCTGTACACGTCCAGCAGGGCGATGCTGCGGGCGCTTTCGGTTGCCAGGCGGGCGCGGCGGATCAGGCGCTGGATCAGGCCCTGGGCGAATTCCGGGTCGTCGCTCACATGCCGCAGCACGGTTTCGCGGGTGACCACCGAGCACACCGTGGGCTCCACCGCCTGCACGCTGGCCGAGCGCAAGCCGCCATCCAGCGACATCTCGCCCACGTACTCGCCCGGCCCGTGAAGGCCCAGCGTGACCTCGCGGCCGCGCGAGTCCGAGACATAGGCGCGCAGTTGGCCGGACACGACGATGTAGATGGAATCGCCCGAGTCGCCCTCCTCGATCAGCACCGTGTTCTTGCGGTAGCGTCGCTGCGTGCCCAGGGCGGCCAGGCGGTCGACCTCGGGAGCGAAGACGGCAAGGTGCGCCGATGGATTCGACGCGGGGCGGCGCAGGGCGGACGACGACGGCATGCACCGACTATAAAGCCGCTCCCTTGCGCGGCCCTGTCGCCCGCGCGGCCACCAGCTTGCCCATCACCCGCGCAGGCCTAGGCGTGTTCCTGGACGCCCATGCGCACCGCCGACACCACCTGCGGCATGCGCGCCAGGCGGTGGACGATCTCGCGCACGCTGCTGGAGCCCGTCTTTTCTCGCACGCTCTTGATGTGAGTGCGCACCGTCGAGACGCGAATGCCCTGCAGCCCGGCGATCTCCTCGGCCCGGTGGCCGTCGCACAGCTGGCGCAGCACGTTCTGCTCGGCGCGGGTCAGGCGGTTGGCGCGGGCGAACATCTGCATGGTCAGGGTGGCGCAGTTCTGGCGCTTGCTGCACATGATCAGCACCGTGTCGATGCGTCCGCCCGGCAGCGAGGCCATGGGGATGAAAGCGAGCGACAGCGGCGTCTCCTGGTGCTCCAGCTCGACGATGCTGCGGCCATCGTGCGCCGCGTCCTTCAGGGCCTGGCGGATCTGGCGGTGGCGGTTGTCGTCGCTGCCCCACAGCATGCCGTCGCGCTCGCACAGCGCCTGGGCCGACGCCAGCTCGAAGCGGGCCGGGTGGTTGGCATGCAGGATCCGGCCGGTCAGGTCGACCAGCACCAGGCCATGGTCGATCTCGTCGAGCACCCGGGCCAGCATGGCGGCCTGCAGTCCATCGGGCGGCGGTGCGGTGACCTTCCCCAGCCCGAATGCCGCGCGGGAGACTTCGATCACGCTCTTTGCTTCCATCACGTTCTCCTCATCCATCTAGATGAGGAAAGTATGGAAATTTGCTGTTCTAGTTGGCGGTAAGTATTGCCGCGAGTTTTGTGATCTATTTACATTCCGCGCGCAACCGTCAACCGACCGGAGCCCGCCTCAGGCGGTCAGGCGCTGCAGGGCTTCGCGGTACTTGGCAGCCGTCTTCTCGATCACCTCGGCCGGCAGTCGCGGCGCCGGCGGGGTCTTGTCCCAGGGCTTGCCGTGGATGCGCACGGCCTCCAGCCAGTCGCGCACGAACTGCTTGTCGTAGCTGGGCGGGTTGGCGCCCTGGGCCAGGGCCTCTTGATAGCCTTCCACCGGCCAGTAGCGCGAGCTGTCGGGGGTGAGCACCTCGTCCATCAGCACCAGCTGGTTGTTCTCGTCCAGGCCGAACTCGAACTTGGTGTCGGCAATGATCATGCCCTTTTGCAACGCGATGGCCGCGGCCGCCTCGTAGATGGCGATGCTGGTCTCGCGGATCTGCTGCGCCAGTTCCGGCCCGACGATCTCCACCACGCGCTCGTAGGGGATGTTCTCGTCATGCTCGCCGGCCTGGGCCTTGGCCGCCGGCGTGAAGATGGGGCGCGGCAGCTTGGCCGCATTGGTCAGGCCTTCGGGCAGCGGCACGCCGCACACCGATCGGCTTTCCTGGTATTCCTTCCAGCCGCTGCCGGCCAGGTAGCCGCGCACCACCGCCTCCACCGGCACGGGCTTCAGGCGCTTGACGAGCATGGAGCGCCCCTGCACCTGCGCCACCTCCTCCGGCTGCACCACGCTTTCGGGCGCTTCGCCGGTCAGGTGGTTGGGGCACAGGTGGCCCAGGCGCTCGAACCACCACAGCGCCATCTTCGTCAGGATCTCGCCCTTGCCGGGAATGGGCTCGCCCATGATCACGTCGAAGGCCGAGAGCCGGTCGCTGGCCACCATCAGGATGCGGTCATTGCCCACCGCGTAGTTGTCGCGCACCTTGCCGCGCGCGAGGAGGGGCAGGCTCTGGATGGAGGAGGTGTGGACGGTGGTCATCAAACCACTTCTTGGGCCAGCTCGCCCTTGGCGTACTTGGCGGCCACGACCTGCAGGCTGTCGCCCTTGATCTTGCCGGCCTGGCCTTCGCAGCCGAACTCGATGTAGCGCTGCTTGCAGATCTGCTTGGCCGCTTCGCGGGCGGGCTTGAGCCACTCGCGGGCGTCGAACTTGTCGGGGTTCTCGGCCAGGAACTTGCGCACCGCGCCGGTCATGGCCAGGCGGATGTCGGTGTCGATGTTGATCTTGCGCACGCCATGCTTGATGGCTTCCTGGATCTCTTCCACCGGCACGCCGTAGGTTTCCTTCATCTTGCCGCCGTACTGGTTGATGATGGCCAGCAGGTCCTGCGGCACCGACGAGGAGCCGTGCATCACCAGGTGGGTGTTGGGCAGGCGCGCGTGGATTTCCTTCACGCGCGAGATCGAGAGGATGTCGCCGGTGGGCTTGCGGCTGAACTTGTAGGCGCCGTGGCTGGTGCCGATGGCGATGGCCAGCGCGTCCAGCTGCGTGGCCTTGACGAATTGCGCGGCCTCTTCGGGGTCGGTCAGCAGGGCCGAGTGGTCCAGCTTGCCTTCGGCGCCGATGCCGTCTTCCTCGCCGGCCATGCCGGTTTCCAGCGAACCCAGGCAGCCCAGTTCGCCCTCGACCGTGACGCCCACCTTGTGCGCCAGCTCGACCACCTTGCGGGTGACGTCGACGTTGTAGTCGAACGATGCCGGCGTCTTGCCGTCTTCCTTGAGCGAGCCGTCCATCATCACCGAGGAGAAGCCCAGGTCGATGGCGCCCTGGCAGATGGCCGGGCTCTGGCCGTGGTCCTGGTGCATCACCAGCGGGATGTTCGGGTAGGCCTCGATGGCGGCGGAGATCAGGTGCTTGATGAAGGATTCGCCGGCGTACTTGCGGGCGCCCGCGCTGGCCTGCAGGATCACCGGCGCGCCGGTTTCCTTGGCCGCTTCCATCACCGCCTGGACCTGTTCGAGGTTGTTGACGTTGAAAGCCGGAATGCCGTAGCCGTTGGCGGCGGCGTGGTCGAGCAGTTCGCGCATCGAAACGAGTGCCATGGGAATACCTCGCGGGGAAATGGTGAAAAGACAGGAAAAACTGTCTCGATTCTACCGAGGGGCCTGCGCAGCAGCCCTCAATGACCACCCCGGCAAGGCAAGCACCGGCCCCGCACTACGCGCTTTCGCGCGCTTCGACTACAGGCGAAGTGGGCTGGCCGGGCGCCCGCCGGGCCCTTGGCTGGCAAGAGCCGCTCAGGCCACCTTGCAGATCTTGAGCATGTTGGTGCCGCCCGGCTCGCCCATCGGCTCGCCGCAGGTGATGGCGTAGATGTCGCCGGTCTGCACGATGCCGCGGCGCTTGAGGTGCGCCTCGGCCTGCGCCAGTGCCGTGTCGCGGTCGGTTTCCGAGTCCATCAGCAGCGGGCGCACGTTGCGGTACAGCGCCATCTTGCGCTGCGTGGCCAGGCGCGAGGTCAGCGCGTACATGGGAATGTGGGCGCGGTGGCGGCTCATCCACAGCGGGGTCGAGCCCGACTCGGTGAGCGCCACGATCGCCTTGGCGCCCAGGTGATGGGCGGTGAACAGCGCGCCCATGGCAATGGACTGGTCGATGCGGCTGTAGCTGCCGGAGAAGTCGGCGTCCAGGCGCTTGTCTTCGGCGGATTCGGCCGCCTCGCAGATGCGGCTCATCTCCTGCACCGTCTCGAGCGGGAACTTGCCCGAGGCGGTCTCGGCGGAGGTCATCACGGCGTCGGTGCCGTCCAGCACGGCGTTGGCCACGTCGCTCACCTCGGCGCGGGTGGGCACCGGGTTGTTGATCATGGACTCCATCATCTGCGTGGCGGTGATGGTGATCTTGTCCATCTCGCGCGCCATGCGGATCATCTTCTTCTGCAGCGCCGGCACCGCGGCGTTGCCCACTTCCACCGCCAGGTCGCCGCGCGCGACCATGATGCCGTCGCTGGCGGCCAGGATCTCTTCCAGGTTGGGAATGGCTTCGGCCCGCTCGATCTTGGCGATCAGGCCGGGACGGTGGCCGAACTCGGCGGCGGCCACGTTGCACAGCTGGCGCGCCATTTCCATGTCGGTGCCGTTCTTGGGGAAGCTCACGGCCACGTAGTCGGCCTGGAAACTCATCGCGGTCTTGATGTCTTCCATGTCCTTGGCGGTGAGGGCCGGGGCCGTCAGGCCGCCGCCCTGCTTGTTGATGCCCTTGTTGTTGGACAGCACGCCGCCCAGGCGCACGGTGGTGTGCACGGCGTCGCCCTTGACGGCGTCCACGCTGAGCACGATCAGGCCGTCGTTGAGCAGCAGGCGGTCGCCGGGCTTCACGTCGCGCGGCAGGTCCTTGTAGTCCAGGCCCACGGCGTTGACGTCGCCCGGCTCGGTGCGGGCGGCATCCAGGATGAACTTGGCGCCGGCCTCCAGGTGCACCCGGCCTTCGGCGAACTTGCCCACGCGGATCTTCGGACCCTGCAGGTCGGCCATGATCGCGACCTCGCGGCCGGCGCGGCGTGCCGCCTCGCGGATCATGGCGGCGCGGTCGATGTGGTCCTGCGCCGTGCCGTGGCTGAAGTTGAGCCGCATGCAGCTCACCTTGTGGTGGATCATCTGCTCGATCAGCTCCATCGTGCTGGTGGAGGGGCCGAGCGTGGCGACGATCTTGGTGGCGTGGCGGGGAAGGCGGACGGCGTCCATGGTGCGATGTCTCCTGGGTGAGTCGTTGTGGCTATCTCATATGGAAATATAGCATTGCACCATGTGAGATTCGTGACGAATAACTGAAATTCCCGCACCGAATAAAGCACCCCGGACCCGCGCAATCCGCCCCTTTTTTTAAGCGGATCGCGAAGGCCCGGCCCGCTTCACTGCGCGCGGCGCTCGAGGATCTCGAAGGCCGGCAGCTGCTTGCCTTCCAGCACCTCCAGGAAGGCGCCGCCGCCGGTGGAGATGTAGCCCACGTCCTTCTCGATGCCGTACTTGGCAATGGCCGCCAGCGTGTCGCCGCCGCCGGCAATGGAGAAGGCGCTGCTCTGCGCAATGGCGCGGGCGATGGTCTCGGTGCCGTGGGCAAAGGCCTCGAACTCGAACACGCCCACCGGGCCGTTCCAGACGATGGTGCCGGCCTGGCGCAGCTGCGCGGCCAGCAGCTCGGCCGTCTGCGGGCCGATGTCCAGGATCAGGTCGTCTTCGGCCACGTCGGCCGCCGCCTTGACGGTGGCCGGCGCATCGGCCGCGAAGGTCTTGGCGCACACCACATCCACCGGAATGGGCACTGCCGCGCCGCGCGCGCGCATGGCCTCGATCACCGACTTGGCCTGGTCCACCAGGTCCGGCTCGGCCAGCGACTTGCCGATGGGCAGGCCGGCGGCCAGCATGAAGGTATTGGCAATGCCCCCGCCCACGATGAGCTGATCCACCTTGGCGGCCAGGCTGTTGAGGATGGTCAGCTTGGTGCTGACCTTGGAGCCGGCCACGATGGCCACCAGCGGGCGCTTCGGGTCGCGCAGGGCGCGCGAGATGGCGTCGATCTCGGCGGCCAGCAAGGGGCCTGCGCAGGCGATCTTCGCGTACTGCGCGATGCCGTAGGTGGAGGCCTCGGCGCGGTGGGCGGTGCCGAAGGCGTCGTGCACGAAGATGTCGCACAGAGCCGCCATCTTCTGCGCCAGCGCCGGGTCGTTCTTCTTCTCGCCCTTGTTCAGGCGGCAGTTTTCCAGCAGCACCACCTGGCCGGGGGCCACCTGCACGCCGTTCTCGACCCAGTTGGAGACCAGCGGCACTTCGCGGCCCAGCAGTTCGCCCAGGCGGGCGGCCACCGGGGCCAGCGAATCTTCGAGCTTGAATTCGCCCTCGGTGGGGCGGCCCAGGTGGGAGGTGACCATCACGGCCGCGCCGGCATCGAGCGCCTGGCGGATGCAGGGCACCGAGGCGCGGATGCGGGTGTCTTCGGTGATGCGGCCGGCGTCGTCCTGCGGGACGTTGAGGTCGGCACGGATGAACACGCGCTGGCCGGCGGCCTTGCCTTGAGCGCACAAGTCGGTGAAGCGGAGGATTTTCATGAGGAAGGTTCTGTGGGGCTGTGGGGCCGGTAGGACCGCGCGCGGCGGGGCGCGCCAGGCCTCCATTCTAGGAGGCGCCTCACGCCGGCCAATGAAGCAACCGGTTTCGTTGAAAAACATTCGCGTTAATATGGCCGCGTGAAATTAAAGAGAGCATTTCCAATTTGCTCCTTTGCTCCGCCAAAAAGGCCTGGAATTTCACCATTGTGAATTAAATTCAATTCACAATAAATCACAAAAAGTCGTGAAAAGCGCATTTTTTCAGGGAGGAAACAATGTTGCGCAAAACTATTCTTGCCAGTGCGTTGCTCGGCCTGCTGGCCGTTGGTTGCAAGGAGGCCGTGCCTGTACAAAAGCCCGCGGCGGCGGCTCCGCCATCGATCAAGAACGAGACGCTGGTCGAGCTCAAGATCCCCGAAATCAAGTTCCTCGAGGGCAACAAGCCCTTGGATTGCCGCCTCTTCCGGCTGCGGATCCTGGATCTGGGGGCGGGCAAGAAAGTGGGCATTCACAGCCATGAAAACCGGCCGGGCGCGCTGAGCATTGCGGGCGGCAAGGGCATGACCGTGTACGCCTACAACCACCAGCCCGTCGACGTGCCCTATGGCGGCTCCTACAAGAGCTACAACGACATCGTCCACTACGCGACGAACTCGTCGGAGACCGAAGTCCTGTCGATCATGACCTCGGATTTCCTGGACGACGGCTCGCCCTGCGACGGCAAGACCTACGCGCAGCACACGCCCATCGCCGACCGGATCAAGGCGGAGAACGACCCGTTCTATGCCAACGCCCCGCAGACCGCCGAAGAGGACGAGGTCAATCACGAGTACTTCCGCACCCACCTGCGCGACCTGAAGCTGCCCGAAGGCAAGGCGCCACTGCAAAGCCGCAGCCTGCGCGTGCGCAAGGTGACCCTGGGCGAAGGCGCGGCCACCGGCGCGCAAGACTTTTCCAACCGGCCGACCTACGTCATGAACCTGCAAGGCACCACCGAGGTGAAGGACGCGAAGGCCGGCACCGCCAAGACCCTCCAGGCCAAGGAAGCGGCCAACCTGACCCAGGCGGGGCAGGTCGAAATAAGAAACGCCGGATCGGGCGAAGCCACTTATTTCCTCATTGAGCTCTGGGATCCGAACGACAAGGAAATTCTCTGATCAAGAAAGGGAGAGAAATGAAAATGAACAACGCATCGACCATCAAATTCCTGATCCTGGCCACATCGGCCCTGCTGCTGTGCAGCCCCACCACCGCGCAAGAAAAGCCCACCATGAAGCAGCAGCCCGAAATCGTCCGGAAGGCGCAAGCCAACCAGTGGAAATGGAAAAGCCCCTATTCCGTCAAGACCACGGTCGACCGGCTGCTGGCCGTGGTGAACCGCTACCCCGAGGTGCTGAAATACGACCGGATCGACCAGCAGGCCGTGGCCAAGATTTCCGGCCACGACATCCGTCCCACCGAAGTGGTGTTCTTCCAGAACAGCAAGCTGGTGGGCAAGCTGCTCACCGCCAACGTGCTGGCGGCGCGCGAGCTGCCCATCAAGACCGTGGTGTGGGAAGACGACAAGGGCCAGGTCTGGCTGCAGACCACCAACATCGACTACCTCGATTCGCACTACGGCCTCAAGGGCGGGGACGGCGCGATCCAGGCCATCTTCGACCTGCTGCCTGGCTGGGTGGAGGAAACGGTGGCCAAGTGATATGGATTCTTTATGAATCCATGAATTGATTTCGTTTGATTCATGGGCGGCTTGGTTTTCCAATGCCGCCCATGAACACCTCTCCCTCATCGCCGACCGGCTCTCCGGTTCCGGTGGGCGGCCTGCACCACTTCGCATGGCGCTGCCGCGACGCCGAGGAAACCCGGCGCTTCTACGAAGACTTGCTGGGCCTGCCGCTGGTGCATGTCATCAAGGCCGACCACGTTCCCAGCACCGGCGAGTACTGCCCTTACGTCCACATCTTCTTCCAGATGCGCGACGGCTCGTACATCGCGTTCTTCGACCTGGGAGACAACGTCAAGGCGCTGCCCTCGCCCAACACGCCGGCATGGGTCAACCACATCGCGTTGCGGGTCGATTCGGTGGACGCCCTGCTGGCTGCCAAGGCCCGGTTGGAGTCGGCCGGCGTCGAGGTGCTGGGCATCACCGACCATCACATCATCGAGTCGATCTACTTCTTCGACCCGAACGGCATCCGCCTGGAGTTGACGACGCCCACGGTGCCGCAAGCGACCATGGATGCGCATGCGGCGCGGGCCCATGCCGAGCTCGATGCGTGGATCGAGGACAAGGCGCGGCTGCTGGCCGGCCAAGGCCATGGAAAGGCACCGAGCCATGGCTGATCTGCAACTCGCCGTCATCGACGTGAAGCCCGGCGCGGCCCTGGAAAGCCAGTCGGGCCTGCAAATGCTGCGCCCGCGCATCTACGGCGCCTTCATGGCGCCGCCGGGCCCGAAGAAGGTCGCCTGCATCGTGATGCACCCGACCAGCAACTTCATGGGGCATTACCTCATCGCCCCGCTGGCCGCGCGCGGCATCTGCTGCATGGGCCTCAACTCGCGCTATGCCGGCAACGACACGGTGCTGCTGATGGAGCGCGCCATCCAGGACCTGGGCGCCGGCGTGCAGTCCCTGCGCAGCCAGGGCTACGAGAAGGTGTTCCTGGTGGGCAACTCCGGGGGCGCGGCGCTGGCGAGTTTCTACCAGGCGCAGGCCGAGAAGCTCACCGCCACCCACTTCGCCGACGGCGACCCCACGCACCTGCATCCCGCCGACCTGCCGCCGGTGGACGGCATCGCGCTGTGCGCCGCGCACCTGGGCCGCTCGCGCCTGCTGCGCGACTGGATCGACCCTTCCGTCACGGACGAGCACGATCCGCTCTCGGTCGACCCCGACCTCGACATGTACGACCCGCGCCACCGCGTGCCCTACGACAGCGATTTCCTCGCCCGCTTCTCCGCTGCGCAGAAGGCCCGGTTGGACCGCATCGAGAACTGGGCGCTGGAGCGGCTGGCCCTGCTGCGTTCCACGCCCGGGGCGCCGCGCGACCAGAGCTTCATCGTCTACCGCACGCATGCCGACCCGCGCTGCGTCGACCTGTCGCTGGACGTGAACGACCGCGCGCCCGGCAGCGTGTGGGGCGATGCGCGGGCAGTGAACTATTCGTGCAATGCCATGGGGCGCACGACGTCGCTCACCGCCTTCCTGTCGCAGTGGTCCTCGCGCTCGCAGGCCGACGGGCCCACCAACCTGGCGCGCACCTCGGTGCCGCTGCTGCTGCTCACCTACACGGCCGACCAGTCGACCTTCCCCAGCACGCGCGACGCGTGGCTGGCGGCCGGCGGTCCGCGCATCCGCAACGTGGACATCGTGGGCGGCAACCACTACCTGGCGGGCCAGCCCCACCTCGTGCCGCAGGCCGCGGAAGCCATTGCGCAATGGGCGCATGCGCTCTAGACGGACCAAGAAGAGACAAGCACAACGATGAGCGAGACCTACACCTTCGCGGCGGCGTACGAGCTGCCGCGCTGGCCCTTCGTGCCACCGCCCGAACTGGAAAGCGGCCTGACGGTTCGCCACCCCATCGTCATCGTCGGTGCCGGCCCGGCCGGGCTGACGCTGGCCTGCGACCTGGCCAGCCGCGGCGTGCGCTGCGTGCTGCTGGACGAGGACGACACCGTGGGCGTGCGCGGCGCCTCCTCGCGCGGCATCTGCTATGCACAGAAAAGCCTGGAGATCTTCGCGCGCCTGGGGCTGTACGAGCGCGTGGCGGACAAGGGCATCACCTGGTCCTTCGGGCGCACCTTCTCGGGCGAGCGCGAGGTGTACAGCTTCAACCTGAAGACCGATTCGGTCTCGCAGCAGCCGCCCTTCATCAACCTGCAGCAGTTCTATGTGGAGTGGTTCCTGGTGGACCGCATCCAGGCGCTCGGCCTCACGGACCTGCGCTGGAAGAACAAGGTGACCGGCGTCACGCCGCTGCAGGACGGCGTAAGCCTCGAGGTCGAGACGCCCGCAGGCCGCTACGCCATCGAGGCCGACCACCTCGTCGACGCCACCGGCGCCAACAGCCCCATCCGCACGCAGCTGGGCATCGACGCCCACACCTCGCGCAGCACCGACCGCTGGTGCATCAGCGACGTGCGCTTCAAGAAGCCCCTGCCGGTGGAGCGCTGGACCTGGGTCGATGCGCCTTTCAACGAGGGTCGGGGCGTGTGGCAGCACCTGATGGCCGACGGCGTCTGGCGCATCGACTACCAGATGCCCGAGGACTGCGATACCGACCACATCAGCAAGCCCGAAGTGGCCGGCGCGCGCCTGCGCGAACAGCTGGGCCCCGATGTGGAGTTCGAGTTCGTCTGGATCGGCCCCTACGGCTATCGCGACCACCTGCTCGACCAGTTCCGCCACGGCCGCATCCTCTTCATCGGCGACGCGGCGCATGTGGTGAGCCCCTTCGGCGCGCGCGGCGGCAACACCGGCATCCAGGACGCGGCCAACCTGGCCTGGAAGCTCGCGCTGGTGACGCAAGGCGTGGCACACGACTCGCTGCTGGACAGCTACCACGACGAGCGCCGGCCTGCCGCGGAGGAAAACCTGCGCGTCACCAGCCGCTCGGCCCGCTTCCTGGCGCCGCGCAGCCAGGCCGAGCACACGATGCGGCGTGCGGTGGTCGACCTGGCCGCGCGCTTTCCCTTTGCACGTGCGCTGGTCAACACCGGCCGCATGTCGGTGGCCAACGCCTACCCGAGCGGCCCGCATCTGCCCGAAGGCGCCTGCACGGTGCAGAACCTGGCGCTGGCCTGGCAGGACGGGCGCCCAACCAGCATCGCCGAGCTGCTGGGCGAAGGCGGTGGCAGCGTCTGCCTGGGCCTGTGGTTCCAGCCCACGCGCTCGCAGGCAGCTGCAGCCGCCGACCTGCCGCCGGACCTGCCATTGCGGCTGGTGGCCGTGGGCGGCGACAGCGCCCTGCCCACGCTGCGGGCCGACGACACCCTGGCCCGCCACCTTGGCAACCCGGCCCCGGGCAGCCTGGTGCTGGTGCGGCCCGACGCCTATCGCGCCGCCTGCCTGGCGCAGCCCGACGCTTCTTCCATCACCCGGCTGCTGCGCACGACCCTGGCGCTTCGCTGAACCACTTTTCCGCTGCAAGAGAACGATGATCACCGACCCCCACATTCCCGATGCCGACGGCTTCTACGACGCCTGGCTGCGTGCCCACGAGGGCCTGAGCGACACGCGGAGCGCCGACCTGAACGCCCGCCTGGTGCTGCTGCTGGCCAACCAATGCGGCGACCAGGGCGTGCTGCTGTCCTGCATTGCCGCCGCCAAGGAGGGCCTGTCCGCATGAATGCTCCCGTCTCCTTCGCCTCCGCCTCCGACACGCGCGAACAGAAGCCCCGCCTGCAGGAACTTGCACCGAACGTCTACGGCTACATCAGCGACTTCGACCCCAACTGCGGCTTCATCGTCGGCGACGACCAGGTGGTGCTGATCGACACGCGCCCCACGCCGCGCATGGCGCGCGACTTCCTCGCCGACATCCGCACGGTGACCGACAAGCCGGTGCGCACCATCGTGCTCACGCACTACCACGCGGTGCGCGTGATGGGCGCCAGCGCCTTCGCCAAGGATGCGCCCACCATCATTGCCAGCCAGGGCACCTTCGACTGGGTGCGCGAGCGCGGCCAGGCCGACTTCGACTCGGAAGTGGGCCGCTTTCCGCGCCTGTTCGCCGGCGTGGAGGAAGTGCCGGGCCTCACCGTGCCGCACATCAGCTTCGAGCGCGAGGTGAGCCTGTGGCTGAACGGACGCGAAGTGCGGCTGATGTGCCTGGGCCGCGGCCATTCGGGCGGCGACACGGTGGCCTGGTTGCCCGATTGCGGCGTGCTGTTCTCGGGCGACGTGGTGGAGAACCACTGCGGCGTGTACGCCGGCGACGCCTACATCCAGGACTGGGCCGGCACCCTCGATGCCGTCGCCGCGCTGAAGCCGCGCGTGCTGGTGCCCGGGCGCGGCGCCGTGCTGCAGGACGCCGCGGCCTGCGCCGAAGCGATCGAACTCACCAAGGCCTTCCTCGGGGCCCTGCTCGCCAGCGTGCGCGAAGGCATTGCCGCCGGCGAAGGCCTGCGCGGCTGCTTCCGGCGCGCCGAGGCAGCGATGACGCCGCGCTTCGGCCAATGGCCGGTGTTCCAGCACGTGCTGCCCTTCGACGTGGCGCGTGCCTTCGACGAACTGAGCGGCATCGAGCACCCGCGCATCTGGACGGCCGAGCGCGACCGCGAGCTCTGGCAGGTGCTCAAAGGCTGACCGCCCTCTTTCCCTTCAACCTGGAGACAAACGATGAAAAGATTCCTGCGGCTGATCGCCGCCGGCCTGACCCTGGCCGCCGCTGCCAGCCATGCGCCCGCACAGAGCAGTTATCCGACCCAGCCGGTGCGCTGGATCGTGCCGTACGTGGCCGGCGGCGGCACCGACAACCTGGCGCGCGCCCTGGCCGAGGCGATGACGCCATCGCTGGGCCAGCCCATCATCATCGACAACCGCCCCGGCGCTTCGACCAACATCGGCGTGTCGGTGATGATGCAGGCCAAGCCCGACGGCTACACCATCATGCAGGCCGAGAACGCCGCGCTGCTCTTCAACGAGCACATGTTCGCCAAGCTGCCCTACAAGCCCGCCACCGACTTCACCTACATCGGCACCATCGGGCGCTTTCCGGTGGCGCTGGTGGTGAACCCCGACTTTCCCGCCAAGACGGTGGCGGAGTTCGTGAGCTACGTGAAGGCGCACCCCGACAAGGTGAGCTACGCCTCGCCGGGCAACGGCTCGCCGCACCACATGGCCATGGAGCTGTTCAAGCAGAAGGCCGGCATCAACATCCAGCACGTGCCGTACAAGGGCGCCGCGCCGGCCATGACCGACGTGATGGGCGGGCAGGTGCCCACCATGATGCTGGACCTGGCTTCGGGCCTGCCGATCATCAAGTCGGGCAAGGTGCGCGTGCTGGCCATTGCGCTGCCGCAGCGCGCCGCCGCCGTGCCCGATGTGCCGACCTTCGCCGAGCTGGGCTACCAGGACGTGAACGCCTATGCCTTCCACGGCCTGATCGGCCCGGCCGGCATGCCGCCCGAGGCGGTGAGCCGCATCAACGGCGAACTGAAGAAGGCGATGCAGGCGCCCAAGGTGGCCAAGCTGTTTGCCGAGTTCGGCTTCGAGCCGTTGCCCGGCACGCCGCAGGACTTCTACAAGCTGTCGCGCTCCGAGAGCGAGCGCTGGGGCAAGGTCATCAAGACCGCCGGCGTGCAACTGGACTGAAAAAGGCGAAAGGCCTCAGCTACCAGGCGAATCCCAGGTGCAGGGGCAGGTACACCGCCATGCCCACCAGCATGGTGCCCAGCACGCCGCGCCGCCAGAAGTAGTAGGCGGCGCCCGCCAGCGCCGCGTAGATGCGCGCGTCGTGCAGGTTGGGCACCAGGTGGCCGCCCGTCATCACGATCTCGGGGATGACCACCGCCGCCAGCGCGGCAATGGGCGCGTAGTGCAGCGCGCGGTGCGCCCAGTCCGGCAGGCCCCAGGGCCGGTCGAGGATGAAGAAGAAGCAGCGCGTGAGCACCGTGACGCCGGCCAGGCCGACGATCACCGCCAGCGTCCACCAGTCGGTGCTGCCCGCCACCGTGTTGGCACCCGTCATGCGTCATCCTCCGTCGCCGGATTCGGCACGAAGCCCTTCTCGATCCAGAAGCACAGCAGCACCGCCACGCCGATGGCCACCACGATGTTGAGCTTGAGCGGCAGCGCAAATGCCGCCACCGCCGTCGCGCCCGCGATCAGGCCGGCCAGCACGCGCAGCCGCGACGTCGCCATCGAGCACAGGATGCCCACCAGGCTCAGCACGCCGGCAAAGCCCAGGCCCCAGCTTTGCGGAATGAGGTTGCCCAGCGCGATGCCGATCAGGCTCATGCCCATCCACGAGAACCAGGTGACGCAGTAGCCGCCCGTCAGGTAGGCCTCCTGCGCGCGGCGCTGCTCGTCGGTGGTGGCCGGCTCGGGGTAGTGGCTGGTGAACATGGCGTAGCTCATGTCGGCGGTGAGGTAGCCGTGCGTCATGCGGCGCCAGCGCGGCATGTGCATGAGGTAGGGCCGCAGGTGCAGGCTGAACACCACGAAGCGCAGGTTGACGCAGAAACCCGTGGCCAGCACCACCCAGAAGGGCGCACCGGCCACCAGCAGCGGAATGGCCGCCAGCTGCGAGCTGCCGGCATACACCAGCAGCGTCATCGCGACCGACTCGAACACGCTCATGCCCGACTTGACCATGGCCACGCCGGTCATCAGGCCCCAGGCGCCGATGCCCATGGCCACCGGCGCCATGTTGCGCACGCCCTCGCCGAAAGTCGGCTCGCGCCGGATGGAGGAAAGAAAGAACATTCGTCGGCTTCAGTTCTCGAAGACCTGTCCGGCCTTCAACTCGAAGCCGCGCAGAAATTCTGCCGCCGGCAGGCGCTTGCCGCCGGGGCGCTGCAGTTCGGTGGCCACCAGGCGCCCGCGGCCGGTGGCCACCACGATGCCCTGGGGCGAGGCCTCCAGCACGGTGCCGGGGGCGGCGCCCGCCTCGTCCGCCTGCACATGGGCGGCCCAGAGCTTGATGACCTCGCCGCCAACAGCGCTGCTCGCACCGGGAAAAGGATCGAAGGCGCGCACGCGGCGCACGAGCACTTCGGCCGGCTGGGTCCAGTCGATCTTCGCCTCGTGCTTCTCGATCTTGTGCGCGTAGGTGATGCCCTCGGCCGGCTGCTTCACCGGCTGCAGCTGGCCCGCCTGCGCCGCGCGCAGCGCATCGACGATGAGCCGCCCGCCCATGCCGGCCAGGCGGTCGTGCAGGCGCGCGGTGCTGTCGTCGCCGATGTCCAGCCGCTCTTCGAGCAGCATGTCGCCGGTGTCCAGGCCTGCGTCCATCTGCATGATGGTCACGCCGGTCTGCGCATCGCCCGCCTCGATGGCGCGGTGGATGGGCGCTGCGCCGCGCCACCTGGGCAGCAGCGACGCATGGATGTTGAGGCAGCCCAGGCGCGGCGTGTCGAGCACCCACTGCGGCAGGATGAGCCCGTAGGCCGCCACCACCATGACATCGGCCTGCGCGGCCAGCAGGGCCTCGCGCGCCGCGGCCGCCTCAGGGTATTTGCCGTCCAGCCGCAGGCTGCGCGGCTGCGCCACCGGCCAGCCGTGCGCCAGCGCGCATTGCTTGACGGGCGAGGCCTGCAGTTTCATGCCGCGGCCGGCGGGCCGGTCGGGCTGCGTGAGCACCAGCACGACGTCGAAGCCGCCGGCGGCGGCAATGGCTTCCAGCGCCGTGCGTGCGAACTCCGGCGTGCCTGCGAAAACGACTCTCACCAGCGGAACCGACGCTCGTCGTAGCGAAGATCGTCACCCACGTGGTAGCGCCGCACGACGCCC
This sequence comes from Variovorax soli NBRC 106424, assembly GCF_001591385.1. Classification (GTDB taxonomy): domain Bacteria; phylum Pseudomonadota; class Gammaproteobacteria; order Burkholderiales; family Burkholderiaceae_C; genus Variovorax; species Variovorax soli. The sequence continues at coordinate 16,942 of NZ_BCUU01000032.1, forward strand.
TGCGGATCGATGTAGATGTACAGGAAGCGCGGGTTGTTGATCTGCAGGTAGCGCCACGACCAGACGTTGCCGTTGAACGAGGACACCTGCGTGATTTCGTACGGCCGGCCGTAGGTGCGCACCACGTCTTCCACGCGCCACCTGTCGATCAGGATGGTCTGCGCGAAGTAGCGCTCGTCCATCTCCTGGATCACCGACACCACGCGCCCGTTGGCATCCAGGTCGACGTTGTTGACCTCGAAGCCCATCGGCGCGCGTGAGTACTGCAGGCGCTCTCCGCCTTGCGGCAGCGGATACACCGCCGTCGGCGCACCGACGCGCTGCATCACCTCGGTGCGGGTGGCGCCCAGCGGAACGTTGTAAGGGTCGCTCGCGCAGCCGGCCAGCACCGCCAGGGCGGCCGCAACGACCAGCGTGGAAGCAAGGCGCAGGCGAGTGGTCATGGCTTGGCTCCGGTCAGGCCCGGCGCGCGTCGCGCTGGTCTTCGCGCTGCTGCTTGAGCAGCTTGCTCTTGATGCGGTTGCGCTTGAGCGGCGACAGGTATTCGACGAACACCTTGCCCAGCAGGTGGTCCAGCTCGTGCTGGATGCACACCGCCAGCAGGCCCTCGGCCTCGATGTTCTGCTCGCGGCCCTCGGCGTCCAGCGCCTTGACCTTGACCAAGGTGGAGCGCTCCACGCCGTCGTAGATGCCGGGCACCGACAGGCAGCCTTCCTCGTTCACCACCTTCTCGTCGCTGGCCCAGGTGATCTCGGGGTTGATGAGCACCAGCGGCTCGTCCCGCTCTTCGGAGGTGTCGATGACGACCACGCGTTCGTGCACGTCGATCTGGGTCGCGGCCAGGCCGATGCCGTTGGCCGCGTACATGGTCTCGAGCATGTCCGCCGCCAGCGTCTTGATGCGCTGGTCGATCGCCTGCACCGGCTTGGCCACCGTGTGCAGGCGCGGATCGGGGTAACTAAGAATGTTTCGTTTCGCCATGGAAAAACTGCAGGTTGTCGCTATTTTCGCCACTTCCAGGGGTTGACGCGCCTGCCGAGGGCGATAAACGTTGCCCCCTCAAGGGCTTCAGCGCAGAATTCGTTGCAAATTGTGAGGATTTGTTCGAAGGGCAGCCCTGCCCAGCGCATGCACATCATCCCAGCCATGAAGACATTCAGCTCCGGCTCCGGCCGCCTTTCTCGACCACGCTCGCGCCCGAACCTGCTGGCCTGCCTTGCGGCGCTGGCAGTGCTCGGCGCCGGCGTGCAGGCGGCCCATGCGCAGAAGTACCCCATCACCCCGCAGCAGCGCGCCACCGCCCAGGCCACGTCCCAGGCGGGCATCCCCGTGAGCGAGCTGGCTCCCGGCGCGCCGGACGAATACACCGTCAGGCGCGGCGACACGCTGTGGGGCATTTCCGGCATGTACCTGCGCCGGCCCTGGCGCTGGCCGGAGCTGTGGGGCATGAACATGGCGGACATCAAGAATCCGCACCTGATCTACCCCGGCCAGGTTCTGTACCTGGACAAGACCGATGGGCGCGCGCGCCTGTCGACCCGCGCCGGCAGCGGCTCGGGCGGCACCATCAAGCTGTCGCCGCGCACGCGCTACGAGTCGCTGGCCGGCATGGCCCTGCCCACGCTCAAGCCCAGCCTGATCGAGCCCTTCCTGAGCGAGCCGGTCGTGGTGGACGAAAACACGCTGGCCAATGCGCCGCGCATCGTGGCGGGCAACGACAACCATGTGCTGCTGGCCCGCGGCGACCGCGCCTATGCCATCGGCGGCGCCGAGGGCGAGCTGATCGAGCAGTCCGGCCCGATCAAGCAGTTCCGCGTGTTCCGCAATGCCACGCCGCTGGTCGACCCGGCCACCGGCGAGGTGCTGGGCTACGAGGCGCAGTACCTGGGCCGCGCGCAACTGCAGCGCAGCCAGTCGATGGAATCGCAGATGCAGGACGGCAAGATGGTGACCAACGTCGTGCCGGCCACCATCGACCTCATCTCGGCCAAGGAAGAGGTCCGCGCCGGCGACCGCCTGCTGCCCGAGCCGCCGCGCCAGCTGGTGAGCTATGTGCCGCGCGCACCGGCCGGCCCGATGGATGGCGGGCGCATCATCTCGGTGTACGGCAACGCCGTGACCTTTGCGGCGCAGAACCAGGTGGTGGCCATCAACAAGGGGCTGCGCGACGGCATCGAAAGCGGCAACGTCCTGGCCATCCTGAAAAATGGCGAGGTCATCACCGACCGCACCAACGGCGGCAAGGAAACGCTCAAATTGCCCAATGAGCGCATCGGATTGCTGATGGTGTTCCGTCCCTTCGAAAAGGTGTCGTACGCTCTGGTCCTCGAGATCAGCGATGTGCCGAAAGCCGGTGACCTGCTGGTCAATCCGTAGGCACATCAATTCACCTTTCCTTGGGTTCCTTTTCCCGCGACGAACTTCAACACTGGCTGCGACTGACGCTGACCCCCGGGGTCGGCGACGGTTCATCCCGCAAGCTGCTGGCGGCCTTCGGGCTGCCTGAGGCGGTCTTCGCGCAGCCGCGCGCCGCGCTGCTGCAGGTGGTGTCGCAGGCCCAGGCCAATGCGCTGACCGAGCAACCGCCGGAGCTGGAACTGCTCACCGAGCAGACCTGGCAATGGCTGCAGGCGGCACCTGGGCGGCACCGCATCCTGACGCTGGCCGACGCCGGCTACCCCGCCTCGCTGCTCGAGACGGCCGATCCACCCCTGCTGCTCTACCTGATGGGTCCGGAACAGTTCGACCTGTCCCAACTCGGGCGCAGCCTCGCGGTGGTGGGCAGCCGCAATCCCACGCCGCAGGGCGCCGGCAATGCGCGCGCCTTCGGCCGTGCACTGGCGGAAGCCGGCGTGACGGTGGTGTCAGGCATGGCGCTGGGCATCGACGGCGCGGCGCACGAGGGCGCGCTGGAGGGCGCCGCCGGCAACGCGTCCTTCGTGGCCACAGTCGCGGTCGTCGGCACCGGGCTCGACCGGGTCTACCCCGCGCGGCATCGGCAACTGGCGCACCGCATCGCCCAGCAGGGCCTGCTGGTGAGCGAGCTGCCGCTGGGCACGCCGCCGCTCACGCAGAATTTTCCGAAGCGCAACCGGATCATCGCCGGGCTCACGCGCGGCACGCTGGTGGTGGAGGCCGCGCTGCAATCGGGCTCGCTGATCACCGCACGGCTGGCCGTCGAGCAGGGCAAGGAGGTGTTCGCCATCCCCGGCTCCATCCATGCGCCGCAGTCGCGCGGCTGCCATGCGCTGATCCGCCAGGGTGCCAAGCTGGTCGAGACGGCGAAGGACATCTTCGAGGACCTGGACCTGCGCGTCGAAACCGCACAGGTGAAACAGGCCGCTTGCGCCGATGCACAGGCCGCCCGCGAGGAAGCGCCATTGCTCGCCGCCATAGGGCACGATCCCGTCAGCCTCGACGCCCTGGTGGCCCGCACAGGCTGGCCGGCCGCGCAGCTGCAGGCGCAGTTGCTGGAGCTGGAGTTGTCCGGCGAGGTGGCACGCCTGCCGGGAGGGTTGTTTCAACGCGTCGATCACGCCTGATACCGATTGCCTCGAAACGTCACTCCGGTATATTGGGCCCATGTATGACGTGCTTGTGTTCGTTTACGAAAACTACTGGCGCGGCGACGCTTGCCCCGAGGCCGAACAGCTGGGCCGCAAGCTCAGTGCCAACGGCTTCGAGGACGAGGACATACGCGACGCGCTTCAATGGCTCGACGGGCTGAGCCTGGCGACCCAGGGCATCCAGCTCACGCGCAACGAGGACGACGGCAGCGTCACGGTCGGCGCGCCCCTGGCGCCCACCGAACTGGCCTTCGATCCGTCGCCTGACGCCATGCGCGTGTACTCGGTGGCCGAGCAGGACCACCTGGGCGCCGAGTGCCTGGGCTTCCTGACCTTCCTGGACAGCGCGCAGGCCCTGCCTGCGGGCATGCGCGAGGTGGTCATCGAACGGGCCATGGCCGCGCCGGGCGATCCGCTCGCGCTGGAAGAGCTGAAGATCATCCTGCTGATGGTGCACTGGAGCACCGGCATCGAGCCCGATGCGCTGGTGCTGGACGAACTCTGCGACGACCCCGAGGATCGCCTTCCTCACTAGCCGACTGGCTAGTCGAGCAGGCGCTCCGGGTTGGCGTCGAGCTTGGCCAGCGCCTCGCGCGTGGCGCGCGCCGTCAGCGTTTCCTCTTCGGCCGGCACCAGCAGGCCGGCCTGCAGGTAGGAGGCCAGGCGGCCAGCCTGGATGAGGAAGCTGCGCCCGCCGGGCGCGGCGAACAGATGCAGCTGCTTGCGGTCGCTGCGCCACACGAACTGCACCTGCGTCGGGCGGTTGTTGTGATCGAGCATGAACCAGTTGCCCACCTGCAGCTCATGCGCCCAGGTCAGCATCTCGTCGCTGACCTTGACGCCGGTATCGGGCACCACTTCGATGGAGGCGGCGTCCACGCCCAGCAGCAGTTCAATGCTGGCGGCGTCCAGCGGCAGGTCGGTGGCGCCTTCGTCGCTGACGAAATCTTCCAGGTTGGCCAGGCGCTTGGCCATGGCGTCGATCTGGGCCGACGGGATGGCGTCGGTCTTGGACATGAAGGCGTCGGCCAGGGTCTGGCCGATGGTCTTGATGTGCTGCTCCTGCGGATCGCCCTCGATGCCCAGCAGGGCCATGCCCTGGCGCAGGCGCTGCAGCAGGTTGGGCAGGTCCTGGATGACGCGGGCGCGGTCGTTGCGGTTGGGCTTGGCGCTGGCCGCCCACACCAGGTCGGCGGCCGCGCGCTTGAGCGTCACGGTCTGCTGGTCCTGGGCGCCGTAGCGCAGGGCCGCCAGCGCCAGCGCCTCGGCCCACACCTTGAACAGGAACTCCCGGATCTCCTCGCGCACCGGGATGTCGTTGAGCATCTTGCGCAGCTCGATGGTGTACTGGATCGCCATCGTCTCCTTCTGCTCGACCTGCTGGGCCACGCTCATCAGGCGCTGGGTGGCATCGCTTTGCGTGAGGTACTTGGAGAGGAAGGCGACGAATTCGTCGTACACCAGCTTGAACACGCGCTGGCCGGTTTCCGGGTACTGCTCGATGACCTGCACCACGCGGCGGATCTCGCCTTCGAGCGCGCTGCCGGAAATGGCCGCCGCGTCGAAGCCCATCACGCACGAGCCCATGCGGTCGATGAGCATGCGCGCCGGATGCTGCAGCGTGCCGAAGAATTCGGGCTCGGCAATGGCCACCCGCAGCACCGGCATCTGCAGGCGCGCAAACCACACGCGCGCCGAGAACGGAATGCGCTCCTCGGCCAGGATGGCCTGGAACATGAGCGCCACGATCTCCACCGTGGCCTTGTCGGCGGTGGTGGGGGCCTTTTTCTTCAGCTCGGCCGCGCGGCGGCGCATGTCGACCGCGCTTTGCTGGATGGCCGTGGCCTCGTCGCCCACCACGTATTGCGACGAGGCGGCGCGGTAGGCCACCTCGGCGTCCATGATGGCCTGCACGAATACCGGGGACGCGGCACCCGGCGCGACGCCGCGCAGGCCGCCCGCGCCGCCGCCGGCCGCATTCGCAGCCATGGCGCTGCTCCCGCCGACGAAATCGGTCCCGATGCGCGCCGTGACGAAGCGCTTGAGGCTGCTCAGCACGCCCTGCGCCCGCTGGGCCGCAATCATCAGCGGCGTGCCGATCAGGGGGAAATCGCCTGCGCCCATCGGGGCACCGGGCCGGCTGGCGCCGACCGGGTTCTGCAGGCCGATGGCCGCCGGCGCGAACCCGCCGCCGCCGTGCAGCGGTGCGTCCATCGTCATGCCGCGGCCGGTGAAGCCCATCGGCACTGACGAAGGAGCGCCGTGGGCACGCTTGACGAAGCCCTTGAGGTCGATCTCCGGCATGATGCCCCGGCTCACCAGGAACGCGTTGGCGTCCTTGTAGGCCTTCAGGATCACGTCCAGCATCTGCTGCTGCACCACGTCCTGCACCTTGGTCCACAGGGCCCGCGTGAGGCCGGCCGCCAGCCACTGGTCGACCAGCAGCTTGGACAGCACCTCGGGACGCAGCACGTCCTTGGCATTGAGTTCGCCCGTGTTCTCGAGGTACTGCATGCGCAGGCGCAGGTCGTTCAGCTCGAAGCTGGCCTTGTCCTGGATCACCAGCGCCAGGCGGGACGACAGGATGTTGTTCTCCACCACCTCGTCGCCAATGAGTTCCAGGCCGCCGCTGAGCGACTGCAGCGTGGAGCCGGTGGACTGCATGCTCTGCAGCGCCCGGCGCCAGCCCGAGGCGGTCAGGTTGACCCAGCGCGACTCCTGCTCGACGAAGGCGACGAAGTCGTCCCGGTTCTGATGCATCTCGCGGGCATTGCCGCCCTGCGAGGAAAGCGAATTGAGCCGCTCGCGGATGGCATGGGCGGTGGGCGCGATCACCCCTTCGGTGGCGGCAACGAAGCGCTCGCGCGTCTCGCGCGCGAGTTGAACGGAAGATGCGCTGGAACGCTCTGTGCTGCTCATGGAAGGTCAGGTCGGCTGGACACCGGCGACAGCGCCGAGCTTGCCCTGCGCGCGCGATCCGCACAAGTATCGCAGCATGCTCGGCAACCCCAACGTCGCGTGCGGCCCACGGCGGGTCAGACCACCGCGCCGGCGTTCGGGTCGTCCGGGTCGCCGTCCCGTTTCGTGGAACCCTTGACCAGGTCTTCGCGCTTGACGCCCAGCCACATGGCGATGGCGGCGGCCACGAAGGCGGAAGAGTAGATGCCGAACAGGATGCCGATGGTCAGCGCCAGGGCGAAGTAGTGCAGCGTCGGGCCGCCGAAGAAGAACATCGACAGCACCACCAGCTGCGTGGAGCCGTGGGTGATGATGGTGCGGCTGATGGTGGAGGTGATCGCGTTGTCGATGATCTCCACGGTGCTCATCTTGCGGTAGCGCCGGAAGTTCTCGCGGATGCGGTCGAAGATAACCACCGATTCGTTCACCGAATAGCCCAGCACCGCCAGCACCGCCGCCAGCACCGCCAGCGAGAACTCCCACTGGAAGAAGGCGAAGAAGCCCAGGATGATCACCACGTCGTGCAGGTTGGCCAGCACCGTGGCCAGGGCGAATTTCCACTCGAAGCGGAAGGCCAGGTAGATCATGATGCCCACCACCACCATGCCCAGGGCCTTCAGCCCGTTGGTGGTGAGCTCGTCGCCCACCTGCGGGCCGACGAACTCGTTGCGGCGCAGTTGAACCGACGGATCGACGGCCTTGAGCGCGTCGATCACCTGCGTGCTCTGCTGCGAAGAGCTCACGCCCTTTTGCGCGGGCAGGCGGATCATCACGTCGCGCGAGGTGCCGAAGTTCTGCACCTGCACATCCTGGAAGCCCAGCTTGCCGATGGCCTCGCGAACCTTGCCGAGGTCGGCCGTCTGCTGGTAGGCCACTTCCATGACCGTGCCGCCGGTGAACTCCACCGACAGGTGCAGCCCGCGGTGGAACAGGAAGAACACGGCCAGCACGAAGGTGATGACCGAGATGGCGTTCAGCACCAGCGCGTGGCGCATGAACGGGATGGTGCGGTGGATGCGGAAGAATTCCATGGCGCGTCCTGCCCTTCTTACTTGTTTTCCACCACGGCCGCGGTGTCAGGCCGCCACACGGTGCCGATGGACACGCTCTTGAGCTTCTTCTTGCGGCCGTACCAGAAGTTGACCAGCCCGCGCGAGAAGAACACGGCCGAGAACATCGAGGTGACGATGCCGATGCAGTGCACGACGGCAAAGCCGCGCACCGGCCCCGAGCCGAAGGCCAGCAGCGCGATGCCCGCAATGAGCGTGGTGACGTTGGAGTCCAGGATGGTGCCCCAGGCGCGGTCGTAGCCGGCGTGGATCGCCGCCTGCGGCGAGGCGCCGTTTCGCAGCTCTTCCCGCACGCGCTCGTTGATCAGCACGTTGGAGTCGATGGCCACGCCGATCGCCAGCGCCATGGCGGCAATGCCAGGCAGCGTGAGCGTCGCCTGCAGCATCGACAGGATGGCCACCAGCAGCAGCAGGTTGACGGCCAGCGCAATCGAGGAGAACAGGCCGAACAGCGCGTAGTAGGCGCACATGAAGACCATGATCGCCAGGAAGCCGTAGGCGACGCTCTTGAAGCCCTTCTCGATGTTGTCGGCGCCCAGCGTCGGGCCGATGGTGCTTTCCTCGATGATTTCCATCGGGGCGGCCAGCGAGCCGGCGCGCAGCAGCAGGGCCAGGTCGTTGGCTTCCACCACGTTCATCGAGCCGGAGATCTGGAAGCGGGTGCCCAGTTCGCCGTTGATCGAGGGCGCCGTCAGCACCTCGCCCTTGCCCTTTTCGAAGAGCAGGATGGCCATGCGCTTGCGGAAGTTCTCGCGGCTGACGTCGCGCATGATGCGGCCGCCCTTGGCGTCCACGGTCAGGTCGACCTTGGGCTGCTGGGTCTGCGAATCGAAGCCGGGCTGCGCGTCGGTCAGGTTCTCGCCGGTGATGATCACCTGCTTCTTGACGATGACGGTGCGGCCTTCGCGGTCGTTGAATTTCTCCGAGCCGAAGGGCACCGGGCCGCTGCCCGTTTCGGCGGCGCGGCCCTCGGCCGATTCATCCACCATGCGCAGCTCGAGCGTGGCGGTGCGGCCCAGGATGTCCTTGGCCTTGGCCGTGTCCTGCACGCCGGGCAGCTGCACCACGATGCGGTCGATGCCCTGCTGCTGGATCACCGGCTCGGCCACGCCCAGCTCGTTGATCCGGTTGTGCAGGGTGGTGATGTTCTGCTTGAGCGCCGCGTCCTGCAGGCGGCGGGCCGCCTCGGGCTTGAAGGTGGCGGCGAGCTTCCACTCGGCGCCGTCCTGGCTCGCGGTGGCGGCCAGGTCGGTGAACTGGTCCTGGAGGATGCGCTGGGTGGCTTCAAGAGCAGCCTGGTCGCGGAAGCGCACTTCCACCGTCTGGCCGTTGCGGCTCACCGCGGTGCCGCGGATGCCCTTGTCGCGCAGCGCCTGGCGCAGGTCGCTGGCCATGGTCTCGGCCTTCTTGTCCAGGGCGCCCTTCATGTCGACCTGCAGCATGAAGTGCACGCCGCCGCGCAGGTCCAGGCCGAGGTACATGGGGTAGGCGTGCAACGCCTTCAGCCAGTTCGGCGAGCGCGACACCAGGTTCAGCGCGACCACGTAGGGCGGATCGGTTGCGTCCGGCACCAGCGCGTGCTGCAACACGTCGCGGGCCTTGAGCTGGTCGTCGGTGCTGACGAAGCGGGCCCGCACCGAGGTGCCGTCCAGCGTGAGCATGTCGGGCTGCAGGTTGGCGGCCTTCAGGGCCGCCTCCACGCGGGTGCGGGTGCTGTCGTCCACCTTCACGGTGGATTTGGCGGCCGACACCTGCACCGCAGGCGCTTCACCGAAGAAATTGGGCAGGGCGTAGATGAGCCCCACCAGCAGCACGATCACGATGATCGCGTACTTCCAGACCGGGTAACGGTTCATGATCGCGCTCGCGCGGCGGCGTTGTCCGCCGCCGCCTCAAAAGACAAAAACTGCTTGCTTCTTACTTGACGGTGCCCTTGGGCAGGACCTGGACCACGGCGTTGCGCTGCACGCGCACGTTGACGCCGGCGGCGATTTCCAGCGTCATGTACTGGTCGCCCAGCTCGGTGATCTTGCCCAGCACGCCGCCGGCGGTGGCCACTTCGTCGCCCTTGGCCAGCGCGGCCAGCATGTTGCGGGTTTCTTTCTGGCGCTTCATCTGGGGGCGGATCATGACGAAGTACAGCACCACGAACATGAGCAGCAGCGGCAGCATGCTGCCGATGGAGGACATCATGTCGCCACCGGCTGCGGGGGCGGATTGTGCGAAGGCGGAAGAAATGAACAAGGGGGTTCTCCAACAGGGGATCGACAGGCCGCGGGCGTCGCCCGCGTTTTTCCAGGTGGCTGCCACTCGGATCGCAGCCACGCGGCGCGGACCGGAGCCCGCGCACATCAACCGCGCATTGTAGGGCGGCCCCCGCGGCCTGAAACCCGCTAACCCGGCGCCCGTACCCGGGTTTTACCCCCGGTCAAGCCGCCGCCCGAGGGGCGGCCTCGGGATGACGCCACTTTTCCATCAGCGCGCTCCAGCGCACGCGGGCTGCCGCCAGGTTGCGCTCCTTCACATGGCCGTAGCCGCGGATCTGCTCGGGCAGGCTGGCGATTTCCAGCGCCAGCGCATGGTTGCCGGCATTCAGGCCGCGCAGCACTTCCTCGATGCTGGCGCGGTATTCGCCGATGAGGGCGCGCTCGGTCTTGCGTTCCTCGGTACGGCCGAAGATGTCCAGCGCGGTGCCGCGCAGGCCCTTGAGCCTGGCCAGCAGCTTGAAGCCCTTGAGCATGGACGGGCCGAACTTCTGCTTGACCAGCTGGCCCTTCTCGTTGTGCTTGGCGATGATGGGCGGCGCCAGGTGGTAGTTGAGCTGGAAGTCCTTGCCCATCTCGCCCTCGAACATGCCGGCCACCTTGGCCAGGAAGGCCGGGTCGGCATGCAGGCGGGCCACCTCGTACTCGTCCTTGTAGGCCATCAGCTTGAACAGGTAGCGGGCCACGGCCTCGGCCATGCTGCTCTTGCCGGTGGCCTGGGCCTCGGCCTCGCGCACCTTCTCGACGAAGGTGCGGTACTGCTCGGCGTAGGCGGCGTTCTGGTAGCCGGTGAGGAACTCCACCCGGCGCGCCACCAGGCTCTGAACACTGTCCCGCTTCTTGAACTCGATCACCGTGCCGGGCGCGGCGATCTTGTTCAGCGACGCCAGGTCGTGCGCCGCGCGGCGGCCCCATTCGAAGGCGGCCTTGTTGTTCTCCACCGCCACGGCATTGAGCTCGATGGCGCGCATGAGCGACTCGTGCTCCAGCGGCACCCAGCCCTTCTGCCAGGCGTAGCCCAGGATCATCGGGTTGACATAGATGGAGTCGCCCATCAGCGCCGTGGCCAGCTGGTCGGCGTCGAAGGTACCCAGGCCCTGTTCGCCGACCGCCCTGGCGATTTCCTCGGCGCAGGCGTCCTGCGGGTTCTGCCAGTTGGCATTGCGCACGAAGGCGGCCGTGGGCGCACCGTGGCTGTTGAGGGCCACATGCGTGCGGCCTTCGCGCATGCGCGCCAGGGTTTCGGCGTTGACGGCCACCAGCGGATCGCACGCCAGGATCAGGTCGGCGGCCGCCGTGCCCACGCGGGTGGTGCGGATGTCGCCCTGCGTGGCGCCAATGAGCACGTGGCTCCAGGTGGCGCCGCCCTTTTGCGCGAGGCCGGCCGCGTCCTGCGTGACGATGCCCTTGCCTTCCATGTGCGCCGCCATGCCCAGCAACTGGCCGATGGTGATGACGCCGGTGCCGCCCACGCCCGCCACCACGATGCCCCACACCTGCGAAGCCGCCAGCGCCGGCACGGCCGGCTCGGGCAGCGCGCCCAGCGACGAAGGCGCGGGCACCTTGGCCTTGTCCTTCTTCTTCAGCTTGGCGCCTTCGACGGTGACGAAGCTGGGGCAGAAGCCCTTCAGGCAGCTCATGTCCTTGTTGCAGCTGCTCTGGTTGATGGTGCGCTTGCGGCCGAACTCGGTCTCCAGCGGCTCCACCGACAGGCAGTTGCTCTGCACGCTGCAGTCGCCGCAGCCTTCGCACACCAGGTCGTTGATGACCACGCGCACCGCCGGGTCCACCATCGTGCCGCGCTTGCGGCGGCGGCGCTTCTCGGTGGCGCAGGTCTGGTCGTAGATGATGGCGGTGGTGCCTTCGATCTCGCGGAATTCGCGCTGGATCGCATCCAGTTCGTCGCGGTGGCGCACGGCCACCTTCTGTCCGCCGTAGGCGCCGGGGATGGCCACGCCGTCGTACTTCTCGGGCTCGTCGGTGACCACCACCACCTTCTTCGCACCCTCCGCATGCAGGCTCTCGGCGATCTGCAGCACCGAATGGCCTTCGGGCCGCTCGCCGACGGTCTGGCCGCCGGTCATCGCCACCGCGTCGTTGTAGAGGATCTTGTAGGTGATGTTCACGCCCGCGGCGATGCTCTGGCGGATGGCCAGCAGGCCGCTGTGGAAGTAGGTGCCGTCGCCCAGGTTGGCGAACACGTGCTTCTCGTTGGAGAAGGCCTGCTGGCCCACCCACGGCACGCCCTCGCCGCCCATCTGCGTGAAGCCGATGGTGGAGCGGTCCATCCAGGTGGCCATGAAGTGGCAGCCGATGCCGCCCAGCGCGCGCGAGCCCTCGGGCACCACGGTGCTGGTGTTGTGCGGGCAGCCCGAGCAGAACCAGGGCATGCGGCCCTCGCTCACCCCGCCGGTGGTCAGCACCTGCATGGAGCGCTCCTTGGCCTCCAGGATGGCCATCTGCGACTCCAACCGCGCCTTCATGTCGGCGCCGGCGGCTTCCAGGATGCCGGTCTTCTGCAGGCGCTGGACGATGGCCTTGGCGATCAGCGCCGGGTTCAGGTCGGCGTTGGCGCGCAGCAGGGTGTTGGCCGTCGGGTTGGGCATGGCCCATTCGCCGCCGGAGTAGTCGCCCTCCAGCTCGTTGAACTTGCCCAGCACGTTGGGGCGCACGTCGGCGCGCCAGTTGTAGAGCTCTTCCTTGAGCTGGTATTCGATGACCTGGCGCTTTTCCTCCACCACCAGGATCTCCTGCAGGCCGGTGGCGAAGTCGCGGGTGAGCTGCGCCTCGAGCGGCCAGACCACGCCCACCTTCTGCAGGCGGATGCCCAGCTGGCGGCAGGTGGCGTCGTCCAGGCCCAGGTCGATCAGCGCCTGGCGGGTGTCGTTGTAGGCCTTGCCGCTGGCCATGATGCCGAAGCGGTCGTTGGGACCTTCGATGACGTTGCGGTTCAGCCGGTTGGCGCGGATGTAGGCCAGGGCCGCATACCACTTGTAGTGCATGAGCCGCGCTTCCTGCTCCAGCGCGTGGTCGGGCCAGCGGATGTGCAGGCCGCCGGGCGGCATCTCGAAGTCGGTGGGAATGACGATGTCGACGCGCTCGGGGTCGATCATGGCCGTGGCGCTGGACTCGACGATTTCCTGGATGGTCTTCATGCCCGCCCACACGCCCGAGAAGCGGCTCATGGCGAAGGCGTGAATGCCCAGGTCCAGGATTTCCTGCACGTCGACCGGGAAGAACACCGGCGAGCCGCAGGCCTTGAAGATGTGGTCGCTCTGGTGCGCCGCGGTCGAGCTCTTGGAGATATGGTCGTCGCCCGCCACCGCGATCACGCCGCCCCAAGGGGTGGTGCCGGCCATGTTGGCATGCTTGAACACGTCCGAGCAGCGGTCCACGCCCGGGCCCTTGCCGTACCAGATGCCGAAGACGCCGTCGAACTTGTTGCTGCCCGCCGGCGCAAAGCCCATCTGCTGGGTGCCCCACAAGGCGGTGGCGGCCAGCTCCTCGTTCACGCCGGGCTGGAACATGATGTTCTGGCTCTTCAGGAACTTGCTGGCCTTCCACAGGGCCTGGTCGTAGCCGCCCAATGGCGAGCCCCGGTAGCCGCTGATGAAGCCGGCGGTGTTCCTGCCGGCCAGCGCGTCGCGCTGGCGCTGCAGCATGGGCAGCTTCACCAGGGCCTGGACCCCGCTCATGAAGGCACGTCCGTAATCGAGGCTGTATTTGTCGTCGAGCGTGACGGTCTCTAGCGCCTTGCGGATGTGCTCGGGCAGCGGGGCGTTCATATTCGTGGTCTCCGTGGGTGGCTCTGATGCCTTGTGGGCATGGCGTGGGCGCAAGTGGCGCCCCGGTCAGGACACCTTCCGCCATGATTGCACGCGGAGTTTATGCCTGCCCGCCAGATAGGTGTTTGCGTTCTGTGCCCTGAAAACACCTGTTTGAGAAAGCTTCTTTCCTAGAATGCCACCTTGTGGAAAGCATCGACAAGTTTGACCTGGCGATCCTGCAAGAGCTGCAGGCCGACGCACGCCTGACCAATGCCGAGCTGGCGCAGCGCGTGGGCCTGTCGGCCGCGCCCTGCTGGCGGCGCGTGCGCGCGCTGGAGGCCGCCGGCATCATCCGCGGCTACCACGCCGACATCGACCGCCACAAGATCGGCCTGGACGTGCTGGCCTTCGTGCGGGTCGACACCGAGCGCGTGAGCAACGAGGCCACCCGCAAGCTGGAAGACGCGATCCGCAAGATGCCCGAGGTGGTGGCCTGCCACTACATCAGCGGCACCGGCACCTTCGAGCTGCAGGTGGTGGCGCAGGACCTGAACAGCTTCTCGGCCTTCGCCCGCCAGCACCTGATGAACCTGCCCAACGTGAAGGACCTGCACACCAGCTTCTCGCTGGGCGAGGTCAAGTCCAGCCACGCGCTGCCGCTGTCCCACCTGGGCCAGAAGAAGAGGTAGTACTTAGGCGCCACCTAGAATCCTGCTGCTGCCGTTCGGCCGCTTCTGCACAACGAACCCCACAAGACAACCGCCATGAACCGCATCCGCCGCGCCTTCACCCTCGGCCTGGCCGCCGCCACCTTTGCCCTGGCCGGCCACGCCCAGGTGCCCAATCGCGAACTCATCGTGGCGTCCAGCGCCACCTATGCGCCCTTCGCCTTCGAGAACAAGGACAAGCAGATCGTCGGCTTCGACATCGACATCATCAACGCCATCGCCAAGCAGCAGGGCCTGAAGATCAAGATCGTGAACACGCCCTTCACCGGCATCTTCGGCGCACTCAACAACGGCGACGTCGACCTGGTGATCTCGGGCGTGACCATCAACGAGAAGCGCAAGCAGAGCTACGACTTCACCCCGCCGTACTTCGCCGCGCGCCAGCTGATCGCGGTGCCCAAGAGCAGCACCGTCACTTCGCTGAAGGACCTGGCCGGCAAGAAGATCGCAGTGGTCAGCGCCTCCACCGCCGACGACATCGCCTCGCGCGAGTTCGGCAAGACCAGCCCCAACATCCGCCGCTTCGAGAGCACGCCGCTCATCATTTCCGAGCTGGCCGGCGGCGGCGTCGATGCCGCCATGGGCGACAACGGCGTGATCGCCTACCGCGTCTCGCAGACGCCGGGCCTGAAGACGGTGGACGACAAGTCCTTCCCCGAGGAAGGCTTCGGCATCGTGGTGAAGAAGGGCGACAAGGCCCTGCTCGACAAGCTCAGCAGCGGCCTGGCCGCCATCCGCGCCGACGGCAGCTACGCCACCATCTACAAGAAGTGGTTCAACAAGGAGCCGGACGCTCGCTGAAGCGGCCCGGCAGGATTGCCGCACACACGGCCGCCCTCGCGCGGCCGTTTTCATTCATGGACAACGATAGAAGAGAACTGAGGAGGTCGACATGGACCAACCCGTGACGCTGTTCGGCTGGTTCCGCTGGGACATCCTGGTCGAATACAAGGACCTGTTCTGGCAGGGCGCCTGGATGACGCTGCGCATGACGGTGGCCTGCGTGCTGCTGGGCATCACCGGCGGGCTGCTGCTGGCGCTGGCGCGGCTGGCGCAGGCGCGGCATGCGCCCTGGACCTGGGTGGCGCGCTACCTGCTGCGCTGGCCTTCCACCGTGTACGTGAGCTTCTTTCGCGGCACGCCGCTGTTCGTGCAGATCCTGCTCATCCACTTCGCGGTGATGCCGGTGTTCATCCACCCGGCGGACGGGCTGATCATCAGCGGCGAGCTGGCGCGCACGCTCAAGCAGGAGCACGGCGCGCTCATCTCGGGCGTGGTGGCGCTGTCGCTCAATTCGGCCGCCTACATCTCGGAGGTGTTCCGCGCCGGCATCCAGTCGATCTCGCGCGGGCAGTTCGACGCCGGCCGCTCCCTGGGCCTGACGCCGCCGCAGGTGATGCGCTACGTGGTGCTGCCGCAGGCCTTCAGGCGCATGCTGCCGCCGCTGGGCAACAACATGATCGCGCTGCTCAAGGACACCTCGCTGGTCTCGGCCATCGGCCTGGCCGAGCTGGCCTACGCCGCGCGCACCGTGGCCGGCGCCTATGCGCGCTACTGGGAGCCGTACCTGGCGATCTCGGTCATCTACTGGCTGATGACGCTGGCGCTCACCACCGGGCTGCGGCGGCTGGAGCATCGGCTGGCGCGCAGCGACAGAGGTTGACGGCGACGGCGGGCAGGGCTCGCACGGCGAGAAGCGGAGTTTGATTGAAAATCGCATGACTTGCAGAAAAGTAATGCGGTTATTAAACTTCCATTCTCATGAACCAATCCGAGCACATCCTCGCACTGGCAGGGCGGCGACGCGTGCTGCGGGCTGCCGATGTGCGCGAACACGGCTGGTCGCCGCAACTCCTGCTCCGGCTTCACCAGACCGGCAAACTGCAGCGGCTCGCACGCGGCCTGTACGGGCTGCCCGACGCAGAGATCACCGAGCACCAGACCCTGATCGAGGTCTGCCAGCGCGTGCCCAAAGCGGTGCTGTGTCTGCTGAGCGCCCTGCAATTCCACGGCATCGGCACGCAACTGCCGCACGAAGTCTGGGTCGCCCTGCCGGAAGGAACGCAAACCCCGGTGCTGAGCTACCCGGCGCTGCGCATCACTCGGCTGCGCGGTGCGGCCTACAGCGACGGCATCCAGACAGTGACCGAGCACGGCGCCGCCATTCGTGTGTACTGCGCGGCCAAGACGGTGACTGACTGCTTCAAGTTCCGCAACAAGATCGGCCTGGACGTGGCACTGGAGGCCCTCAAGGAAGCCTGGCGCAGCCGCAAGGTCACCACGGCCGAACTCCATCATTTCGCCAGGATCAACCGGGTCGAGCGCGTCATGCAGCCCTACCTTGAGGCGGTGACGCAATGAGCGCCAATCTCCCGGCATCGATCCTGGCCCGCCTGTTGACACTCGCCAAGGAACGAGGCGACGACTACAGCCTGCTGCTCAACCGCTTCGCAACGGAGCGCCTGCTGGCTCGCATCAGCGCATCGAGGCATGCCGACCGGTTCCTGCTCAAGGGCGCGCTGCTCTTTGCGCTGTGGTACGACACCCCGCACCGGCCGACGCGCGATGCCGACCTGCTCGGCTTCGGCCCCGATGATGCGGCGAACCTGATCGCCACGTTCCGCGAAGTCGCCGCCATGGACATGTGCGATGGCATCGCGTTCGATCCCGCGTCCGTGAAGGCGCAGGCCATTCGAGAGGACACCACCTACGGTGGCATCCGCATCACGCTGGCGGCGCGCATAGGTTCCGCGCGCTGCGCCCTGCAGATCGACGTGGGCTTTGGCGATGCCGTGACGCCGCAGCCTCAGACCATGGCATATCCCACCTTGCTGGGCGACTTCCCGGCCCCTACG
Organism: Variovorax soli NBRC 106424; assembly: GCF_001591385.1. Taxonomy (GTDB): domain Bacteria; phylum Pseudomonadota; class Gammaproteobacteria; order Burkholderiales; family Burkholderiaceae_C; genus Variovorax; species Variovorax soli. The sequence goes on from NZ_BCUU01000032.1 coordinate 34,150, forward strand.
CTGCGCGTCTATCCGGTCTACACGGTGATCGCCGAGAAGTACCAGGCCATGGTGATGCTGGGTCAGGCCAACAGCCGCATGAAGGACTTCTTCGATCTCGCCGTGATTGCACGGCGCACGACGCTGGATGGCGCCACGCTGGCCGCTGCCATCGCCGCCACCTTTGCCCGGCGGCAAACCGCGCTGCCTGCCGAGCGCCCGCTTGCACTGACGAAGCAGTTCAGCGAAGACGCTGCCAAGCTGCGCCAATGGCAGGCGTTCTTGAACAGGAACCGCATCAGCGCCGCCAGCCTCGGCGACACCGTCACGCTGCTCGACCACTTGCTGTGGCCTGCGACGGAGGTGGCGGCCGCCAACAGCCAGGCGACGGCCACCTGGCGCCCCGACGCCTTGCGCTGGGCTTGAGTTCGCCGGGCCGCGTCACAATCGGGGGCCGATGCCGCCCCTCTCCACAGAAGAAGCCCCCCTCGCCGCGCCGCCCGCCCGCGTCGGCGCCCTCGAACCGCTGAGCATCCCCGTCTTCCGCATGCTCTGGAGCACCTGGCTGATCGCCAACGTGTGCATGTGGATGAACGACGTGGCGGCGGCGTGGATGATGACCACGCTGAACAACTCGCCGATCTGGGTGGCGCTGGTGCAGTCGGCCTCCACGCTGCCGGTGTTCCTGCTGGGGCTGCCCAGCGGCGCGCTGGCCGACATCCTGGACCGGCGGCGCTGGCTCATGGCCACGCAGTTCTGGCTGGCCGGCACGGCGGTGGTGCTGTGCGGCGCCATTGCGCTGGACCTGATCACCGCGCCGCTGCTGCTCGCCCTGACCTTCGCCAACGGCATCGGCCTGGCGATGCGCTGGCCGGTGTTCTCCGCCATCGTGCCCGAGCTGGTGCCGCGCACGCACCTGCCTTCGGCCCTGGGGCTGAACGGCATTGCCATGAATGCCTCGCGCATCATCGGGCCGCTGCTGGCGGGCGTGCTCATCGCCGGCGCCGGCAGCGTGTGGGTGTTCGCGCTCAATGCGGTGCTGTCGGTGATCTCCGGCTTCGTCGTGGTGCGCTGGCGGCGCGAGCACACGCCCAGCCCGCTGGGTCGGGAGCGGCTGGTCAGCGCCATGCGGGTGGGCGTGCAGTTCGTCTGGCAGTCGCAGCGCATGCGGGCGGTGCTGCTTCGGGTCGCGATCTTCTTCCTGCATTCCACCGCCCTGCTGGCCCTGCTGCCGCTGCTGGCGCGGGGACTGAAGGGCGGCGACGCGGGCACCTTCACACTGCTGCTGGCGGCCATGGGTTCGGGCGCCATCGTGGCGGTGCTGCTGCTGCCGCGCCTGCGCCAGGCCATGGGACGCGACGCGCTGGTGCTGCGCGGCGCCATCCTGCAGGCGGCGGCCACGGCCGTGATGTCGGTGGCGCCCAACGCGTGGGTCGCGGTGCCGGCCATGTTCATGGGCGGCATAGCGTGGATCACCTCTGCCAACTCGCTGTCCGTGTCGGCGCAGCTGTCGCTGCCCAACTGGGTGCGTGCGCGCGGCATGGCCACCTACCAGATGGCCATCATGGGTGCGAGCGCCTTCGGCGCGGCGCTGTGGGGGCAGGTGGCCACTGTTTCCAGCCTGCGCACCAGCCTGCTGGCGGCGTCGGTGAGCGGCGTGCTGCTGATGCTGCTGGCCCTGCGCTACGTGAACGACCCGCAGGACGAGGACGACGTGAGCCCCGCGCACGAGGGCTGGGCGGCCAGCCCGCCGTCCATCAAGCCCGGTGAAGAAGGCCGCGTGCTGGTCACCATCGAATACCACATCGACCCGGCGCGCGCGGACGCCTTCAAGCAGGTGATGGAAGAGACCCGCCGCGTGCGCCTGAGCCAGGGCGCCATCGAATGGGCGCTGCTGCACCACGTGGGCGAGCCCAGCCGCTACGTGGAGCAGATCCTGGACGAGTCGTGGACCGAACACCTGCGCCGCTTCGGCCGCGCCACCGCGGCCGACATCACCCTGCGGGAGCGCCGGCTGGCCTTCCACGTGGGCGAGGGCGGGCCGCAGGTCAACCGCTACATCGTGCAGCGCTAAAAGCCGCCGCCAACCCTTACCACCCGATCAAACTTGACTGGCGCCTTGGCGCCGGTACACACGCACTTGCAATCCTGACGGCTTCCCGGGGGTAAACACCGACACCTCATTTTTGACCACATGGATAATTTAGGCTCCGCCGCCCCACCCTGCCCGCGAAAGGCCTGCCTGATGAATCCGCCCCGCCTCCGCAGCCGTTTCTGGTCCGACCTGACCAGCGAAGAGTTCTCCCGCCTTGACCGCTCCCGCCTGATCGCGGTGCTGCCGGTGGGCGCCACCGAACAGCACGGCCCGCACCTGCCCATGTCCACCGACACCGCCACCATCGACGGCATGGTGGCGGCCAGCCTGCCCCACATCCCCGATGAACTGCCGGTGCTCTTCTTGCCCACCGTGCCCTACGGCAAGAGCAACGAGCATTCGCGCTACCCCGGCACGCTCACCGTGTCGGCCAGCACGCTCATTTCCATGTGGACCGACATCGGCAACTGCGTGGCCCGCGCCGGCGTGAAGAAGCTGGTGCTCTACAACAGCCACGGCGGCCAGATGAGCGTGATGGACATCGTGGCGCGCGACCTGCGCGAGGCGCACGGCATGATGGTGGTGGCCGCCAACTGGTACACCCTGGGCCTGCCCGAGGGCCTCTTTACCGCGCACGAAGGCAAGCACGGCGTGCATGCCGGCGACCTGGAAAGCTCGGTGATGCTGCACCTCACGCCCGACTATGTGCGGCCCGACCAGTTCCGCAATTTCCGCTCCATGACCGAGGACCTGGCGGCGGAGAACAAGTTTTTGTCCATCAGCCCCAGCGGCAAGCTCGGCTGGCAGATCCAGGACATGAACCCGATGGGCGCGGCCGGCGACGCCACCCGCGCCTCGGCGGACAAGGGCAAGGCGGTGCTCGACCACGTGGGCAAGCGCTTCGTCGAGCTTCTGCAGGAAGTGGACCGCTTCCCGCTCGAGCGCCTGGCCAACGAGCCGGCCTGGCGCTGAAGCGCGCAAGGAGCCACCCTCATGAGCAGCACCGACTCCACCGCCGCGCTGGTCAGCCTGCGCAACGTCAGCAAGCGCTTTGCCAACGGAACGCTCGCCCTGCAGGGCATGTCGCTGAACGTTGGCGAGCACGACTTCATCAGCTTCCTGGGCCCCTCGGGCTGCGGCAAGAGCACGGCGCTGCGCCTCGTCGCCGGGCTCACGCGCATCAGCTCGGGCGAGATGCAATGGTCGACCGGCGCTGCAGCCGGCCAGGGCGCCGGCAAGATCGACCGCGACCTGGGCTTCGTGTTCCAGGAGCCTACGCTCATGCCCTGGGCCAAGGTGTTCGACAACGTGTGGCTGCCGCTCAAGCTCACGGGCGTTTCTCGCGATGCCGCCGCGCCGGTGGTGAAGCAGGCGCTGGAGATGGTGGGCCTGTCGCGCTTTGCCGATGTGTACCCGCGCGAACTCTCGGGCGGCATGAAGATGCGCGTGTCCATCGCCCGCGCGCTGGTCACGCGCCCGCGCCTCTTGCTCATGGACGAGCCCTTTGCCGCGCTCGACGAGATGACGCGCATCAAGCTCAACAACGACCTGCTGGCCATCTGGCGCGAGCACCGCTTCTCGGTCATCTTCGTCACGCACAGCGTGTACGAGTCGGTGTATCTGTCCAACCGCATCGTGGTGATGGCCGCGCGCCCGGGCCGCGTGATCGACGAGATCCGCATCGACGAGCCCTATCCGCGCGGCGAAGCCTTCCGCACGTCCAGCCGCTACAACGCGCACTGCCAGGCGGTGTCGCAATCCCTGCACGGAGCCCTCCATGACGTCGATCACTGAAGCAGCCTCTGCCGCCACCGCCGCCATGTCCGACGCCGACCAACGCGCTCCCACCACCGAAGAACTGAAGGCGCGCGAAGACGCCCTCTACCGGCGCGACGCCATGCTGCGCGTGGCCGTGCCGGCCGCCGTCATCCTCGGCATCCTGCTGCTGTGGGAAGCGGTGGTGCGCATCCACCAGATTCCGCACTACATCCTGCCGGCGCCATCGCTCATCTTCACCACGCTCATCGAGAACTGGGACACGCTCTCGGGCGCGCTGTGGTTCACCGTCAAGCTCACCCTGCTGGCGCTGTTCGCCGCCATCGTGGGCGGCGTGCTGCTGGCCGTGGCCTTCGCGCTGTTCAAGTGGGTGGAGATCGGGCTCTTTCCGATCGCGGTGATCCTGCAGGTGACGCCGATCATCGCCATCGCGCCGCTGATCCTGATCTACGTGTCGAGCACCACGGCGGCGCTGCTGCTGTGCGCCTGGATCGTGGCCTTCTTCCCGATCCTGTCGAACACGGTCATCGGCCTGAAGAGCGCGGACAGCAACCTGCGCGACCTGTTCACGCTGTACAAGGCCTCGCCCTGGCAGACCTTCCGCTACCTGCTGGTGCCCAGCGCCCTGCCCTACTTCATGGCGGGCCTGAAGATCGCCGGCGGCTTGAGCCTGATCGGCGCGGTGGTGGCGGAGTTCACCGCCGGCACCGCGGGCCGCGAGACGGGCCTGGCCTCGCGCATCCTGGAGTCGAGCTTCCGCACCGAGATCCCGATGATGTTCGCGGCGCTGTTCCTCGTGTCCCTGCTGGGCATCGTGATCTTCCTCGTGTTCGCCGGCCTCTCGCGCGCGGTGCTCGGCCACTGGCACGAGAGCGAAATGAAGAAGGAAAGATGACCCACCCCCGAATCTCCGCGCACTTCGTGTCGCTCCGGACCCCCCCTCAAGGGGGCGACTCCAGCGGCCCGGCAAAGCCGGTTCCGCGGAGTCTCCCGCTTTGGCCCAAGGAATGCATGCGATGAGTGCCTTGCCAACGTTTTCATCCCAACAGCCGGACTGGGACGCGGTGCGCCGCGACCTCGCCGGCCTGAACATCATCGACTCGCGCGGCCAGCGCAAGCAGCTCTCGCGCGACTTCTACTGGTACAGCCCCATCCTCAGCGCGCAGCTGGACAGCTGCATCGCCGAGCTGGTCGTCAAGGTGTCCACCGAAGACGACGTGCGCCAGGTGGCCGCCACCGCCGCGAAGCACAAGCTGCCGCTCACCGTGCGCGGCGGCGGCACCGGCAACTACGGCCAGTGCGTGCCGCTGGAAGGCGGCCTGGTCATGGACGTCACCGCCATGTGCCGCGTGCTCGACCTGGCCGAAGGCCGCATCCGCGTGCAGGCCGGCGCGCGCATGCACGACATCGACCTGGCGGCACGCGAGACCGGGCAGGCGCTGCGCATGTGGCCCTCCACCTGGCATGTGGCCACCATCGGCGGCTTCATCGCGGGCGGCTTCGGAGGCATCGGGTCCTTCCGCCACGGCATCCTGCGCGACACCGGCAACCTGCTGCATGCCCGCGTGATGACGGTGGAGCGCGAGCCGCGCATCATCGAGCTGCATGGCGACGAGATCCAGCAGGTGCAGCATGCCTTCGGCACCAATGGCGTGATCCTCGACGTGGAGGTGGCGCTGTCGCCGGCCGTGGACTGGGTGCACTGCACCGTGCTGTTTCCGCAGTACCGGCAGGCGCTGGACTTCGGCATCGCCGCGGCCTCGCCCGCGCTCGACCTGTTCCTCTTCACCACGGTGGAGAAGCGCTTCTCGCCCTACTACACCGCGATGGGCGACCGCTTTCCGGCAGACCGGCACGCGGCCTTCGCGATGGTGTCGCCCGAATCGATGGACGCCTTCCGCGAGTTGGCGGCGCAATTCGGCGGCACGATCTCCGTGGCCGGCACCGAGGAAGAGCTGCTCGCCCAGGGCCTGCCGCCCGCCTACGAGTGCGCCTTCAACCACACCACGCTGCAGGCCCTCAAGCTGGACCGCAGCTGGACCTACCTGCAGATCGCGTACGCGCAGCCTTTCGACCCGGCCGTGGTCGAGCGCCACCTGGCCATCTTCGGGGGCGACGTGCTGCAGCACCAGGACTTCGCCCGCGCCGGCGACGCGGCCGGCACCTTCGGCATCCTGCTCGTGCGCTGGAAGGGCGAGGCCCACCAGTACGAAGTGATCCGCGAGATCGAGTCGCAGGGCGGCTGCCAGGTCTTCAACCCGCATGTGTTCACCATCGAGGACGGCGGCATGAAGACCATCGACGACGCGCAGATCCAGTTCAAGAAGCGCAGCGACCCGATGGGCCTGATGAACCCCGGCAAGACGCGTGGCTGGACGCCTGACATGGCCCGAGAAACATGAGCCCCCCGGCTTTTCACTCCGCTTCGCTGCGTGTAACTCCACCCCCCGAGGGGGAGGCGCGGCTCGCCTTGGGGCGGCCCGGCGGCGGCCGCCTCTCCCCCTTTTGACCTTTCCCCCACCAAGGATCCCACCATGAAACTCAACGCTCCCTTCGCCGCCCGCGGCCTGCTCGCCGCGCTGCTGGCCGGCACCGCCCTTGCCGCCATCGCCCAAGACAAGGTGGTGATGGCCACCAACTGGCGCGCGCAGCCCGGCCACGGCGGCTTCTACCAGGCGCTGGCCGACGGCACCTACAAGAAGTACGGCCTGGAGGTGGACATCCAGCAGGGCGGCCCGCAGGTCAACAACCGCCCCATGCTGCCGGCCGGCAAGGTCGACTTCCTGATGACCGGCAACATGCTGATGGCCTTCGACAACATCAAGCAGAAGGTGCCCACCGTGGTGGTCGCCGCCTACTTCCAGCGCGACCCGCAGGCCATCATCGCCCACCCCGGCCAGGGCATCGACAAGTTCGCCGACATCGCCAAGGCCAAGACGGTGCTGCTGGCCAAGGACGGCCAGATCAGCTACTGGCAGTGGATGAAGAAGGCCTACGGCGTGCGCGACGAGCAGGTGCGCCCTTACAACTACAGCCTGTCGCAGTTCCTGGCCGACAAGCAGTCGGTGCAGCAGGCCTATGCCACCTCCGAGCCGCTGGCGGTGGAGAAGCAGGCCGGCTTCAAGCCGGTGGTGCTGAGCCTGGCCGATGCCGGCTGGTCCACCTACGGCATGGTCATCGAGACCCGCCAGGACCTGGTCAAGACCAAGCCCGACGTGGTGCGCCGGTTCGTCGAGGCGACCAACATCGGCTGGGTGAACTACCTGTACGGCGACCACAAGGCGGCCGACGAGATGATCAAGAAGATCAACCCCGACATCAGCGACGAGTACGTCCAGAAGTCCATCCCGATCCTGCGCGCGCACATCGACGTGGGCGACGCCCGCACGCAGGGCATCGGCGCCATGAGCGACGCGCGCATGAAGGACTTCTACGAGAAGACCGTGGAAGCGGGCCTGTACAAGCCCACCGACTTCGACTACCGCCAGGCCTACACGCTGCAATTCGTGAACAAGGGCACCGGCGTGGACCTGCGCAAGTCGCTGGCCAAGGACTGAGCGAGGCACAGGCGATGGTGGAGCGCACCCTGACCGTGCGTGTCGCGCGCATCCGGCGCGAGACGCCGGAGATCCTCTCCTTCGAGCTGGCGCACCCATGGGGGCGCGAGCTGCCCGGCTTCGAGGCAGGCGCGCACATCGACGTGAAGATGCCGGGTGGCTTCGCCCGCCAGTACTCGCTGGCGCGCGCGCCGGGAGTGAGCAGCGACGGGCGCTACCTCATCGGCGTGAAGCGCGAAGGCGCCAGCCGCGGCGGCTCGGCCAGCATGCACGAGCGGGTGCGCGAAGGCGACCTGCTGCCCATCAGCGCGCCGCGCAACACCTTCCCGGTGCAGGCCGATGGGCGGCGCCACCTGCTGCTGGCCGGCGGCATCGGCATGACGCCGCTGTTGGCGATGGCGCAGCACCTGGCGCGGCGCGGCGCCGACTTCACGCTGTGCGTGTTCGCCCGCAGCCGCGAGCACCTGGCCTTTGCCGATGCGCTGGCCGCGCCGGACCTGGCGCCGCATGTGCGCCTGCACCTGGACGACGGCGCATCGGCCAACGAGAAGATCGACCTGGCCGCGCTGCTGCGCGCGCACGAGGACGGCACGCACCTGTACATGTGCGGCCCGGCCGGCTTCATGGCCGCGGTGCGAAAGGCCGCATCGCACTGGCCCGAAGAGGCCGTGCATGCCGAGTACTTTGCCGCACCCAGCGACAGCAGCGTACCGGCCGGCCGGCCCTTCAGCCTGCGCCTGACGCAGCGCGGCTTCTCGGTGCCGGTGGCCGCCGACCAGACCGCCGTGGATGCGCTGCACGACTTCGGCATCGACATTCCCGTGTCGTGCGAGCAGGGCCTGTGCGGCACCTGCGTGGTGCCCGCCGAAGGCGCAGGCGCGGAGCACCGCGACTTCTGCCTGACCAGCGCCGAGCGCCAGCACAAGGTGGCGCTGTGCTGCTCGCGGGCGCGCGAGCAGGAGCTGGTGGTTCATCTCTGACAGAGGGGCGGCTCTGGCACCATCCGCATTTCCATGATGACGACGAGCACCGGCACCACGACAGGCGAGATTCCGGACGAGGCCGAGGCCCCCGCCTCGCCCACGCGCGGGCGCTCGCGCAAGTACACGCAGATGCTGGCGGTGATCTACCAGGCCGCCATCGAGGTGTTCGCCGCCGACGGCCCGCAGGGCGCGACCACGCAGGCCATTGCCGACAAGGCGGGTCTGTCGAAGGCGCAGTTGCACTACTACATCGAGAGCAAGGACGCGCTGTACGCCCAGGTGCTGCAGGACATCATCGACGACTGGATCGGCGTGTTCGGCTTTGCGGACGAGGCCTTCGGCGCGCGCCGCGTGCTGTCGGACCTGATCCGGCGCAAGATGCTCTTCTCGTTCGAGCAGCCGCTGCGCTCGCGCATCTTCGCCGCCGAGATGATGCGCGGCGCGCCGGTGCTCAAACCCATGATGGCGCTGCAGAGCAAGCGCCGCACCGACCAGGCGGTGGCCGTCATCCGCAACTGGATGAACCAGGGCCAGATGGGGCCGGTGGACCCGTTGCTGTTTCTCTTCCACCTGTGGGCCGTCACGCAGTTCTACGCGGACCATGCGACGCAGGTGAATTTCTTTCGCGAGGGTGCTTCGATGGATGATCCGAAGGAGCGCGACTACCTCATCGCGCAGGTGACGGAGTTCCTGCTGCGCGGGGCGGCGGTCAAGTAGCCCTCAGTGGAAGAACAGCATGCGCGTCAGGAAGGTGTGCCCGCCCTCCAGCGCCATCAGCCCCACCAGCACCAACAGCGCCAGCGGCGGCAGCAGGATGGCGTACACCAGCGCCAGCCGCTCCCAGGCCATGTGCATGAACACGGCCACGATCAGCCCGGCCTTGAGCAGCATGAAGGCGATGATCAGCGCCCAGCGCAGGAGCCCCTGGAGCTGGAAATAGTCCACCATGTACGAAAAGGCGCTGAGCACGAACAGCAGCCCCCACACCAGCAGGTAGAGCTTGATCGGGTGCTCCTGGTGCCCGCTGTCCTTGCTTGCCGGCAGCTGTTGTTGTTCGGTCTGCATGATGCCCGCGCCTTTCATCGTCATCGTCACCACAGGTAGAACAGCGCAAAGATGAACACCCACACCAGGTCGACGAAGTGCCAGTACAGGCCCGCGATCTCCACGATCTGGTAGTTGCCCGATTTTTCGTAGTCGCCGCGCAGCAGCCTGAAGGCGACCACGAAGAGGTAGATCACGCCGCAGGTCACGTGCAGGCCGTGAAAGCCGGTGATCATGAAGAAGGCCGAGCCGAACTGCGCCGCGCCCATCGGGTTGCCCCAGGGCCGCACGCCCTCTTCCAGGATGAGCTTGGACCACTCGAAGGCCTGCATGCCCACGAACACCTCGCCCAGCGTGGCCGTGACGATCATCAGCGTGGCGGCGTTGATGCGGTCGCGCCGGTAGGCGAAGTTGACCGCCATGGCCATGGTGCCGCTGCTGCTGATCAGCACGAAGGTCATGATGGCGATGAGCAGCATCGGCACCTCGGCCCCGCCCACGTGCAGCGCGAACACCTCGCTGGGGTTGGGCCAGCCGACGGTGGTCGACACCCGCACCGTCATGTAGCCGGTGAGGAAGCAGCTGAAGATGAAGGTGTCGGACAAGAGGAAGATCCACATCATCGCCTTGCCCCACGAGACCTTGAAGGTCTGGCGGTCGCCCGACCAGTCGGCGACCAGCCCGCGCAGTCCGCCGGCCGCCCCATCGGCGCCTCGGCGGGCATGGGGCACCGACGACGGCGACACCAGTGGGGGCGCTGCGGCCTCCGTGCGCGGCATGGACGACGGTTCGATGGTGGTGCTGCTCATGGCGATCCCTTCTTGTTCTTGGGCTCCGCTCAGGCCACGCCGCAGATGAAGCGTGCCGCTTCCGGCGTCAGCCAGTGCAGCAGGGCATACAGGCCCAGCCATACCGCCAGCATGAAGTGCCAGTAGCGCGCCACCAGGCCGATGCGCCAGGCCGTGGCCGCCGGCTGGCGCCAGGCTCGGTGCACCGTCCAGACCCAGCCGATCAGGCCGCCGGCCAGGTGCAGGCCGTGCATGGCCGTGACCAGGTAGAAGAAGCTGCCGGCCGGATGCGAGGCCAGCCTGACCTGTGCCGACAGCATGGCCTGCCAGGCCCACAGCTGCGAGGCCAGGAAGGCCACGGCGCACAGCCCGCCGGCCAGCAGCAGGCGCTGCGCGCGGCCGATGTTGTCTGCGGTGGGCACCAGGTCGCATTCGCGCGCCACGCCGTGCGCCAGCTCCAGCGCGACGCTGCCGGCCAGCAGCAGCGCGGTGCTCAAGAGCAGTTGCCGCGGCAATGCCAGGGCCACGGCATCGCCCTCGCTCATGCGCATCACATAGGCCCAGGCAAACAGCAGGAACAGCGAGGTCGCCACGCCCATGAAGACCCACAGGCCGATGCTGGCGGCCCGCATCCGCGGCTCGCGCGGCGGCGGACCGCCATGGGCCACGCGCGGCACGGTGGCGGAAACGGGAATGACCGCGCTCATCGCGTATCCCTCCAGCAGCGCGCTGCGGTGCGAAGAACGTCTTTCAACCTGGTCTTCCTTGCGGTGTTGTTCATGCTGTCACTCCCTTGCCCTCATGCCCGCGATGGTCCGGCTCGATTCCGCCGGCCTCGGGCGGCGCGTTCTGCGCGATGTAGTCATGCGGTCCGCCGTTGGCGCCGTAGGCATAGGCCCAGCGATACACCACGGGCAGCTTCTCGCCCCAGTTGCCGTGCACCGGCGGGGTCTGCGGGGTCTGCCATTCCAGCGACGCGGCGCGCCATGGGTTCGGCCCGGCCGCCCGGCCGTACTTCAGGCTCCAGCCCAGGTTGAAGATGAAGATGAACTGCGCCGTGGCCACCACCAGCGCCATGACCGTGATCCACTCGTTGAGCAGGTGCGCCGAGGGCGGAATGAAGGCATAGCCCTCGAAGTGGTGGTAGCGCCGGGGCATGCCCAGCACGCCCAGGTAGTGCATGGGAAAGAAGATGAGGTAGGTGCCGATGAAGGTCACCCAGAAGTGGATGTGCCCCATCCGGTCGTCGAGCATGCGGCCCGTCACCTTCGGGTACCAGTGGTAGATGCCGCCGAAGATCACCAGCAGCGGCGCCACGCCCATCACCATGTGGAAGTGCGCCACCACGAAGTAGGTGCCCGACAGCGGAATGTCCACGCTCACATTGCCCAGGAAGAGACCGGTGAGCCCGCCGATGACGAAGGTGCACAAAAAGGCGATGGCGAACAGCATCGGCACCGTGAGATGGATGTCGCCGCGCCACAGCGTGAGCACCCAGTTGTAGACCTTGATCGCCGTGGGCACCGCGATGATCAGCGTGGTGGTGGCGAAGAAGAAGGCGAAGTAAGGGTTCATGCCCGCCACGAACATGTGGTGCGCCCACACCACCACGCTCAGCAAACCGATCACCACGATGGCCCACACCATCATCCGGTAGCCGAAGATGCTCTTGCGCGCATGCACGCTGATCAGGTCTGACACGATGCCGAAGGCCGGCAGCGCCACGATGTAGACCTCCGGGTGGCCGAAGAACCAGAACAGGTGCTGGAACAGCAGCGGGCTGCCGCCCTTGTAGCCGGTCACCTGCCCCAAGGACACCAGTGCCGGCATGAAGAAGCTGGTGCCCAGCGTGCGGTCCAGCAGCAGCATCACGCCGCTGACGAACAGCGCCGGAAAACCGATGAGCGCCAGGATGGTGGCAATGAAGATGCCCCACACCGTGAGCGGCATGCGCAAGAGCGTCATGCCCTCGCAGCGCGCCTGCAGCACGGTGGTGACGTAGTTCAGGCCGCCCATGGTGGTGGCCACGATGAAGATCAGGAGCGACACCAGCATCAGCACGATGCCCGCGCCATGCCCCGGCGTACCCGGCAGGATCGACTGCGGCGGATACAGCGTCCAGCCCGCGCCGGTGGGCCCGCCAGGCACGAAGAAGCTGGCCAGCAGCACCACCACCGAGAGCAGGTAGACCCAGAAGCTCAGCATGTTCATGTAGGGAAACACCATGTCCCGCGCCCCCACCATGAGCGGGATCATGTAGTTGCCGAAGCCGCCCAGGAACAGCGCGGTGAGCAGGTAGATCACCATGATCATCCCGTGCATGGTGATGAACTGGTAGTAGCGCTCGGCGTTGATGAACTCGAACAGGCCCGGAAAGCCCAGCTGCAGCCGCATGAGGTTGGACAGCAGCACGCCCACCACACCCACCGCGATGGCCACGCAGGTGTACTGCACCGCGATCACCTTGTGGTCCTGGCTCCAGACGTAGCGCGTCCAGAAGCTCGGCGGTGGATGCGCATCGTCGTGTGCGTGCAGATCGAGCGTGTCGGCGTGGGCCATGGCGTCGTTTCCTTCAGCGCTGTGCCTTCTGCTCTCCTGCGGCGGGGGCTCCGCCCAGGGTCTGGATGTAGGCCACGAGGGCCGAGACTTCCTCGTCCGTGAGCGGCAGCCTGGGCATCACCGGCTGGAAGCCCTTCACCCGCTTGGCCTGCGGGTCGAGGATGAAGTTGCGCAGGTAGGCCTCGTCCACCTTCTCGGTCGAGCCGTCGGCCATGGTTTCGTTCTTGCCGTACAGGCCCTTCCAGGTGGGGCCCACGCGCGGCGAGCCGTCGATGGTGTGGCAGGCGACGCAGCCCTTGGAATCGGCCAGCTGGCGGCCCTTGTCGACCAGCGGGTTGCTCGCTGCGATGGCTGCCGGCACCGGCTTGCTGGCCACCGCGAAGTTCACCAGGCCCTGCTGCCAGGCGGCGTACTGCGCCGGCTCTTCCACCACCACGTAGCCACGCATGTCGGGATGGCCCACGCCGCACAGCTGCGCGCACAGCGCCTCATACCGTCCCGGCACCGTCGGCGTGAACCAGAAGCGGCTGACCTGCCCCGGCACGGTGTTCATGCGCGCGCGGAACTGCGGCACGAAGAAATCGTGCAGCACGTCGTGCGAACGGGCCACCACCACCACCGGCTTGCCCACCGGCAGGTGCACTTCGTTGCCGAGCACCAGCAGGTCGTCCTGCCCGCGCGGGTCGTTCGGGTCCAGCCCGAAGGGATTGGCGCCCGACACGAAGCGGGCGTCGCTCGCGCCCAGTTTTCCGTCGGGCCCGGGCAGGCGATAGCGCCACTGCCACTGCTGGCTCACCACTTCGAGCAGCAGCGCGTCGCGCGGCTCGTTCACGTAGTTGGCATAGACCAGCAGGCCGGGCGCCAGCAGGGCGGCCACGCCGACGCTGGTGCCGCCGATCAGCCAGCGCTCGAGCTTCTTGTTGTCAGGCTCGGCCTTGGCGTGCGGTGCGCCGTCGCGATGGCGGAAGCGCAGCAGCGCATACACCACGAACAGGTTGATGGCGACGAAGAACAGGCCCGTGATGACCACCGTGATGGTCAGCGTGTCGTCCATCGTCTTCCAGTTGGACGCCAGCGGCGTGACCCACCACGGGTTGAAAACGTGGAACAGCACCGAGCCGACGACGACGGCGAGCAGCACCCAGGCCATGATCATTGGTGCCGCCCTTCTCTGCCATCAGAAGGCCGGCAGTGCATCCTCGCCCTCGAAGTGGGCCTCCGGATGCGTTGTCGCCAGCAGGGTCTCGATCGCCCGCACGCGCTCGGGCGGCAGGTCCACCATCAGCAGGATCTGGCCGGCTTCCAGCGCACCGGCAAAGCGCTCCAGCCGCTGGCTCGGGATGGAGATGCCGATCATGCTGGCCGACCAGGCGCCCATGAGGCCGCCCAGCAGCGCCAGGATCGCGCTCAGCTCCCACGTGATGTCGTCTTCCACCAGCGGGTACAGCGCGGCGGCCACCAGGCCCACGAAGGCGCCCAGCCCGCAGCCGATGAGCAGGCCGTTCTTGGCCGCGCGCACGACGTCGGAGGTTTGCCAGATGTTGGCTTCGTGCAGATCCGCCAGGTCGGCACCCTCGGCGGCCGCAAAGTGAATGCACGCACTGTCCACGCCTGCCTCGAACAGGTCTTGCATGACCCACCTGGCGCTCGCCAGGTGCGGCATGAGCCAGTAGATGCGTCGCTTCACGCGCCCTCCTTTTCTTGGCTCCTCTCGCGTTCGAGGAGCCGGCAAAGGAAAACTGCTGCTACTTATAGGTCAGGCCGGTGCCCCTGGCAAGCCCATGGGTTCAGCGCGCCTGGAACAGCAGGCGCAGCAGGCCCTGGGCGCTGACGAAAGCGCTCGGGTCCTGGCTTTCGTCGAGCACGCCGGCCAGGCGCGCCAGCAGGGCGGGGCTGCGCCGGGCGCGCCACACCGTCAGGTCGACCATCCAGGGGTACTCGTTGAAGCGGTTCGCCAGCTCGTAGGCGGCGAAGCGGGGCTTGAGCGAAGCCAGGGCCGATTCGTAGGCGGTGCGCACGCCGGCATCGCTGCCGCTTTCCTGCACGATGGCCTGCGCCGCCGCCATGCCGCTTTCCATGGCCTTGCCGATGCCTTCGCCGGTGAAGAGGTAGGTGCTGCCCGCCGCCTCGCCCGCCACCAGCAGGCCGGGGCGCGACTTGCGGGCGCCGCCGAGCGAGCAGCGCAGCGGCGCGCCCTTGAGCTCGCCCAGCGCCGCCCCGCCCTCCTGCAGCAACGCTTGCGCCGGCGGGTGCACGCGTGCGAAGGCGGCCAGCAGTTCGCGCAGGTTGGGTGCGCCTTGATGGTCCCGCTCGGCCCCCCGGCGATGCAGGTAGCCCACGCCGATGTTGAAGCGCCCGCCCCCGGCCGGAAAGATCCAGCCGTAGCCGCCGCGCAGGGCCTTGTGCCACACCACCTGCAGCCCGCCGATCTGCCCTGCCATGTCGGGCCGGTGCGCGTAGCCGCGCAGGGCCATGCCGCTGGGCGCACGGCGCTCGCACATGCCGGCGGCTTCCAGCGCCCTGGCGTCGGCGCCGGTGGCCAGCACCGTCCAGCGCGCCCGCACCTCGCACACCGATTCGCCCTCGCGCAGGCGGGCGCCGATCACCCGGCCGGCGGCATCTTCCAGCAGGGCTTCCAGCCGAAGCGGTGACTGCCAGCGGGCGCCGGCTTTCAATGCCGCCTGGCGCAGCATCTCGTCGAGTTCCCGGCGCCGCAGCACGGCAAGCTGCGCCGGCACGGCCAGCGTCCCGCCGCGCGGGGCGAAGCAGTCGAGCCGGCTC
>NZ_BCUU01000033.1 GCF_001591385.1 Variovorax soli NBRC 106424
GGGGCCTGCGCCTGGGCGAGCGGCGCCTGCTCGCGCTGCTGGCCCAGGAGCGCAGCGGCCATCGAATTGGAGCCAACACATGAGTGAACCGGACAACACAAGCTTCGGCGTCTACAAGCCCGTGGGCCATGTCGTCATTTCCTTTCCCACGGCGCAGCAGGCGCAAGCCGCCCGCGCCGCCCTGGCCAAGGAGGCGGGGCTGGAAGGCGACGCCATCCACTTCATGACCGACCGGCAGATGGTCGAGCAGGTCGACAGCGACATCCTGGACGCCAGCCCGCTGGTCAACTTCGGGCAGGAACTCAACCTGGTGAAAGCGCACCGCGAACTGGCCGAGCTGGGCTACCACTGGCTCATCGTGCGCGCCGAGGGCGACCTGGCGGTGCGCGTGGCGGCCATTGCGAAGGCGCATGGCGCCGAGCGCGCGCAGCGCTATGGCCGGCTGGTCATCGAGGAGCTGATCGAGCACGGCACGGACCTGCCGCAGGTGGCCGAATCGCCCGATCGTGGATTGGATGCGCAGACGCCTTCAGGGCAGGAGGCGGAACGCGCCAGGCTCCGCCCGCCCGCCAAGCGCCCGCCGCGCGACGCCAAGCGCTGAGCAGCGCATGGCGGCGTGCCGGGCGCGGGGCTCAGCGCTCGATGGTCAGCGCCACGCCCATGCCGCCGCCGATGCACAGCGACGCGATGCCCTTCTTGGCGTTCTGGCGCTGCATCTCGTGCAGCAGCGTGACCAGGATGCGACAGCCGGAAGCACCGATGGGGTGGCCGATGGCAATGGCACCGCCGTTGACGTTGACCTTGTTGATGTCCCAGCCCATTTCCTTGTTCACCGCGCAGGCCTGTGCGGCAAAGGCTTCGTTGATCTCGAGCAGGTCGAGGTCGGCCGGCTTCCAGCCGGCGCGCTGCAGGGCCTTCTGCGAGGCCGGCACCGGGCCCATGCCCATGTAGGCCGGGTCCAGGCCGGTGGTGGCGAAGCTGGCGATGCGGCCCAGGGGCTTGAGGCCCAGCGAATCGGCCTTCTTGGCCGACATGACCACCACGGCGGCGGCGCCGTCGTTCAGGCCCGAGGCATTGCCCGCCGTCACGCCGCCGGCCTTGTCGAAGGCGGGGCGCAGGCCGGCCAGGCCTTCGGCGCTGGTCTTGCGGTTGATGAACTCGTCGGTGTTGAACACCACCGGGTCGCCCTTCTTCTGCGGAATGGTGACGCCGACGATCTCGTCCTTGAACTTGCCGGCGTCCTGCGCGGCGGCGGCCTTGGTCTGGCTGGCCAGGGCCAGCTCGTCCTGCGCCGAGCGGTCGATGCCGTACTTCTTGGCCACGTTCTCGGCCGTGATGCCCATGTGGTACTGGTTGTACACGTCCCACAGGCCGTCGATGATCATGGTGTCCTGCAGCTTCCAGTCGCCCATGCGCTGGCCGTTGCGCGAGTTGGGCAGCACGTGCGGCGCCAGGCTCATGCTTTCCTGGCCGCCGGCCACGACGATCTCGCTGTCGCCGTAGGCGATGGCCTGGGCGGCCAGCATGACGGCCTTGAGGCCCGAGCCGCACACGGCATTGATGGTGAGCGCAGGTGTTTCCTTGACGATGCCGCTCTTGATCAGCGCCTGGCGCGCCGGGTTCTGTCCGACGCCGGCGGCCAGCACCTGCCCCATGATGACTTCGCCGACCTGGTCGTTGCTCAGCTTGGCGCGCTGCAGTACTTCCTTGATGACGACGGCGCCCAGCTCGGTGGCCGGAATGCCGGCCAGCGAACCGCCGAACTTGCCCACTGCCGTGCGCGCGGCAGAAACGATGACGATGTCTTCCATGGTGATCTCCTGATGAACTCGAGCTTGAGGGGGGGGTGAATTGAGGCCTAGGCCTTGGCCTTGACGTAGCTGCCGGGTGCCGGCTCCTTCGCCTTGTACTTGGTGCCCCGGCCGTAGGCCTTGGGCGCCGCGATCTGCTTGCCGGCATGCGAGGCCAGCCACTTGGACCAGTCGGTCCACCAGCTGCCCGGATGCTCGGTGGCGCCGGCCGCCCAGTCGGCATGTGCCGCCGGCAGCTTGCCGTCTTCGCGGATCCAGTGGCTGCGTTTTTTCTTGGCCGGCGGATTGATCACGCCGGCAATGTGGCCCGAGGCGCCCATGACGAAGCGCTTCTTGCCCTTGAGCAGCTGCGTGCTCGCATAGGCGCCGCCGATGGGCACGATGTGGTCCTCGCGCGAGCCGTAGATGTACACCGGCGACTTGATGGCGCCCAGGTCGACCTTCTCGCCGCACACGGTGAGCGCACCGGGCGTGGAGAGCTTGTTCTCGAGGTAGGTGTTGCGCAGGTACCAGGCATAGAACGGGCCCGGCAGGTTGGTGGCGTCGCAGTTCCAGTACAGCAGGTCGAAGGCGGGCGGCGTTTCACCCTTCAGATAGTTGCCCACCACGTAGTTCCAGACCAGGTCGTTGGGCCGCAGGAAGCTGAAGGTGGAAGCCAGGTCGCCGCCAGGCATGAGCCCGCCCTGCCCCATGGTGAGCTCGCGGAACTGCACCGTGGGCTCGTCGATGAACACGTCGAGGATGCCGGTGTCGGAAAAGTCCAGCAGCGTGGTGAGGAAGGTGACCGAGGCTGCCGGATGCTCGCCGCGCGCGGCCAGCACCGACAGCGCGGTGCCCAGGATGGTGCCGCCCACGCAGAAGCCCAGCACGTTGATCTGCTCGCTGCCCGAGATCTCCTGCACCGTGTGGATGGCGCGGATGGCGGCGTTCTCGATGTAGTCGTCCCAGGTGGCTTCGCGCAGCGACTCGTCCGGGTTGCGCCAGCTCACCACGAACACGCGGTGCCCCTGCTCCACCGCGTAGCGGATGAGGGAGTTGTCGGGCTGCAGGTCGAGGATGTAGAACTTGTTGATGCAAGGCGGTATGAGCAGGAAGGGCCGCTCGTACACCTTGGCGCCGGCCGGCTTGTATTCGAGCAGCTGGAACAGCTCGTTCTCGAACACCACCGCGCCCTCGGTGGTGGCCACGTTGCGGCCCACCTCGAAGGCGCGCTCGTCGGTCATGCTGAGGTGGCCCTGCTGGATGTCGCCCAGCAGGTTCTGCATGCCGCGGGCAATGCTCTCGCCCTGGGTGTCGATGGCTTTTTGCTGGGCCTCGGCATTGAAGGCCAGGAAGTTGCTGGGCGCGCTGGCCGCCATCCATTGCTCGACCGCGAAGCGCAGGCGCGCGCGGGTCTTGTCGTCGGCCTGCGCCGACTCTGCCAGCGCCATCATGGTCCGCGCATTGAGCAGGTAGACCGCCGCGGCGAGCGACGCCACCGGATTGGCGCCCCATGCTTCACCGGCAAAACGCCGATCCCCCAGTGAATGTGCCGCGAAGCCTTTTTGCCAAAGCTCAGCGGCCTGGGAAACATACTGCTGCTGCATGGCCTGCAGCTGCTGCGGGTCGAAGCTGATCTGCGGAAACTGCCAGGAAGCCCCATGGCCTGTGTCGCCCGTGTCGCCGCCATTGCCCTTGCCCAAGGCCTGGATCGAAGCCAGCGCCTGGGTCCATCCCTGCGCGAATTGGCCGAGCATGGCTTCGGCCGTTGTGGCGCCTTGCTTGTTCATGGGTGTCTCCTGTCCCTGTGAGGTGCGGATGCTCGCGCATTGAGTATGCTGCATTCGACGACCCCCCACAACGCGAACCGCAAAGGCGCATCGCGCTTCTCGACTTATGCATCTCGTGATCATCGCCTGGCTCTATGTCGCCCTGATGATGGCCGTGGCCGAGGCCACGAACACCACCGGCACGGTGCTGGGCGCCATCTTCACCTTCGTGCTGTATGGGGCGCTGCCTGTGGCGATCATTGCCTACATCATGCGCACGCCGGCGCGGCGCCGGGCCCGCCAGGCCCGCGAACAGGCCGCGCGCGAAGCGGCCATGGCGGCCGGTGCCGCCGCGCCAGGCTCAGCGCTCGCGCCAGACCAGGGCGGCCAGGCGCCCGCTGATCCGCTCGCGCCGGTAGGAAAAGAACCGTGACGCGTTGGCCACGGTGCACCAGCCGACGCTGCCGTCGTTGCCATGGATCTGCCGCACGCCCAGTGCCTGCAGGCGCAGCCGCGCCAGCGCAGGCAGGTCTGCCAGCCATTTGCCCGGCGCACCGGCGGGCTTGAAGCATCGGGCCGCCTCGGTGTCGGCCGCCTCGAACTGCGCCTTGACTTCGCCGCCCACCTCGAAAGCCTCCGGCCCGATGCACGGGCCGAGCCAGGCCATGATTTCGTCGCGCCCGCCCTCGTTGTCCTCGAAGCTCTGCACCGCCCGAGACAACACGCCCGACGCCAACCCGCGCCAGCCGGCATGGGCCGCCGCCACGCGCCGGCCCTGCGCATCGGTGAAAAGCACCGGCAGGCAGTCGGCCACCATCACGGTGCAGGCCAGGCCCGCATGGGCGGTGCAGGCCGCATCGGCCTCGGTGTCGTCGGCCGTCGCGGCATCGAGCACCGCCACATCGGTGCCGTGCACCTGCCGCAGGAACACCGGCCGTGCATCGATGGCCTGCGCCAGTCGCTGCCGGTTGGCTGCCACGCTGGCCGGCACGTCGCCCACGTGATCGCCCAGGTTCAGGCTGGCATAGGGGCCGCTGGACACGCCCCCGGCGCGCGTGGTGCACACCGCGCGCACGCCCGGAGGGGCGGGCCAGTCGGGAACGATCCAGTCGGGATCGAGCACGTTGGGTGTGGTCACGCTTCCGCGTCCGGGCAGCGCGAAGGCTGCGAGGCCTGGAAGGCTTCAAGCTTCATGCAGGCCTCGAAGGCCCGCATGGTGCGGTCCAGGCCGCTGAAGTCGCAGTTGAAGCGCTGGCCGTTGAAGATCTGCGGCACCAGGCAGCAATCGGCCAGGGTGGGCGTGTCGCCGTAGCAGTAGGTGGAGGGCGGCAGCTGCGCCAGCTGGCGCTCGAAGGCTTCGAGGCCTTCGCGCACCCAGTGGCGGTACCAGGCATTCTTGGCATCGTCGTCCTGCTTGAGCTCGCGCACCAGGTACTTGAGCACGCGCAGGTTGTTCAGCGGATGGATTTCGCAGGCGATGGATTCGGCCAGTGCACGCACGCGCGCGCGGCCCAGCGGGTCGGCCGGCAGCAGGCGCGGCTCGGGCTGCACTTCGTCCAGGTACTCGATGATGGCCATCGATTGCGACAGGCGCGTTCCGTCGTCCAGCTCCAGCATGGGCACCAGCGTGTCGGCCGAGATGTCCGCGTACGGCGGCTTCTTGTGGTCGCCGCGCGCGATGTGCACGGCCTGGTAGTCATAGGGCAATCCCTTGAGTGCCAGGGCAATGCGGACGCGGAAGGAGGCGGAGGAACGAAAATAGTTGTAGAGCTTCATGATCGCTCGAGCATAGCGGCGGGGCCCCGGCCCGTACAAGCGCAGGGTCCGGGCCTCTGGCACACTGCGGCGTTGCATTCCATTTCAATTCGTTTTTCCGAAGATCTGAGCACAAAGGACGACAGCGCGATGGCCTCCGAGTTTGTTTTCTCTCCTGTCCCCATGGTTTCCGTCCCCGTGGTGGGCGAGGCGGCGCGCTTCCCGGTGCATCGCATCTATTGCGTGGGCCGCAACTACGAGGAACATGCCAAGGAGATGGGCTTCACCGGCCGCGAGCCGCCCTTCTTCTTCATCAAGCCCGCCACCAACGCCGTGGTGGTGAACGAGGGCGAGACGGGCACCGTCGCCTACCCGCCGCTCACCAAGAACCTGCACCACGAGATCGAACTGGTGGTCGCCATCGGCAAGGGCGGCAAGAACATCTTGGCGGCCGATGCGCACCAGCACATCTACGGCTACGCCGTGGGCCTGGACATGACGCGGCGCGACCTGCAGGGCGAGATGAAGAAGCAGGGCCGCCCCTGGGAGATCGGCAAGGCCTTCGAGCAGTCGGCCCCCATCGGCCCCATCGTGCCGGCTGCCAAGGCGGGCGACGTGGCCAATGCCGCGATCTCGCTGCAGGTCAACGGCGCCGACCGCCAGCGCAGCACGGTGAGCAAGCTCATCTGGAACATCGGCGAGACCATCGAGCACCTGTCCACCGCGTGGGAGCTGCAGCCGGGCGACCTGATCTTCACCGGCACGCCCGAAGGCGTGGCGGCGGTGGTGGCGGGCGACACGCTCGTCGGCGAAGTGGCGGGCCTGCCCAAGCTCAGCGTGAAGATCGCGTGATCCGCACTCCCGCCAAGCACTGCAGGAACTGTGGCACGGCGCTGGTCTACCGCGTGCCCGACGACGGCGACACGCGCGAGCGCGGCGTGTGCCCGGCCTGCGACACCATCCACTACGAGAACCCCAACAACGTGGTGGGCACCATCCCGGTCATGGGCGACCGGGTGCTGCTGTGCAAGCGCAACATCGAGCCGCGCTGGGGCAAGTGGACCCTGCCCGCCGGCTTCATGGAACTGGGCGAGAGCGTGTCGGAAGGCGCCGCGCGCGAAACGGTGGAAGAAGCCGGCGCCAATTTCGAGATCGGCGAGCTCTTCGCCGTGATGAGCGTGGTGCGCGTGGGCCAGGTTCACCTGTTCTACCGCGCCCAGCTCATCAACGAAGACTTTGCGCCGGGCCACGAGACCATCGAGGCGCGCATGTTCACCGAGGAAGAGATTCCCTGGGACGAGATCGCCTTTCGCACCGTGCGCGAAGCCCTGCGTCTTTTCTTCGAAGACCGCAGGAAGGGACACTTCGGGCGCATCCATACCGTGGACATCGTGTAGGCACCGGCCTACACGCCTCGTCACGAAATGTTGGGAACATCGCCGCACGACAGCATTCCAATCTGCGCCATGCATTCAAGAACCGCACGCCATCTGACTTCCCGCCTTTCCCGGTTTCGCCTTGCCGCAGGCATTGCGCTGGGCACGGCCTTCCTTGTCGCCTGCACCAGCACGCCCCTCACCCCGCCGCCCGGTTCCCCGGCGCCTTCGGCGCCTCAAAGCCGCTTCATGCGCCCGGCCAGCGGCGCCACGTTGGCCAAGTTCGACGGCAAGGGAAACAAGGGCATCGACATCGCCGGCAGGCCGGGCGACCCAGTCATCGCCTCGGCCGCCGGCAAGGTGGTGTACGTGGGCGACGAATTGCGCAACTACGGCAACCTGATCATCGTCGACCACGGCAACAACTACCTCACCGCCTACGCGCATGCGCAGGTGGTGCTGGTGCAGGAAAAGCAGAGCGTCACCCAGGGCCAGAAGATCGCCGAGATGGGCAAGAACCCGGCCGGCACGCCCATGCTGCACTTCGAGATCCGCAAGCAGGGCGTGGCGGTGGACCCCGAGCCCTATCTTTCCGGCAAGCTGCGCTGACGATGAGTTCCGAAGCGCAAGACACGGCCGAATACATCTCCTTCGAAGATTTCTGCAAGGGGCTGCCGCAGGGCCGCTTCCGTGTCATCGTCAACCCTGAACTGGCCCCACCCTTCGTGGCCCACTGCACGCGCGTCACCCCGCTGGCCATTGCGCTCATCGGCCCCGGCATCGCCGTCGCGCTGGCAGGCCACCCCTGGATCGGCGCGCTGCTGGTGGCGGCGGGCATTCTGCTGCGGCGCACCGTCAAGCGCCAGGCGCCGCGCATCCTGCTGCACCTGGTGGCGCGCCTGCCGTCGGTGTACGAGCAGGCCACCGAGCATGGGGTGATGGAAGTGCGTCGCGCCTGAAGCAAGCAGCCGATGTCTTCCCAACCCCTCGCCTCCCGGCCTGCCTCCGCCTCCGCCAATGGCCGCGCCATTGCCATGATGGTCGGCGCCATGACCTGCTTCGTGTTCAACGACGCGCTGGTCAAGCATGTGAGCCAGTCCATGCCCTCGGCGCAGCTCATCTTCGTTCGCGGGCTGATGGCCTCGGCCCTGGTGCTGCTGGTGGCGCGGCACTTGGGCGTTCTGCGCCAGGTGGGCCAGGTGCTGAACCCGCGGGTGGCGCTGCGCGCCGCGGTCGATGCTTGCGCGACCATGCTGTACCTGCTGTCGCTGTTCCACCTGCCCATTGCCAACGCCACGGCCATCAACCTGGCCGCGCCCTTGTTCATGACGCTGTTCGCCGTCCTCTTCCTGGGCGAGCGTGCCGGCGGCGCGCGCTGGTTCGCGGTGGTGATGGGCTTCGTCGGCGTGCTGTGCATCGTGCAGCCCAGCGGCGACGGCTTCAATGCCTGGTCGCTGCTGTGCCTGCTGGGCACCCTCTTCCATGCCACGCGCGACCTGATGACGCGGCGGATCGATCCGGCCATCCCGTCGATCATCATCACGCTGGCCACTGCCCTGTCCGTCACCCTGCTGTCGGGCGTCATCACCCTGCTGGCCGGCTGGCAGGCCTTCGGCTTGCGCGAGCTGGCCCTGCTGGGCGTTGCCGCCGTCTTCCTGGCTTGCGGCTACCTGCTGCTGGTGCAATGCATGCGCACGGGCGAGGTGACGCTGACGGCGCCGTTCCGCTACACGGCGGTGCTCATCGCGGTGATGCTGGGCTTCGTGATGTGGAAGGAAGCGCCTGACGGCTGGGCCTGGCTGGGCATTGCGCTGCTGGTGGGCTCGGGGCTGCACATGCTGCGCAGCGAGCGCGGGCGCACACGGGCCGCCGCGCTGGACGCGCAGCCGGAGTGATTCGGCCGGCGGATCATTCGCCGCCGGGCATGCCAGGCATCTGCGACAGGTTGGCCCGGTAGCGGCGGCTGCACGGCACCTGGCTGCCATCGCGCATGTGCAGGCGGGCGTCGCCGCCCTCCAGCGGCTCGATCTCGCGGATGCGGTCCAGGTGGACCGCGTAGCTGCGGTGCACCCGCGCGTAGCGTGCCGGGTCCAGTTGGGCGAGCAGGTCGGTGAGCGTGGCGCGCAGCAGGTAGTCGTGGCCGTTGACATGCAGCCCGACGTAGTTGCCCTGGGCCTGCACCCAGTCGATGTCGGCGGCGTTGATGAGGAATTCCCGGCGCAGTTTGCGCACGAGAAAACGCTCGGGCCGTGGGGCCGCCGGGGGCGGCGATTCCTGCGCCGTCGCCGCCGGCGATGCAGCCGGCGCCGCAGCGCCCTCGGGCTCGTCGAGCATCCGCGCCTCCCCCTGCAGGCGCAGCATGAACAGCCGGTAGAAGCGGATGCCCAGCACGATCAGCGCATAGGCCCGCACATCCTTCAGGAACTCGTAGGGCCACTGCACCAGCCAGTTGCCGAAGCTGTAGTGCTCGCCCATGGCGGCGTAGACCGCCTGTCGGATCAGCACCATGGCGCCCACGTGCACCAGGCTGAACACCACGCTGCCCAGCAGGTGCCAGGGCAGGTGGCGGCGCAGGTGGTCCAGGTCCATCGGAAAGCGCCGCTCGAAGGCGAACACCGCGGGCAACAGCGCCAGCAGGCTGAAGTGGCTGCTCAGCTCCCATGTCAGCACCTGCCAGAACGCCACGCTGCGGCCGCTGCTGCGCACATCCATGGCCGCCACCGCCACGCTGGTGCCCACCTGCAGCGCCACCACCAGCAGCCAGAAGCCGATCTCGGCGCGCCGGCGCAACGGCCGGTAGCGCTCGAAGAGGTTGGGTCCGTTGGGTCCGTTGGGCCGGAGCACTGGCATGGGCGGCATTCTCATCACATCGGGCGCCGGCGGGGCGAATTTCGTCCCCGCCAGGCGCCGCTCGTCCCAAAGTGCCGGGCGTTCGCCCCATGGGCGCACCACCCGGGCACAAGCCGCCGGAGCATGGCCGGACCTGGACACCGGAGACCGCCATGCAGCCCACCCTCCCCGCGCGCCGCCGCCACGACATCGATGCCCTGCGCGCCCTCGCCTTCGGCCTGCTGATCCTCTACCACCTGGGCATGTACTACGTGGCCGGCTGGCCCTGGCACCTGAAAAGCCCCCACGAGGCCGAGTGGCTGCGCTGGCCGATGCAGTTCGTGAACATCTGGCGCATGGACCTCGTGTTCCTGGTCTCGGGCATCGCCTTCGGCTTCCTGAGCAAGGGCGGCACCCCGCCGTGGCGGCTCGTCGGCCAGCGCGCCTGGCGGCTGCTGCTGCCGCTGGTCTTCGGGATGTATGTGGTGGTGTCGTACCAGGCCTATGCGCAGGCGGTGGACAACGGCGCCGTCGCACCGGGCTTCCTCGCCTTCATGCAGCGCTACCTGGCCCGCGGGCCCTGGCCCCGGGGCGCCTTTGACGGCTCGGACTTCGGCATCACCTGGATGCACCTGTGGTACCTGCCCTACCTGTTCGTCTATTCGGCCGCGCTGGCCTTGCTGCTGCCGTGGCTGCGCGGGTCCGCCGGGCTGCGCCTGTCGACGGCGTTCCACAGCCTGCGCGGATGGAAGCTGCTGCTCCTGCCCGCGCTGCCGCTGCTGCTCTATGCGCTGCTGCTGGCACCCCGCTTTCCGGCCACCCACGACCTGCTGCACGACGGCTACCTGCATCCGCTGTACATCACCGTCTTCGTCTACGGCTACCTGATGGGCACGAACGCCGGACTGTGGGCCGAGCTGGCCCGGCTTCGGCACGTCTCGCTGGCTGTGGCGCTGGCGCTGGTCGGGCTGTTCTTCGCGCTGCGCGCCATGCAGATGGATGTTCCCTGGCTCCTGCGGGCGCTGCGCACCCTGTATCTGTGGAGCGCCCTGGCGGCCATCCTCGGCCTGGCGCACCGGCACCTGAACCGCCCCTGGCCCTGGCTGGACTGGGCCAACGAATCGGTCTACCCCTGGTACATGCTGCACCAGACCCTGATCATCGCCGGCGCGGTGCTGCTGGCGCCCTACCAGTTGGGGCCGCAGCTGGAGCCCGCGATGCTGCTCGCCTTCACCGTGGGCGGCTGCTGGCTGCTGACCGACGGGCTGATCCGGCGCGTGCGCTGGCTGCGGCCCTTGTTCGGGCTGAAGCCGGCGGCCCGCCCGGCGCAACAGCAGCGCAAGCCGGCTGGGCCGGTGCCGGTCTACCTGGGTTCGGGTGAATAGGGCCCGCTATTCAAACGCCCAGCAGCGCCGCCACCGGCCCCGGTTCGGCCAGCATGCCGGCCGAGTCCGATGCCAGCACGATGCGGCCCTTCTCCATCACCACCGCCTGATCGGTATGGCCCAGCACCTTGCGCCAGTCGCGGTCGACGATGAGCGTGGAGATGCCGGTGGCGCGGATCTGCGCGATCACGCGCCAGATCTCCGCCACCACCAGCGGCGCCAGGCCCTCGGTCGCTTCGTCCAGGATCATCAGGCGCGGGTTGGTCATGAGCGCGCGGCCGATGGACAGCATCTGCTGTTCGCCGCCGGAGAGCTGCTGGCCGCCGTGCGACAGGCGCTCGGACAGGCGCGGGAAGGTGCTCATCACCCGGTCGAAGGTCCAGTCGCGCCGCCCATCGGGGCCGGCGCGCTCGCTCATCACCAGGTTCTCGCGCACCGACAGGTTGGGGAAGATGCCGCGGCCTTCGGGCACGTAGCCGATGCCCAGCCGCGCCATCTTCTCCGGCACCCAGCCGGTGACGTTGCGGCCTTCGAACAGCACCTGGCCGGACGCCGGGCGCACATAGCCCATGAGGCTGCGGATGAGCGTGGTCTTGCCCATGCCGTTGCGGCCGAGCAGGCCCAGCGAGGTGGACGCCGGCAGCTGCACGTCGACGCCGCGCAGGATGTGGCTGTCGCCGTAGTAGGTGTTGAGGGACTCGATCTTGAGCATCAGTGGGTCCCTTCCTCACCCAGGTACGCGGTGCGCACTTCCGGGTTCTGGCGAATCGAGGCCGGGTCGCCCGTGGCGATGACCGTGCCGTTGACCATCACCGTGATGCGGTCGGCAATGCGGAACACCGCGTCCATGTCGTGCTCCACCAGCAGGATGGCGTGGCTGGCCTTGAGCTTTTCCAGCAGCGTGAGCATGCGGTCGGTTTCTTCCGCGCCCATGCCGGCCAGCGGTTCGTCCAGCAGCAGCACGCGCGGGCGGGTGGCCAGGCACATGGCCACTTCCAGCTGGCGCTTGGCGCCGTGGCTCATGGTGCCGGCAATGCGCTCGGCCATGTCGGCCAGGCCGGCGGCTTCCAGGGCCTCGCGCGCCGCGGCATTGCTCGCCTTGCACTGGCGCGACGACTGCCAGATGGCCCAGGGGCGCTGCGTGGCCGCCTGCGCCGCCAGCCGGCAGTTCTCATGCACCGTGAACTCCGGGAAGATGGTGGTGCGCTGGTAGCTGCGCCCCACCCCGCTGCGCGCCCGCGCCGCCTGCGAGCGCCCGGTGATCTCCTGTCCATCGAGCGCGATGCGGCCTTCGGAGGCCCCGATCTCGCCCGAGAGCATGTTGATCAGCGTGGACTTGCCGGCGCCGTTGGTGCCGATCACCGCATGCACCTCGCCCAGCCGCAGGTCGAGCGTGACGCCGTTGACCGCCACCAGGCCGCCGAAGCGCCGCGTCAGGGTTTCGACCGAAAGAAGCGCGCTCATGAAGAAGCCTTTGGAGAAAGTCGACTGGCCAACCCGATCAGCCCCTTGGGCAGCAGCGCCACGAAGGCGATGATGCACAGCCCCAGCGTGAGCTGCCAGTGGTCCGCCAGCGGCCCGACGATGGCATGCGTGCCCAGCACTTCCTTGAGCAGCGTGAAGGCCACCGCGCCGATCACCGCGCCGCGCAGGTGGCCGAGGCCGCCCAGGATGATCATCAGCAGCACCTCGCCCGAGTTGTGCCAGGCCAGCAGTTCGGGGTTGACCACGCCGTCGCGCGATGCCACGAGAAAGCCCGCCAGGCCCGCCAGGGCGCCGGCAATGACGAAAGCCGCCAGCTTGTACGCATAGACCGGAAAGCCCGTGGCCCGCATGCGCTGCTCGTTGACGCGGATGCCGGCCAGCGCCGCGCCGAAGCGCGAACGACCGATGAGCACCAGCAGCGCGTAGGTGAACACCAGCGCGGCCAGCGCCACATAGAAGGTCACCAGCCGGTTCTCCATGTCCAGCGCGCCCAGCACCGGCCGCACGTACATGTAGATGCCGTCGCTGCCGCCGCCCAGCGCGGTGTCGTGGAAGACGAAGAAGGCCATCTGCGCAAAGGCCAGCGTGACCATGATGAAGTAGACGCCGCGGGTGCGCAGGCTCAAGGCACCCACCACCAGGGCATAGGCGGCCGCGCAGCCCATGGCCGCCGGCAGCAGGAAGGCGATGGAGCCGCCCTCCTTGCCCGACAGCAGCACCGTCGCATAGGCACCGATGCCATAGAAGGCCGCATGGCCCAGGCTCACCAGGCCGGTCATGCCCACCAGCAGTTCCAGGCTCAGCGCGAAGATCGACAGGATCATGATCTTCACCACGAAGTCCGACAGGTACGGGCTGAGCGTGGGTGCCAGCATCGCGAGCGCCAGGGCAATGGCACCGGGAAGAATCAAGGAGAGTCGTTTCATAGGGCAATGCGGCCGCCGCCGGGCCGCCCCAAGGCGGGCCGCGCCTCCCCCTCGGGGGGTGGAGTTACAGGAGCGAAGCGAGTGAAAAGCCGGGGGGCAGTCATTTTTTTCCCATCAGGCCTTCGGGGCGCCAGATCAGGATGATGGCCATGAGCACGTACACGCCCATGCCGGCCACCTCGGCGAAGAACACCTTGCCGAAGGTGTCGACGAAGCCCACCAGCAGCGAAGCCACCAGCGCGCCGGTGATGGAGCCGATGCCGCCGATCACCACCACCACGAAGCAGATGATGAGCACGCTGGCCCCCATGTTGGGATACACCGAGCTCATGGGCGCGGCGATCATGCCCGCCAGCGCAGCGAGTGCGACGCCTGCGGCGAACACGATGCGGTAGAGCCGCCGGATGTCGATGCCCAGGCCGCGCACCATGTCGCGGTTGCTGGCACCGGCGCGGATCATCATGCCCAGCCGCGTGCGGTTCACCACCCAGTACAGGCCCACTGCCAGCACGATGCAGGCGGCCGACGCGAACAGGCGGTACCACGGATAGCTCATCAGGTCGCCCAGCGCGAAGCTTCCGTCCAGCCAGGCCGGCACCTTCACGCCGTGCACGTCATTGCCCACCAGGATGGAGCGCAGCTCCTCGAACACCAGGATCAGGCCGTAGGTCATCAGCACCTGCTGCAGGTGGTCGCGCTGGTACAGGTAGCTGAAGAATGCCCACTCCAGCACGTAGCCGAAGACGGCGGCCAGCACCACGCCGGCCAGCAGCATGAGGATGAAGCTGTTGCCGAAGACCGGCGACAGCGAGAACGCCATGTAGGCGCCGATCATGTAGAAGCTGCCATGCGCCAGGTTGATGACGCCCATGATCCCGAAGATCAGCGTCAGCCCCGACGCGACCAGGAACAGCAGCAAGCCGTACTGGACCGAGTTCAGGCATTGAACGAGAAAGGTACCGAAGTCCAAGGGACGAGCTTTCGCCAAGAGATGGATTTGCTCCTTCCCCCTCTGGGGGAAGGTGGGGATGGGGGCAGGCGGCGGTGGATGAGGACGCATGGCTTGATGCGCCGCTTGCCCCCACCCCGGCCCTCCCCCAGCGGGGGAGGGAGTGAAATTACATCCTGCAGCCGCGGGCCGGGTCGGCCAGGCCCTTGACGGCCACATTCACCAGCTTGTTCTCCTTGCCCTCCACCTTGCGCAGGTAGATGTCCTGCACCGGGTTGTGCGACTTGCTCATGGTGAAGCTGCCGCGCGGGCTGTCGATCTTGGCCTTCTCGATGGCGGCGGCGAACTCGGCCTTCTTCGTGATGTCGCCCTTGGTGGCGGCCAGGCCCACGGCCAGCATCTGCGCGGCGTCGTAACCCTGCACGGCGTACACGTCCGGCTGCAGCTTGAAGGCCTTGGCATAGGCGGTGCGGAAGGCGGTGTCGCGCGGGGTGTTCAGGCCGTCGGCATAGTGCAGCGTGGTGAGCATGCCCTGGGCCGCATCGCCCTGCGCGTCAAGCGTGCCGTCGGTGAGGAAGCCGGGGCCGTACAGCGGGATGTTCTTATTGAGGCCCGCGGCCGCGTAGTCCTTGACGAACTTCACCGCGCCGCCGCCGGCGAAGAACGAATACACCGCATCGGGCTTGGCCGCCGCGATCTCGGTGAGCAGCGCCTGGAACTCCACGTTCGGGAACGGCACCGTCAGGCTCTTGACCACCTTCCCGCCGCCCTTCTCGAAGCCTTCCTTGAAGCCGGCCACCGACTCGTCGCCGGCGGCGTACTTCCAGGTGATGGTCATCGCGGTCTTCTTGCCCTGCTTGGCCGCCACTTCGCCCATGGCGTAGGCCGGCTGCCAGTTGCTGAACGAACTGCGGAAGATGTTCTGCGCGCACATGGGGCCCGTCACCGCGTCTGCACCGGCGTTGGGCACGATCAGCACCGTGCCGCTTTCCTTGGCTGCTTTGGCCATGGCCATGGCCACGCCCGAGTGCACGGTGCCGATGATCACGTCGACGTTGTCGCGCTTGATGAGCTTGTTGACGTTGTCGGTGGCCTTGGCCGGATCGGACTCGTCATCCACCTTCACATATTCGATTTCGCGGCCGCCCAGCTTGCCGCCTTTTTCTTCCACCGCCAGCTTGAAGCCGTTCTCGATGGCCACGCCCAGCGCGGTGTAGGTGCCGCTGTAGGGCAGCATCAGGCCGACCTTGAGCTTGCCTTGCTGGGCTTGCGCAAAGGTGGCGACGCAGGCAAGCGCCAGGGCGGTGAGCGTGGTGCGTGCGATGCGGTGGCTCATGTGGAATCTCCTCGGGTCAGTGGTTGAATTACTTTACTAATAAACTATTCACGTCTCAAGCTCGCGGGGCCCCGTACAAACCCTGCTCAGGAAGCGCCGCCGGACTTGATGAATGAAACGGACGAGACTATCGCGGTTTCAGGCTGATCCCGGTGCGGGGAATGCCCGCAGTCGGGGATCTCCAGCAGGCGCGTCGACGGCACCCGCCCGGCGATGCCGCGGATCTGCCCGAGCGTGCCGTATTCGTCGTCCACACCCTGCATAGCAAGAACCGGGCAACGGATGGCGCCGAGTTCCGCCTCGATGTTCCATTGCCTGAAGGGCGGGTGCAGCCAGATGCGGTTCCAGCCCCAGAAGGCGGAGTCCACGTCGTCGTGGTACTTGCCCAGGCGCTGGGCCATGTCGGTTTCAAGGTAGGTCTGTCGCGCGACCTCGATGTTGGACACCGTCACGTCCTCCACGAAGATGTGCGGTGCGAGCACGACCAGCCCCGCCACGCGATCCGGAAAGCGCGAGGCGTACAGCAAGGAAATGGAGCCGCCGTCGCTGTGGCCGAGGAGCCAGGGCTTTTCGCCTGCGATGCCGATCGCATCGAAGAAGGCCGGCAGCACCTCGTGCGCCTGGCGGTGCATGAAATCGACATCCCACACTTCGTCCTCTGCCCGCGGCGTGGACTGGCCGTAGCCGGGGCGCGAGAAGACGATGCCGCGAAAGCCGCCGCGATCGCACAGCTGGCGCGGGAAGTCCTTCCACATCGACACCGAGCCCAGGCCTTCATGCAGGAAGACGACGAGCGGCGCATCCGTACGCTCAGGCGCGATGCGCTGGTATTCGATGCGCACGGGCCGGCCGCGCCAGTCGATGCTGGCGAACTCCGTTTCGGAAACGCTCATCGAGCGTTCTCCAACTCACGCAGACGAAAGCGCTGGATCTTGCCGGTGGCCGTCTTGGGCAGCTCGTCGACGAACTCGATGAAGCGCGGGTACTTGTAGGGTGCCAGCCGCTCCTTCACGAAAGCCTTGAGTTCTTCATCGCTCACTTGCGCGTCGCCCTTGCGCACGACGAAGGCCTTGGTCTTGGTCAGGCCGTCGGCGTCCTGCTTGCCGATCACGGCGGCTTCCAGCACGGCCGGGTGCTGCATCAGCGTGGCCTCCACCTCGAAGGGCGAGACGTAGATGCCGCTGACCTTGAGCATGTCGTCGCTGCGGCCGGCGTAGGTGTAGTAGCCGTCGGCATCGCGCGAGTACTTGTCGCCGCTCTTGGCCCAGCCGTCCTTGAAGGTGTCGGCGGTCTTTTCCGGGTTGGCCCAGTACATGACGGCGGTGCTCGGGCCCTTGATGTACAGGTCGCCCACTTCGCCATCGGCCACGGGTTGGCCGTCTTCGCCGCGCAGCTCGATCTCGTAGCCGGGCACCGGCTTGCCGGTGGTGCCGTAGCGGATGTCGCCCAGCCGGTTGGAGATGAAGACGTGCAGCATTTCGGTGGAGCCGATGCCGTCGACGATGTCGCAGCCGAAGTGCGCCTTGAAGCGCTGCGCCAGCTCGCCCGGCAGCGCCTCGCCGGCCGAGGAACACATGCGAAGGCGAACCGCCTCGCGCGCCGGCAGCTGCGGCGACGCGAGCATGCCGGCGAAACCCGTGGGTGCACCGAAGAACACCGTGGGCTGCACGCCACCCGCGGCCTTCAGCGCATCGGTCTGCCCGACCCAGCGCTTGAAGGTGGCATCGGGCGTGGGCCGCTCGGCCATCAGCACCACGCTGGCGCCCACCGAGAGCGGAAAGGTCAGCGCATTGCCCAGGCCATACGCAAAGTACAGCTTGGCGGCGGAGAAGCACACGTCGCTTTCCATGAGGCCCAGCACCGGCTTGCCGAACAGCTCGGCCGTCCACCACGGGCTGCCATGCACATGCACCGTGCCCTTGGGCTTGCCGGTGGAGCCGGAGGAATAGAGCCAGAAGGCATGGTCGCGCGGCGATGTTTCCGCGGCCTGCGACATGGGCGCGCGCGCAGCGATGGAGGCCTCCAGCGCCAGCATGCCTTCGGGCAACGGGCCGGCGGGCTGCGAGACGAACACCGTGCGCAGGTGGTGCGGCCCTTTGTCCATGGCGGACTGCAGCGTGGGCAGCAGCGCGCCCGACACCAGCGCGGCCCTGGCCTCGCTGTGGGCCAGCATGTAGGCGTAGTCCTCGCTGGTGAGCAGCGTGTTCACCGCCACCGGCACCACGCCCGCGTAGAGGCTGCCCAGGAAGCACACCGGCCAGTCGCTGCTGTCGAGCATCAGCAGCAGCACGCGGTCTTCGCGCTGCACGCCGCTGGCCAGCAGGGCCGCGGCCAGCTTGCGCGAGCGCTCCTCGAGCTCGCCGTAGCTCAGCACGCCGCGGTCGTCGATGTAGGCAACCTTGCCGGCGCGGCCGCTGTTCAGGGAAAAAAGATGCTCGGCGAAATTGAAGCGCTCGGGCAGGCTCGGGCTACTGGTCATGGGGTTTGTCTCCTTGGGTGCGGGCGCGCGGCAGGCGTTGTCAGGCGGCCGGCTTGGGCGGCGCGCCGCGTGTGAATTCGATCTGCCCCTCGGGCAGCAGGTAGAGCACCAGCGCCCTGCCCTGCGCCACCGTGGGGTAGTGCGCGGTGCCGGGGCCGTAGACGCACCAGCCGGCGGGGTGGCCGTCGAAGGTGGCCTCGCCTTCGAGGGGCATGATCAGGTCGATCTCGCCGCCGGGGTGGCGGTGGTGCGGGCCGGCGATGTCCTGCATGTCGACCACATCCACCGAGAAGCGCTGCAGCGCGTCTTCGGCCTTGAACACGCGGCCATAGCGGATGCCGCCGCCTTCGCGCTCGCACAGCCAGCCTTGCGCCACGCCGTCGATGCAGGCCTGCTTGAGCTGGCGGTAGCCCTCGGTCTGGCTGCCGTACTCGCTGTTGAGCCACTGCTGCAGTTGCGCGTCGAGCGGCCGGCCGGCGATGCGGGCGGTCAGCGCTTCGATCAGGCCGTGGAAATCTTGCTTGGACATCATGGGGCGTCTTTCCGGTGCTTGCGGCAATAGCCTGCGTGCAGTATCTTGCTTGTGGACGAACCATAAGCATCCACCCTCGGAGTGTCAAGCAATATAGTGCATGAACGGTGAAAACCCTGATGGGGCACCGCTCCGGCCAACAGACAACACGCGCCATGAACGAACGAACCGACGACATGCTGCTTGCCGCCGCGCCAGAAACCGGCGAGCTGGCGGAAGAAGCAAAAAACCCGCTGCTGGTGGCGCTGGGCGAGCGGGTGCGCAACCTGCGCGCGCGCCGCGGCCTGACGCGCAAGGCCGTCGCGCAGGCGGCCGAAGTCTCCGAGCGGCACTTGGCCAACCTGGAATACGGCACGGGCAACGCCTCCATCCTGGTGCTGCAGCAGGTGGCCGGCGCGCTGCAATGCCCGCTGGCCGAACTGGTGGGCGACGTCACCACCAGCTCGCCCGAGTGGCTGCTCATCCGCGAACTGCTCGAAGGCCGCAGCGAAGCCGACCTGCGCCGGGCGCGCGTGGCCATCGGCGAACTGCTGGGCACCGCCGCCAGCGACCCGGCCCGCCAGCGCCGCTTTGCGCTCATCGGGCTGCGCGGCGCCGGCAAATCCACCCTGGGCCAGATGCTGGCCGACGACCTGGACGTGCCCTTCATCGAACTCAGCCGCGAGATCGAGAAGTTCGCCGGCTGCAGCGTGCGCGAGATCCACGACCTGTACGGCACCAACGCCTACCGCCGCTACGAGCGCCGCGCGCTGGAAGAAACCGTGCAGATCTACAGCGAGGTGGTCATCGCCACGCCGGGCGGCATCGTGTCCGACCCGGCCACCTTCAACGAACTGCTGGCGCACTGCACCACCGTGTGGCTGCAGGCCGCGCCCGAGGAGCACATGGGCCGCGTGCGGGCCCAGGGCGACACCCGCCCCATGGCGGCCAGCAAGGAGGCGATGGAAGACCTGCGCCGCATCCTGCAGGGCCGCGCCGCCTTCTATTCGAAGGCCGACCTGAAGGTGGACACCACCGGCCTGGACCTGCCCGCCAGCTTCGAGCTGCTGCGAAGCACCGTGCGCGCCAGCCTGGCCCAGCACCCCCACTGAAAACTTGTAAGCAAAGGCCCAAAGGGGTTGACGCCAACGTCAACATGCATAATGATGCATCTCCATCGGACCAGCGTTTGCATTATTTTTCCATCAGGAGACCCCGGCCATGACTGAAAGCACCGCCCACCCCGCGCGCGTCGACTACCGCGTGGAGCCTTCGCAATACCGCCACTGGAAACTCGCCGTGGAAGGCAACGTGGCGCGCCTCACGCTCGACATCGCGGAAGACGGTGGCATCCGGCCGGGCTACAAGCTCAAGCTCAACAGCTACGACCTGGGCGTGGACATCGAACTGCACGACGCCATCAACCGCATCCGCTTCGAGCATCCGCAGGTCAAGAGCGTGATCGTCACCAGCGGCAAGGACCGCATCTTCTGCTCGGGCGCCAACATCTTCATGCTGGGCGTCTCCAGCCACGCCTGGAAGGTCAACTTCTGCAAGTTCACCAACGAGACGCGCAACGGCCTGGAAGACACCTCGAAGCATTCGGGCCTGAAGTTCCTGGCGGCCGTGAACGGCGCCTGCGCCGGCGGCGGCTACGAGCTGGCCCTGGCCTGCGACGAGATCCTGCTGGTGGACGACCGTTCTTCTTCCGTCAGCCTGCCCGAAGTGCCGCTGCTGGGCGTGCTGCCCGGCACCGGCGGCCTCACCCGCGTGACCGACAAGCGCCATGTGCGCCACGACCTGGCCGACATCTTCTGCACCAGCGTGGAAGGCGTAAGAGGCCAACGTGCCGTGGACTGGCGCCTGGTGGATGCGATCGCCAAGCCGGCGCAATTCGCTGCCGCTGTGCAGGAGCGCGCCGCGAAGATGGGCGATGAAGCCAAGCGCCCCGCCAACGCCAAGGGCATCGCCCTGCCCCGCATCGAGCGCGAAGACAGCGCCGACGGCATCCGCTACGAGCATGTCGATGTGCAGATCGACCGCAGCCGCCGCACCGCCACCCTCACGGTGAAGGCCCCGGCCGGCGCGCAGCCCACCGACATCGCCGGCATCGAGGCCGCGGCTGCCGCCTGGTGGCCGCTGGCCGTGGCGCGCCAGTTGGACGACGCCATCCTGAACCTGCGCACCAACGAGCTGGACGTGGGCACCTGGCTGCTCAAGACCGAAGGCGATGAGGCAGGTGCTCAAGCCGTGCTGGCCAACGACGCCCTCATGCTCGCCCACCAGGACCACTGGCTGGTGCGCGAGACGCTGGGCGCGCTGCGCCGCACGCTGGCACGCCTGGACGTGTCCTCGCGCAGCCTGTTCGCGCTGATCGAGGCCGGCTCCTGCTTCGCCGGCACGCTGGCCGAGCTGGCCTTTGCCGCCGACCGCGCCTACATGCTGGCCCTGCCCGACGAGCCCGAGCGCGCACCGCGCATCACGCTCAGCGAAATGAACTTCGGCTACTTCCCGCTGGTGAACGACCAGACGCGCCTGCAGCGCCGCTTCTACGAAGAGGCCGCGCCCATGGAAGCTGCCCGCGGCGCCATCGGCAAGGCACTGGACGCCGACGCCGCCGTGGCGCTGGGCCTGGTCACCGCCGCGCCCGACGACATCGACTGGGATGACGAGATCCGCATCGCCATCGAGGAGCGCGCCGCCATGTCGCCCGACGCCCTTACCGGCCTGGAAGCCAACCTGCGCTTTGCCAGCAAGGAGAACATGATCACCCGCGTGTTCGGCCGCCTCTCGGCCTGGCAGAACTGGATCTTCAACCGCCCCAACGCCGTGGGCGAGAAGGGTGCGCTCAAGGTCTACGGCACCGGCCAGAAGGCCGGCTTCGATCTCAACCGCGTCTGAACACAACCGAGGAATCACGATGAGCACGATCAACTACAGCGAGAAGATCCCCAACAACGTCAACCTCGGCGAAGACCGCACGCTGCAGCGCGCGCTCGAAGGCTGGCAGCCCAACTTCATCAACTGGTGGGACGATGTGGGCCCGGACGGCTCGGCCAACTACGAGGTGTACCTGCGCACCGCGGTGAGCGTCGACCCGCAGGGCTGGGCGCAGTTCGGCCATGTGAAGATGCGCGACTACCGCTGGGGCATCTTCCTGAACCCGGGCGATGCCAACCGCGAGATCCACTTCGGCGACCACAAGGGCGAGAAGGCCTGGCAGGACGTGCCCGGCGAGCACCGCGCCAACCTGCGCCGCATCATCGTGACGCAAGGCGACACCGAGCCCGCATCGGTGGAGCAGCAGCGCCACCTGGGCCTCACCGCCCCCAGCATGTACGACATGCGCAACCTCTTCCAGATCAACGTGGAAGAAGGCCGGCACCTGTGGGCCATGGTGTACCTGCTGCACAAGCATTTCGGCCGCGACGGCCGCGAAGAGGCCGAAGCCCTGCTGCAGCGCCAGAGCGGCGACGAGAACAACCCCCGCATCCTGGGCGCGTTCAACGAGAAGACGCCCGACTGGCTGGCCTTCTTCATGTTCACCTACTTCACCGACCGCGACGGCAAGTTCCAGCTGTCGGCGCTGGCAGAAAGCGCGTTCGACCCGCTGGCACGCACCACCAAGTTCATGCTGACCGAGGAAGCGCACCACATGTTCGTGGGCGAGTCGGGCGTGTCGCGCGTGCTGGCACGCACCGCGCAGGTCATGAACGAACTCAAGACCGACGATGCGAAGAAGGTGCGCGAGGCCGGCTGCATCGACCTGCCGACCATCCAGCGCTATCTCAACTTCCACTACTCGGTGACCATCGACCTATTCGGCGCCGACCAGTCGAGCAACGCCGCCACCTTCTACTCCTCGGGCCTGAAGGGCCGCTACGAAGAAGGCAAGCGCGAGGACGACCACGTGCTCAAGGGCAACACCTACAAGGTGCTGGAAGTGCAGAACGGCCAGCTCGTCGAGAAGGAAGTGCCGATGCTCAACGCCCTGAACGAGGTGCTGCGCGACGACTTCATCAAGGACTCGGTGGCCGGCGTGGGCCGCTGGAACAAGGTGCTGGAAAAGGCCGGCATTCCCACCCGCCTGACGGTGCCGCACAAGGCCTTCAACCGCCAGATCGGCGCGCTGGCCGGCATCAAGATGTCGCCCGAGGGCCGCGTGGTGAACGAGGCCGAATGGCAGGCCAAGAAGGGCGAATGGCTGCCCACGCCCGAAGACTTCGCCTTCGTGGCATCGTTGATGGGCCGCGTGGTGGAGCCGGGCAAGTTCGCCAACTGGATCGCACCGCCGGTGATGGGCATCAACCGCCAGCCGGTGGATTTCGAATACATCCGCTTCGGCTGAGGTATTCCTCCTTCCCCCTTTGGGGGAAGGCCGGGATGGGGGCACGCAGCGCGACCACGATCAGCGCCGCATGCCCCCACCCCAACCCGCCCCCAGCGGGGGAGGGAGTGAATGCAAGGAGACACAACATGGACATGGCCGTCGTCAACATCGGGGTGATCAAGCAGCACCTGATCGACCCCGAGATCTGCATCCGCTGCAACACCTGCGAGGCCACCTGCCCCGTGGGCGCCATCACCCACGACGACCGCAACTACGTGGTGCGCGCCGACGTGTGCAATGGCTGCATGGCCTGCATCTCGCCCTGCCCCACCGGCAGCATCGACAACTGGCGCACCATGCCGGTGGCCAAGGCCTACTCCATCGAAGAGCAGCTGACGTGGGACGAACTGCCCGCCGAACTCACGCCCGAGCAGCTGGAAGCCGAAGGCGCCGGTGCACCGGCCGAGTTGCCGCCGCAGCAGGCCGCCCTGGCCAGCACCGCGGAGCAGATCACCGCGCCGGAGCCCGGCACGGTGGCCTTCAACTCCGCGCAGTACGGCGCCACCACGCCGCCGTGGTCGGCTGCGCATGCGTACACCAACCTGTATCCGCCGAAGGCACCGACCACCGCCACGGTGGTGGGCAACTTCAACTGCACCGAGGCCGGCTACGAGAACCAGACGCACCACATCGTGCTGGACTTCGGCGCCATGCCCTTCCCGGTGCTGGAGGGGCAGTCCATCGGCATCATCCCGCCGGGCACGGACGCCAACGGCAAGCCGCACTTCGCGCGCCAGTACTCCATTGCCAGCCCGCGCAACGGCGAGCGGCCCGGCTACAACAACGTGTCGCTCACGGTAAAGCGCGTGCTGCAGGACCACCAGGGCCGGCCGGTGCGCGGCGTGGCCTCCAACTACGTGTGCGACCTCAAGGTGCGCGACAAGGTGCAGGTAATCGGGCCCTTCGGCTCGTCCTTCCTGATGCCCAACCACCCCAAGTCGCACATCGTGATGATCTGCACCGGCACCGGCAGCGCGCCCATGCGCGCCATGACCGAATGGCGCCGGCGCCTGCGCAAGAGCGGCAAGTTCGAGGGCGGCAAGCTGCTGCTCTTCTTCGGCGCGCGCACCCAGCAGGAGCTGCCCTACTTCGGCCCGCTGCAGTCGCTGCCCAAGGACTTCATCGACATCAACTTCGCCTTCTCACGCACCCAAGGCCAGCCCAAGCGCTACGTGCAGGACCTGATGCGCGAGCGCGCCGCCGACCTGGCCGAGTTGCTGAAAGACGGCCAGAGCCACTTCTACGTGTGCGGCTTGAAGAGCATGGAGGAAGGCGTGGTGCTCGCGCTGCGCGACGTGGCCCAGGAGGCCGGGCTGGACTGGGACACGGTGGGCGCGGCGCTGAAGCGCGAAGGCCGCCTACACCTCGAGACCTACTAGCGCGCTAGAGTCGCGCGCATGAAGTTCGCCGAGTTCCACGCGGGCCAGGTCATCGAGGCAGGCCCCTACCTCGTCACCGAGGAAGAGCTGCTGCAGTTCGCCAAGGCCTACGACCCGCAGTGGTTCCACACCGATGCGAAGGCCGCGGCCGAGGGTCCCTTCGGCGGCCTGATCGCCAGCGGCTGGCACACCTGCGGCATTGCCATGCGGCTGGTGGCGCTGGCGGCGCTGGAAGGCTCCGAGTCCTTCGCCTCGCCGGGGCTGGACTACGTGAAGTGGCCCAACCCCGTGCGCCCCGGCGACTCGCTGCGCCTGGTGGCGGATGTGATCGACGCGCGCCGATCGGAAAAGCGCCCCACCCTGGGCATCCTGCGCTGGCAGTGGCGCCTGATCAACCAGCGCGAGCAGGTGGCGCTGGACCTCGTGGCCACCAGCCTGTTCAAGCTCGCGGCGAACTGACCTGCCGCTGCTGGTTGGCCGCGCCATCGCGCCGGCTGGCAAGAAGATGTTGCACCTCGCCGCGCCCGGCGCTTTAATGTTCGCCCGCACGCTCCCGCGAGGAGGCCCCATGGCATACGAAGCCCGCTATGTCTTCAAGCTGAACCCCGGCGCCGACCTGGCTGCCGTCATGACGACGATGCAGCAAGGGGCCGCGCTCTGGCGCAAGCACGGCGCCGCGCGTCCCCAGCTCTGGGCCATCACCGCCGGGGAGCTGGGCAACTACGTGCTCAGCGTGCAGTTCGACAGCGCCGCGGCCTTCGCCAAGGTCGTCGATCCGCTCTCGGCCGACCCCGAATTCCGTGCCTGGCAGGCCCACAACGCGCAGGCGGGCCAGATCAGCTGGGTGCGCAGCAACCATGCGCGCGAGCTGGCTCTGGGTTGACGCCCTGGTGCCCGGCGCAGCGCATGGTCAGCGCACGTAGCGCCCGTCCTGCTTGACCTGCACCAGCTCCACGAAGCGCGAGCCGGTGTGGCGGTTGCCGGTGAAGTCGATGTCCATGCCCGCCACGCGCATGCGCATCGAGCGCAGCACGGCATGCAGGCGCTCGCGCGACAGGTCGCGCCCCGCGCGCTGCAGCGCCTCGACCGTCACGCGGCCGGCCAGGTAGCCTTCGTAGCTGTGGTAGTTGACCGGCACCTTGGCGGCCTGCGCCAGGCGGCGGAACTGGAGCGCGTCGGGGTCCGCGCCGTCCCACGGGTAGGGCGTGACCTGCGCCACCGCCAGGCCGCGCGACTGCGCACCCAGCAGGCGCGCCGTGGTTTCGCCCGAGACGATGGACATGCCGTAGAAGGTGGGCGCCGCGCCGAGCTGCCAGGTGGCCTTCATCACGGCGGCAGCCGCGGCGCCGCTCATGAACAGCACCACCGCCTGCGGCTGGCTGGTGGCCAGCAGCTTGGCCGTGTCCTGCGCGCCGGCCCCGTCGGGGCCCACGCCGGCGGAAGCATGCAGCTGCAGCTGCTGCGCCGAGAGAACCTGCTGCATCTGCCCCTTGATTTCTTCTCCGCCCGGCGTGGCCAGGTGGATGAAGGCGATGCGCGACATGCCCAGGGTGACCAGGTGCTGCACCAGCGCCTCCAGCTCGCGCATCGAGCTGGCGCGCACGTAGTAGGCCACGCCGCGCGTCTTGTCGCGCACCGAATCGGTGACGGCGCTGGCGCCGATGAGCGGCACGCCGTTCTCGCGCAGCACACCCGTGCCGGCCATCGTGGGCGCGGC
This sequence comes from Variovorax soli NBRC 106424, assembly GCF_001591385.1. GTDB lineage: Bacteria > Pseudomonadota > Gammaproteobacteria > Burkholderiales > Burkholderiaceae_C > Variovorax > Variovorax soli. The sequence continues at coordinate 26,077 of NZ_BCUU01000033.1, forward strand.
GCCGGTGCCGCACACGCAGGCCAGCACCCTCTGCTCGAGCACCAGGCTGCGGTAGTTGGCCAGGGCCTTGTCGGGGTTGAGCTCGTCGTCCAGGGACACCAGCCGCAGCGCCCGGCCCGCCACGCCGCCGCCGGCATTCGCGTCGTCGAACACCAGCCGGGCGCCGGCCTGTGCCGCCAGGGCTGCGTCTCCGAGCTGGCCGGTCAATACCGCGCTCTGGCCCAGCAGAATCTCGGTTCGCGAGACGCCCGCGTCCGCGCCCTGCGCCTGCACCCGGCCTGCCATGCACGCGGCACCGGCCACGGCCAGGAAGCCACGTCGATCCATCGCCTTCATCGCTATTCGTCTCCAACCACATCCGGTTGCCGCCGGCCCTTGGGGAAAGCCTCATCCGCCCGGCCGCCGGCAACACGCACGGGCTTATCTACATTCACTTACATTCCTGAGGCCCGAGCCGGATGCTGACGCGCGGGCGCCTCGTTGCCGAGGGCACCGCGTGCCAGGGCAACGGACATTTGCTGCCATGCCTGCCTCTTTCGCCAACGATTCCGCAACAACGACGCCACGGCCCGCGCCACAGGTGCTGTCGATGCACGACCCAGTCTTTCCAATGCTCCCTTTCGCCGGCGTGCTGTCGGTGGGACGCGAGCGCGGCTGGCTGCACGACGGGCTGTTCCCGTGGTTCACCGCGCACGGCGCGCAGGCCGATCCGGCGGGCACCCGCTGCAGCTACGTGCAGGCACGCGAGGCCATCCTGAACGCGCAGCGCCTGCACGGCGCCACCGACCTGGCGCTGCTCTCGGGCGGACGCAAGTCCATTCCCAACCTGGGCGTGATGGGCCTGGGCATGCTCTCGCACGGCACGCGGGGCGAGGCCATCCGCTTCGGGCTGGACTACCAGCTGGTGGCCGGCTCGATGCTGCGGCTGCACTTGCTGGTGGAGGACGACGACACCGCGGCCATCGAGGCGCAGCCGCTGTTCAGCGATGAGGACCTCAGGCCCTTCCTCGACCTGGACCACCTGCTGACCGCCCTCAATGCCATTCGCCAGCTGCCTTGCGACGTGCACTTCGAAGTGCGGCGCCTGGAGCTGGCGTTTGCGCCGCCTGGCGACGAACTGGCGGATGCCATCGAGCGAGCCATCGGCGCACCCGTCGCCTTTGGCGCAGCGGCCAGCCGCATCGTGTTCGACGCGCACCAGGTCGACACGCCGCTGCGCTTTCACGACCACGCACTGCTCGCCATGTCGCGGCAGGCATGCGAGCAGGAACTGGCCGGGCGCGGCGTGCGGCACGAGACGGGCGCAAACAGCATGCTGCAGCACCTGTTCGGCCGGCGCGGCGAACTCAAGAGCCTGGCGGATGCGGCGGACGACCTGGGCATGAGCCTGCGCTCGCTGCACCGGCTGCTCGCGCGCGAGGGCATCGACTATTCGCAGCTGGCCGATCGCCACCGGCAGGAGCGCGCACAGCGCATGCTTCGCCAAGGGGCCGGCACGCAGGCCGTGGCGGAAGCTGTGGGGTTCTCGGATTCGCGCTGCTTCCGGCGCGCGTTCCGGCGCTGGACCGGGATGGCGCCTTCGGAGTACCGGGCGCGTGCCGGGCAGGCGGCAAGGGCTTAGGCGCTACGCCACCGCCTTCAACGGCCCCAGCCGCCGCATCTTGTCGTACAGCGTCTTGCGCGGCAGGCCCAGCCGTTCGGCGGCCGCGGCGGCGCTGCCGTTGCAGGCCTCCAGGGCTTCGTTGATCAGGTAGCGCTCGAACTGCGCCATCTGCTCGTCCAAGCTGCGCTGCGGGCGGGCGGCGTCCTGCATGCGGGCCTCGCCGTCCCACAGGCCGAGCACGAAGCGGTCCGCGATGTTGCGCAGCTCGCGCACGTTGCCGGGCCAGGCATGGGCCATCAGCGCCTCCAGGTGGCGGCTGTGCACGCCCGGCAGTTCGCGCTCGTGGCGCAGCGCGGCCTGCGCGGCGAAGTGGGTGAAGAGCAAGGGAATGTCCTCGCGCCGCTCGCGCAGCGGCGGCAGCTGCAGCACCACCACGCCCAGGCGGTAGTACAGGTCGTCGCGGAACTTGCCTTCGCGCGCGGCCGCCAGCAGGTCGGCCTTGGTGGCGGCGATGACACGGCTGTCCATGGTCCGCAGCTCGTTGGAGCCCAGGCGCTCGAACTGCCGCTCCTGCAGGGTGCGCAGCATCTTCACCTGCAGGCTCATGGGCATGGTCTCGATCTCGTCCAGGAAGAGCGTGCCGCCGCGCGCATGCTCGATCTTGCCGATGCGCCGCTTGGCCGCGCCGGTGAAGGCGCCGGCCTCGTGGCCGAACATCTCGCTCTCGAACAGCGCCTCGGGCATGCCGCCGCAGTTGATGGCAGCAAAGTTGCCGCCGCGCCGGCGGCTGCCTTCGTGCAGGCAGCGCGCCACCAGTTCCTTGCCGGTGCCGGTTTCGCCCAGCACCAGCACGTCGGCGTCGGAGCTGGCCAGGTCGCGCACCAGGCGGCGCAGCTGCTGCATGGCGCCCGAGCGGCCGACCAGCCGCGCCTCGATGCTTTCGTAGCCGGCCAGCTGGCCGCGCAGGCGCTCCACCTCCAGGCTCAGCGCGCGCTTTTCCAATGCGCGTGACACGACTTCGCTCAGCTGCTCGGGCGAAAAGGGCTTCTCGAGGAAGTCGTAGGCGCCCAGGCGCATGGCCTGCACCGCCATCGAGATGTCGCCATGGCCGGTGATGAGGATGACCGGCAGCGTGGGCTCGATCCTGAGTGCGCGCGAGAGCAGCTCCAGCCCGTCGATGCCCGGCAGCCGCACGTCGGTGACCAGCACTGCCGCCACGCCCGGAACGATCTGCGCCAGCGCCTTCTCGGCCGAGCCGAAGCCCGACACGCGCAGGCCCGCCAGCTGCAGCGCCTGCGTGCTGCCCAGCCGCACGGCGTCGTCGTCTTCCACGAAAAGTACTTCAAGCGCTTGGGGGTCGGTCATTGGATGTCTCGCAGTTGCCATTGCCGTTGTTGTTGTTGCGCAGGGAAACGATGAAGGCCGCGCCGCCGAGTGCGCCGCTGGACGTGGCGCGCAGCAGCCCGCCGAAGTCGCGCACGATGCCGGCCGAAATCGCCAGGCCGAGGCCCAGGCCCCGCCCCTGCTCCTTGGTGGTGAAGAAGGGTTCGAACAGATGCGCCATCACCTCGGGCGCAATGCCCGGGCCGTTGTCGTGCACCTCCAGCGCCACGCCGTCCGCCGTGCGCTGCGCCACGATGCGCACCTGCCGCGGCGCACCGCCCGCGGCGGTGGCGTCGAAGGCGTTGACCAGCAGGTTCACCAGCACCTGCTCGAGCCGATTGCCTTCGCACAGCGCGCACAGGCCAGGCTCGATCTGCTGTTCGAGCTGGATGCGCTCTTCGCGGATGCGCTGGCCCAGCAGGAACACCGCATCGCCGATCACATCCGCCAGCAGCACAGATTGCAGTTCCACGCCGGAGCGGCGCGCGAACTTCTTGAGCTGCGAGGTGATCTGCCCCATGCGGTCGGTCAGCTGGCAGATGGTGCGCAGGTTCAGGTCCACCTGCTCGGGCTGGCCGCGCTCCAGGAAGACCACGGCATTGGCCGACAGCGTGCGCAGCGCCGCCAGCGGCTGGTTCAGTTCGTGCGTGATGCCGGCCGACATCTGGCCCAGCACGGCCATCTTGCCGGTCTGCACCAGGTCCTCGAGCGTGTTCTTCAATATCTCCTCGGCGCGCTTGCGTTCGGCCACTTCGCTTTGGAGGTGGTAATTGGCTTCGCTCAGCGCCTCGGTGCGCAGCTGCACCTTGTGCTCCAGCTCGTCGTAGGCGCGCTGCAGCGCCTCGCGCGCCGCCAGCCGGTGGTGGACGATGCGGCGGCGCTGCTGGAAGAACAGCACCAGCAGCGTGAGGAACACGAGCGCGAACATGGTCACCAGCGCGGCCGTGCGCGCAAAGGCATGCACCGGGCCCATGTCGGACAGCATGATGAGCTTCCAGTCGGTGCCGTCTACCGGCCGGCTGTCCAGCAGCAGGTCGGGACCGAAGCCGCCATTGCCGGCCTTGGTGCGCGGCGCATCCGTGCCGATCTGCACCACGGTGGCCGCGCCGCCCGACCAGGGCTGGTGCTCGCGCAGGTCCAGCGCGGTGAGCTCGCCGGCCTCGGTGTACTGGCGCGTCTGCGCGAGTTGCTGCAGCGTCTGCGTGGACAGCGGACGCAGCGAGCGGAACTTCCATGCCGGCACCGACGACAGCACCACCACGCCGTTGCGGTCGATGGCCAGCACCTTGTCCGCCGAGTTGGCCCAGGGCGCGTCCAGCTTGTCCAGGCCCACCTTGACGGTGGCCACGCCGATGCGCCGCCCCGCATCCGAGATCGGAAAGGAGAAGTAGTAGCCGGCCTCGCGGCTCACCGTGCCGATGCCGTAGAAGCGCCCCGGCTGCCCGCCCATCGCATCGCGAAAGTACGGCCGGTACGAGAAGTTCATGTGCACGAAGCTGCCGGGCTGGCCCCAGTTGCTGGCGGCCAGCGTGAGGCCCGCGTTGTCCATCACGTAGCTGGCGCTGGCCTGGGCGTGGGCGTTGACGGTTTCGAGGTAGACGTTGGCCTCGCGCCGCAGGGCCTCGTCGTTCGGCGAATGCAGCAGGTCCAGCACATCGGGGCTGAGCGACAGCACCTGGGGCAGGTACTCGTAGCGGCTGAGTTCGCTGCGCAGGCCGGTGGCGTAGATGTCGAGCCGATGCAGGGTGCCTTGCTGCAGCGAGCGGATGCCCGCGCGCTCGGCCGCGAGATAGGCCAGCGCGCCGGCCGCCGCGACCAGGCAGGCCCAGGCGCCCACGGCGGCCCAGCGCCGCCACTGCGCGCGCGGCGGCGCGGCATGCTCGCGAAGTTCATCCAGGGAGCCGGCCAGGCTGGCGCGGTACGGCTCGGAAAGCCTCAGCACGGCGCGTCCTGCCGAAAGCAGCATTGACACGGAAACGGGGAGCGGTGCGGCTCGGGTTGGCGGCAACGGGGTCGAATCATGGGCCCCGCCTCCCCCGCCGCGAAGGCGGAATTACCCTGCTTGCACAGCCCGGCCGCACGCGCCACCACTGTCAGTCGGCGTACACGCCCGCCGCCTTGATGACCGGCCCGAAGCGCGCCACTTCCGCCTGCACGAACTTCTTGTGCTCGGCCGGCTCCACGCGCTTGTCATTGACCACCACCGCGCCAAGGCCTTCCTGCTTCTTGATGAAGTCCGGGTCCTTCAGCGCCACCTTCAGCGCATCGTTGAGCTTCTTCAGGATGGGCGCGGGCGTGCCCTTGGGCGCGTACATGCCGTGCCAGATCGTCACCTGGAAGTTCTTCAGGCCCGACTCGTCCAGCGTCGGAATGTCTTTCAGCACCGGCGTGTTCAGGCGCTTCAGGGTCGTCACCGCATAGGGCTTGACCTTCTTGGCCTCGATCTGGCCCGTGGTGTTGGTGGTCTGGTCGCACAAGAGGTCGATCTGCCCGCCGATCAGGTCGGCAATGGCCGGGGCCGTGCCCTTGTACGGGACCGTCGTCATTTCAGCCTTGAGCTCGCTCTGGAACAAGAGGCCGCACAGGTGCGAAGCCGAGCCGATGCCGGCGTTGCCCAGGTTGACCTTGCCGCCGCTCTTGGAAATCCACTCGCGCAGCTCCTTGAAGTTGTTGGCTTCCAGCTGCGGTTTGCCGATGAGCGTCATGGGCACGTCGTTGATCAGCCCCAAGTATTCGAAGTCGGTCTCGTAGTTGTAGGTGAGCTTGCGGTACAGCACCGGGGTGGTGGCCATGCCCACGTGGGTGACGAGCAGGGTGTAGCCGTCGGGCTTGGCGCGCGCGACCTTGGCGTTGCCGATGGTGGAGCCGGCGCCGGCGGCGTTGTCGATGACGATGCTCACGCCGTCCAGCGGCTTGCGCAGGGCCTCGGCCAGGTCGCGGGCCACGCGGTCGGTGGGGCCGCCGGCGGCAAAGGGCACGACGATGGTGATGGGCTTGCCGTCGGGGTAGTTCTGGGCATGCAGGCCGAAGGAGGCGGTGGCCGCGGCAACCAGTGCCAGGGATTTGAGTTTCTTCGAGGCGCTCAAGGTAATCACTCCGCAAGGCGGGTCGTTCGTTGGAATGGAGAAGAAGGCCGCCGGGTGCACGCTCCCGGCGGCCCGTGCATCACTGCTGCGGCAGCACGCTGGCCGTGATCAGGCCGGTGATGTCGAACAGCAGGTTCACCGGCGAAGGCCCGAAGGACAGCCAGGTGCCTGCCAGCGGCTGCTGGCCCACCCCGGGCTGGGTCCAGTCGCACACGCCTTCAGGGAAGATGGCCGAGAGGCGCGCCCACTGCTGGGGCGTGAAGCTCACGCCGTAGTCGGCCGCGTTCAGCGGCTTGAGCTGGCACTTGGCGATGTCGTCGGCCAGCGGGCCGCCGGCCGCCATGCGCGGCGTGGTGCCGGCCGGATAGAAGGTGTTGCAGGCACCGGGGCCGAAGGCAGTCTGCTCCTCCTCGTACTTCAGGCCGTTGGCCCAGCAGGCGTCCTTCAGGTCGGCCGGCCGGTCGGCCCGGATCTTCTGCGCCAGCGTGCGGTCCGAATCGTCCGCCTTCACCGCGCGCAGCCACCGGCCCATGGCGTCGAAGGCCTCGGCGCTGCTGGCGCCCTTGGTCCACATCACATGGTTGCCGATGTCGCCGTTGGCGCGGCGCAGGCGCTCGCGCATCGAGAAGGAGTGGATCTTGGTGTGGATGTCGCCATTCACGGCCTGGTCGTTGTAGTCGCGCAGGTCGATGATGGCGGTGGATGCCAGCCCGCCGCCGCCGTTGACGATGCGGCCCGACTGGTAGGCGCGGCGAAGCGCGTCCAGGTCGCCCACGGTACGGGTGGCGGTGCGCTTCATGTCGCGGTCCACGCCGCCCACACGCTCGTTGAGGTCGAGGAACTTCTCGATGCCCAGCTTGCCTTCGTTGAGCGCCTTCAGGCCGTACTGGATGCCCACGTTGTCGATGGGCCGCAGCGCGAAGCCTTCGGCCGCCGTCTTGCCGTAGACGTTGATGGTGTGGTCCCACACGGTGGCGCGCGCGCCGGTGGGGTTGGTCACCGGGTTGTAGCGCTGCTCCACCGGCACGCCCGACGGGAACGACACCACCGGGTCCAGGCGGCCGGCGCTGCCGCTCATGTTCGGGATGTTGCCGATCTGCAGGTAGCCCGAGATGGCCTGCTTCTCCGCCACCGTGTAGTTCAGCGCCGCCGTGGCCGGATCGTTGAAGTAGTTGTTGAGCACGCGCGAGTCGTGCAGCTTGAAGATGGTGGAAGACGTCACATCGGCAAAGACCTGGCTGACCACCACGCCGTCGAACAGCCCCGGGTAGTTGTCACTGGTCTGGTGGCTCTGGTAGGAGCCGCCCGAGCCGCCGGTGCCGATGGTGTAGTCGGGCACGCCGAAGTTCTCGATGAAGCGCTCCTTGACCATGGCGATGGTCTCGGACGAGAGCTGGTCGTTGCAGTTGGTGCCGAAGACGTTGAGCGTGGAGGTGGTCACCGCCAGGCCGCGGCTCTGGTAGGTGGGGTTGATCAGCGTGGCGAAGTCGTTGCCCTGCTGGAACCAGCCGCCCTGGCAGCCCCCGCCCAGCGGATAGATCACGCCACCGGTCCAGCCCGCGGGGCGCGAGGTGGGCGACGGCGCGGGTTCGTTGAGCACGTCGTGCAGGATCGCCGACTGGTACAGCGCGCGGTTGATGGTGCCGCTTTCCAGCCGCACCACGTAGGGCACCGTCTTGCCGTCGATGGTGAGGTAGCTCATGTTGGCGGGGTACGCCGTGATGTCCTCGGGCACGAAGCGTGTGTTGCCGCCCGAGGTGTTGCGGTAGTAGTAGTCGACCCGCGTGACCACCGAGCACTTGTCGTCGCCGGTGGGCGTGAGCTTCTGGCCGCCCATGCGGGTGAAGGTCTCGTAGCCGCAGACAAAGGGCTGCTCGTGCGGGCCGGAGATCATCGGGCCGGTGACCGGGTAGGCGGTGAGCACCTGGTGCGCGCGGTAGCCGCGGAACTTGGCGATGAGGTCGTTGTCGCCGAGCTTGAGGCCGGTGAGCTTGGCGATCAGGCGGCCGGTGCCCGGATGCGTCTGGAACAGCTCGGTCACGTCCGCTCCGTTGAGCGTGACGGAGAAGTCCGCACTGGGCTGGGACACCAGCTTTTCGAGCTCGACCAGCGCATCGTCGCCCGACACCAGGTGCGGCCTGGACGACAGCACGTTGATGCGGATGGTCGGCTCGCTGTTGCGCGGCTCGCCGGGCACCGTGGGCTTGGCCGAGGCGGTGCTGCTCGTACCGCCGGAGCCGCTGGCATTGGTGCCGGTACCGTCGCTGCCGCCGCCGCAGGCCGCGAGGATCAGTGCGGCGCCCATGGCGCTGAGCTGTGCAGGCACGCGGCGGCTGCCGCGGCGAGAAATCAGGTCTCTCGTTGTCATCGTCTCTTGTCTCCTTCTTGGACTTGCAAAAAGTGCGAAGCCCGGCGCGGGCGCGCCGCAGCGGTCGGTCAATAGCAACGCACATGCCAGGCGCGGCCCGGCTTGCAAGTCCTTGAATTCAAAGGAGACGCAGACAACGGCTCATGGTTTTCCCGGGCGCGGGCGGATGGAAATCCGGACGGCGGGAGGAGGTGTTGTCTGGAAAAGCGCACGCGGCAGATGTGCCGCGTCAATCAGTCTTGCGCGTAGCCGGCTTCACGCTGATGCCGAATGGCCAGCAGCAGCACCGCGTCGTGCGCCGCAACGTAGTCGTACAAGGCCAGGTAGCCCGTGCGGCCGCGCGAGATCACAAGCTCTCTCATGCCCTCTTCCACAGGCCGGCCGATCAATGGATGGTTCTGCAGAATCTGTACGGCCTCGGAGATCAAGTCCACCGTGCGAAGCGCTGCTGCGGGGTCGGTCTCCTGCAGAAAGTCGCTGAGTCGCTCGAGATCGGCCAGCGCCCGCCTGGCGTAGATCAGGCGCGCCAAGGCTTGGCCTTGGGCTTTGCCGCCGCCTTGCCCTGCATGCGGGCGCGAAGGTAGTCATGCACTTCCGTCGCGACATAGCCCTTACCGGACTCCATGGCCTCCACCCTCGATGCCGCCGCTTCCGACACGAAGCTCGCCCGCCGCTGCGCAGCCAGCGCCGCTGCCCGGATGGCCTCCACCATGAAGGCATGCGGCGTCACGCCTTGCTGCGTGGCGGCAGAAGCGGCGAGCTGTTTGATGTCCTCAGGGAGTTTCAGCGAGGTGGTAGGCATGCAGTGTTCCAGGTGCTGGTGACACCATGGTAACACCTTCCTCTATTCACCCCAGCACGTCGTTCAACTGCTCGTTGAACTCCGCCTGGCTCCAGGCCACGCCCAGTTCACGCGGCAGCGCGTCGCGCACCGAGAACACGCCCAGCACCAGCTTGCCGCGCACCAGCGGCAGGTGCCGAAAGCCGCGCTCGAGCATGAGGCAGACCGCGTCGGACACCGGCATTTCTGGCGGCACGCAGATGGGGTTGGGCGTCATCACCGCGCGGATCGCGGTGTGGTCGGGGTCGAGCCCGCGGGCCAGCACGCGGGTCATGAGGTCGCGCTCGGTCAGGATGCCCAGCAGCTTGTCGGGCGGCTCCATGATGAGCACGCTGCCGCAGTTGGCGCGCGTCATCACGCCTGCGGCCTCGCGCACGGTCGCCTGCGGACCCAGGCTGATCACGTGTTTGCGCGAAATCGACTGAAAAACCGTCCTCTCGGCCATGGGCACCCTCCTGCGCGTGGACTCGCAATGCTGCGGCAGCCGCAGCCGCCGCGCAATCGCTTTAGCGTAAGGAACTGTTGAGCTTTTCGAGCGCCGCTGCACCCGGGCACAAATCCTTCGCGCCCAGGCTGTTGAGTGGCGCCTCGCAGGTGTTGAGGGCCGTGTGCAGGTCGGTGGCCAGCGGGTCCACGTACAGCAGCCCGGTCACGATCTCGCCCTGCGCCTGGTGCTTTTGCATGTAGGCCATGGCGGCGTAGCGGTCGACCGGGTCGTAGTCGGCATGCAGGCTGCGCAGGCGCAGCAGGGTGCCATCGTGCTGGCGCACGTCCATCACCTCGCCGGGGGCGATGTCGGCGGTGATCTCGTCGCGGCCGCTGATGAAGTCGATGCGGCTCACCGCCTCGTTGTGCTCGCGCACGTAGTCGTAGCTCTTGGTGCTGCCCGGGTGGTTGTTGAAGGCCACGCAGGGGCTGATGACGTCGATGAAGGCCGCGCCGCCGTGGCTGATGGCGCCCTTGATCAGCGGCACCAGCTGCGCCTTGTTGCCCGAGAAGCCGCGCGCCACATACGTCGCGCCCAGCTGCAGCGCCATGCCCACCAGGTCGACCGCGCTGTCGGTGTTGACCACGCCCTTCTTGCTCCTGGAGCCTTGGTCGGCCGTGGCGGAGAACTGGCCCTTGGTGAGGCCGTACACGCCGTTGTTCTCCACGATGTAGGCCATGCGGACGCCGCGCCGCATGGCGTGCGCGAACTGGCCGAGGCCGATGGAGGCCGAATCGCCGTCGCCCGACACGCCCAGGTACAGCAGGTCGCGGTTGGCCAGGTTGGCGCCCGTCAGCACGCTGGGCATGCGCCCGTGCACGGTGTTGAAGCCGTGCGAGGCGCCCAGGAAGTAGTCGGGCGTCTTGCTGCTGCAGCCAATGCCCGAGAGCTTGGCCACGCGGTGCGGCTCGATGTCCAGCTCCCAGCAGGCCTCGATGATCGAGGCGGAGATGGAGTCGTGCCCGCAGCCGGCGCACAGGGTGGAGATCTTGCCCTCGTAGTCGCGCCGCGTGTAGCCGACCTTGTTGGCGGCCAGCGTGGGGTGGTGCAGGCGGGGCTTGGCGAGATAGGTCATGCGGGTCGCTCCCTTACTTGGCCGGCGTGACGATGGCGGGCGGCGGCTCGGCCAGGTCGGCCATGCGCGGCGGCGCCGGCTTGCCCTTCACTTTTTCGGCGATGGCCCGGGCGATGTAGCGCGCGGTGATCGGCGTGCCGTCGTAGTGCAGCACCGCCACCAGCTGCTCGGGCGACACGCCCAGCTCGTTGACCAGCAGGCTGCGCATCTGCGCGTCGCGGTTCTGCTCCACCACGAACACGCGGCTGTGCGTGCCCAGGAACTGCGCCACGCTGTCGGCAAACGGAAAGGCGCGCAGCCGCAGCGCGTCGAGCTGGATGCCCTCTTCCGACTCCAGCACCTCGAGCGCTTCCTGCATCGACGGACTGGTGGAGCCGAAGTAGATGACGCCCAGCTCAGTCTTCACTGGCGCCGGTCGCAGCACGGGCGCCGGCACCAGCGTGGCGGCGGTGGCAAATTTGCGCAGCAGCCGCTCCATGTTGTAGATGTAGTCGGGCCCGCGCTCCGAGTAGCGGGCATACGGGTCGCGCGTGGTGCCGCGCGTGAAATAGCTGCCCTTGGTGGGGTGGGTGCCCGGCAGCGTGCGCCACGGAATGCCGTCGCCGTCCACGTCCTTGTAGCGGCCGAACTCCTTGCCGGCTTCCAGTTCCTCGGCGGTCATGACCTTGCCGCGGTCGTAGGCCTGGCTGTCGTCCCATTCGAAGGGCTCGCACAGGCGCTGGTTCATGCCGATGTCCAGGTCGGTCATGACGAACACCGGCGTCTGCAGCCGGTCGGCCAGGTCCAGCGCCGCGGCCGCATGCTCGAAGCATTCGTGCGGGTCCTGCGGAAACAGCAGCACGTGCTTGGTGTCGCCGTGGGATGCATAGGCGCAGCTGAGGATGTCCGCCTGCTGCGTGCGCGTGGGCATGCCCGTGGACGGGCCGCCGCGCTGCACGTTGATGATGGTGACCGGTATCTCGGCAAAGTAGGCCAGCCCGATGAACTCGGTCATGAGCGACACGCCCGGCCCCGAGGTCGCGGTGAACGCGCGTGCCCCGTTCCAGCCGGCGCCCACCACCATGCCGATGGAGGCGATCTCGTCCTCGGCCTGCACGATGGCGAAGCGCTGCTGGCCGGTGGCCGCATCCACGCGGAACTTCGCGCAGTACTTCTGGAAGGCCTCGGCCACCGACGACGACGGCGTGATGGGGTACCACGCCGCCACCGTCGCGCCGCCATACACGCAGCCCAGCGCGGCCGCGCTGTTGCCGTCCACGAAGATCTTGCGGCCCACCTTGTCGGCGCGGCGCACCTTCAGGCCCACGGGCCGCTCGGCCAGGTTCTCGCGCGCGAAGTCGCAGCCCAGGTGCAGCGCACGCACGTTCGAATCGAGCAGCTTCTCCTTGCCCTTGTACTGCTCGGAAAAGAGCTTCTCGATCACCTCGGGGTCGATGCCCAGCAGCACCGCCAGCGCGCCCACATACACGATGTTCTTGAACAGCTGGCGCTGACGCGGATCCTGATAGACCGCGTTGCAGATCTCGGTGAGCGGCATGCCGATCACGTGGATGTCCTCGCGGAACTTGGCGGGCGGCAGCGGGCGGGTGCTGTCATAGAACAGGTAACCGCCGCTCTCCAGCTCGGCCACGTCCGCGTCCCAGGTCTGCGGGTTCATGGCCACCATCATGTCGGTGCCGCCGCGCCGGCCCAGGTGGCCGGCCTCGGTCACCCGCACCTCGTACCAGGTGGGCAGGCCCTGGATGTTGCTCGGAAAGATGTTGCGCGGGCTCACCGGCACGCCCATGCGCAGGATGGACTTGGCGAACAGCTCGTTGGCCGAGGCGGAGCCCGAACCGTTGACGTTGGCGAACTTGATGACGAAGTCGTTGACGGCCTCGATCCGGTGGGCAGGGGTGTTGTTCGTCACGCGTGCACCTCCTGCACTTCCTTGGCCGCGCGGGCGGCGGGCCCCGCCGGCGTCATCTTCAAGAGGAACTTCTTCATGTCCCAGGCGCCGGTCGGGCAGCGCTCGGCGCACAGGCCGCAGTGCAGGCACACGTCCTCGTCCTTGACCATCACCCTGCCCGTCTTCAGGCCGCCCGACACGTACAGGTCTTGCGCAAGGTTGAGCGCGGGCGCCTTCAGCCGATGGCGCAGCTCCTGCTCATCGCCGTTGTCGGTGAAGGTGATGCAGTCCATGGGGCAGATGTCCACGCAGGCATCGCATTCGATGCAGGCGCTTTCCTGGAACACGGTCTGCACGTCGCAGTTGAGGCAGCGCCCCGCTTCCTTGAAGGCGGTGGCGGCGTCGAAGCCCAGCTCCACCTCCACCTTGATGCTGGCCAGCGCCTTCTCGGCCTTGGCCCACGGCACCTTGAAGCGCAGGTCGTTGGCAATGTCGTTGTCGTAGCTCCACTCGTGGATGCCCATCTTCTGCGAGATCAGGTTGGTCATGGGCGCCGGGCGCTCGTCGACCTCCTCGCCATGGAGCAGCTTGTCGATGGACACCGCCGCCTCGTGGCCGTGCGCCACGGCGGTGATGATGTTCTTGGGGCCGAAGGCCGCGTCGCCGCCGAAGAAGACATGGGGCACGGTGGACTGGAAGCTGGTCTTGTCCAGCACGGGCAGGCCCCACTCGTCGAAGGCGATGCCGCAATCGCGCTCGATCCACGGGAAGGCGTTTTCCTGGCCCACCGCCACCAGCACGTCGTCGCATTCGAAGTACGCGTCGGGTGCGCCGGTGGGCACCAGCTTGCGCCGGCCCTTGTCGTCGTACTGCGCCTGCACGATCTCGAAGGTCATGCCCACCAGCTTGCCGCCTTCCAGCACGAAGGCCTTGGGCACATGGAAGTTGATGATGGGAATGCCTTCGTGCGCCGCGTCTTCCTTTTCCCAGGGCGAGGCCTTCATCTCGTCGAAGCCGCTGCGCACGATGACCTTCACGTCGGTGCCGCCCAGGCGGCGCGCGGAGCGGCAGCAGTCCATGGCGGTGTTGCCGCCGCCCAGCACGATCACGCGCCGGCCGATCTTCGTCACGTGGCCGAAGGACACCGAAGCGAGCCAGTCGATGCCGATGTGGATGTTGGCAGCGGCCTCCTGGCGCCCGGGCAGGTCGAGGTCGCGCCCGCGCGGCGCGCCGCAGCCGACGAAGATGGCGTCGAAATCCTCGTCCAGCAGCGCCTGCATGGACTCGATGCGCCGTCCGCTTTCGAACTGCACGCCCAGGTCAAGGATGTAGCCGCATTCCTCGTCGATGACCGACTCGGGCAGCCGAAAGCGCGGGATCTGCGTGCGGATGAAGCCACCCGCCTTGGCCTCGCCGTCGAACACCGTCACCTCGTAGCCCAGCGGCGCCAGGTCGCGCGCCACCGTGAGCGAGGCCGGCCCGGCGCCCACGCAGGCCACGCGCTTGCCATTGCGAGGCGCCACCTGGGGCATGCGGGCGCGCACGTCTTCCTTCATGTCCGCCGCCACGCGCTTGAGCCGGCAGATGGCCACCGGCTCCGGGTCCTGCGCGTTGGTCTGCTCGACCCGCCCGCGCCGGCAGGCGGGCTCGCACGGCCGGTCGCAGGTGCGGCCCAGGATGCCGGGGAACACGTTCGACACCCAGTTGATCATGTAGGCATCGCCATAGCGGCGCTGCGCGATCAGCCGGATGTATTCAGGAACAGGGGTGTGCGCCGGGCAGGCGTATTGGCAATCGACGACCTTGTGGAAGTAGGCCGGGTTCTCGATGTTGGTGCGCAGCAAAGCGTGTCTCCTGGCTGCCGCGCCAGGCGCCCTGGGTGGGGGTGCTCGCGCGTTTTGTTACCGTGGGTGGCACCCAGTATGCGCCCCGGTAAAAGGGCGGGGATCTTGGTAGAAACCCCGGCTTTGCGTCGCACGGCCCGTGCCCGCGTGTCAGTCATGACTTGCATGTCTGGCCTATTCAGGCCAATTTGCAAGCTATAACTTGCACAACTACGGCGCCTCGGTGCTCCGGTCCGGCGACGAGCCGCTGCGCACCACGCGCAGGTCGTCCGCGCTCAGCACGGCGCCGAACACCATCGGCGAATTGGGCGGCTGCAGCCAGCGCCATTCCCACTCGACCTCGTTCTTCAGCGGATAGGGCTTGCGGCTGGCGGGCTTGCCCAGCATCTTGCGCAACTCTTCGGCCCCCATCCCGGCCTTCACCTTCGCGAAGTTTTCGGGCGTGAGCACCTGGCGCAGGGCGGCCATCTTGCCGTCGGGGCCGATGGTGATCATGTAGTTCTTCTGCCCGGCCGGCTGGCGGTTGTATTCGAAGACCTGGCCGGCGGGCGACTCCCACACGGCCTCGGGCTCGCCGAAGGCCTTGCGCACGTCGGCCTCGGTGGACACGCCCTCCTCCAGCTTCTCGATGCGCTGCGAGTCGCAGCCGAACAAGGACATCAGGGCGCCGAGCAAGCCTGCGGCCATCAGGCACCTCCGGTAGGGTGAATGGGTCATGCCCCCATCATTCCACACGCGGGGCCGCCTCCCTCTTCATTGAACGATCCTGTCCGCGCGGTTGAGCACCGGGCGCGGCACGGCGAAGCCCAGGCGCTTGGCGGTCTTGAGGTTGATGATCAGCTCGAACTTGGTCGGCTGCTCGATCGGCAGGTCGCTGGGGCGCGCGCCCTTCAGGATGCGGTCCACATAGCGCGCGCCGTCCTTGCCCTCGGTGTCGTAGCCCGGGCCGTAGGCCATGAGGCAGCCGTTCTCCGCATAGTCGGCGCGCGCGCAGATGGTCGGCAGCCGGTTCTCGATGGCCAGCTCGGCAATGAGCTTCTGGTTGGAATTGGCCACCGGGTTCAGCGTGATCCATGCCGCCGTGCTGCCCGCCTTCAGCGCGGCCTTGAAGGCCGTGGCGTAGTCGTCGGGGCTGCTGGCCGTCATCGAATGCAATGTCAGGCCAAGCGTGCGGGCCGGGGCCTGGCTGGCCTCCCACTGTGGAATGGAGCCAGGCGCCTTCGGGTCCCAGAGCACGGCCACATGGACCAGGCCGGGCACGGTCTCCTTGAGCAGCTCCAGCCGCTTGCCAGTGAGGATGGCCGCCACGTTGGTGATGCCGGTGGCATTGCCGCCCGGGCGCGCCAGGCTCTCTGCCAGGCCGGCGCTGATCGGGTCGGTGACGCCCATGAAGACGATGGGCACGGTCGACGTGCTCTTCTTCGCGGCCACCGCGGCATTGCTGGTGACGGCCACCAGCACGTCGATGTCCATGGCCAGCAGTTCGGCGGCGTGGGCCGTCAGGCGGCTCAGGTCCTGACTCTCGTGGCGGTACTCGATCTGGATGTTGCGGCCTTCCACGTAGCCCTGTTCGCGCAGGCCGCGGCGGAAGGCCTCGAGCCGCGGCGCGTCGGCGGTGGCCGAGACGGCCGCGAGGTAGCCCAGGCGAGGCATCTTCTTGCCCGGCTGCGCATGCGCCGGGCTGGCGCAGGCAAGCGCCAGCAGCATCGCCAGCAGAAGGTGCAGCCTGAAAGCGAAGGCGCGGCGCATCGCGAGGGGACTCCGGTTGCGGCAGGAAGAAAGAGGCGGAACCGGAAATTCTGCGCCGCCCGGTGGCGCCTGCCACTGCGGCATATGGCCGATCCCACCAATGGCCAGGGCCCGCGGCCTTCCCATTGCACGGCGGGCGCGGTCCAATCGAAAGACCATGAAGGCGCCGGATTCTTCACCCGCCAGCCTGTCGGGCGAGCTTGCGCCGACGGAACCGGAGCCGCCCCGATCCCACCACGGGAAACTGTTCCGCAAGTACTTCCTGCTGATCCTCTCGCTAGTGACCACGGTGCTGCTGGCCTCCAGCGCCATCAGCCTGTACTTCGCCTACCAGGAGAACAAGGAGGCGCTGGCCAGCCTGCAGCACGAGAAGGCGGTGGGCGCGGCCTCGCGCATCGAGCAGTACGTGCTGCAGCTGTCGCAGCAGCTGGAGTCCGCCTCGCTGGCGCAGATCGACGCGCCCGACCTGGAGGCGCAGCGCAGCGAGTTCTGGCGCCTGCTGCGCCAGGCGCCCGAGGTGACCGACGTCGCCCAGCTCGACCACACCGGACGCGAAGAGGTCGCCGTGTCGCGCCTCGGGCTGGATGTGCTGGGCTCCGGCAAGGACCGTTCGGGCGAGCCGGCCTTCCGCAACGCACTGCCCGACGCCACCTGGTACGGGCCGGTGTACTTCAACCGCGACACCGAGCCCTACATGACCGTGGCCATCCGCCCGGGCGGCGACGAGGCGCCGGTGACGGTGGCCGAGTTCAACCTCAAGTTCATCTGGGACGTGGTCTCGCGCATCCGCATCGGCGAAAAAGGCAAGGCCTACGTGCTGGACAGCAACGGCCTGCTGGTGGCCGACCCCGACATCGGCCTGGTGCTGCGCAAGACCAGCTTCGCCGCCCTGCCGCACGTGCAGGCCGCGGCAGGCGCGGGCCAGGTGCCCGACGAACTGGCCATGGTGTCGCACGACCTGCAGGGCGACACCGTGCTGACCTCGATGGTGCCCATCAAGCCCCTGGGCTGGAAGGTGTATGTGCAGCAGCCCATCGGCGAGGTCTACGCCAAGCTCAACGCGTCCTTCCTGCGCGCCGCCATCCTGCTGCTGGCAGGCCTCGTGGTGTCGGCGCTGGCGGCCTCGGTACTGGCGCGCAGCATGGTGCAGCCCATCCGCACCCTGGCGCGCGGCGCGCGCCACATCGGCCGCGGCGAGCTCAGCCAGAAGATCGAGGTGGACACCCACGACGAGCTGGAAGACCTGGCCGCTCAGTTCAACAGCATGTCGGCCCAGCTGCAAGCGTCCTACGGCGAGCTGGAGCGCAAGGTGGAGCTGCGCACCGCCGAGCTGCGCGCAGCGCTGGAGTTCCAGACCGCCACCGCCGACATCCTGCGCGTGCTGAGCCAGTCGCCCAGCAACCTGCAGCCGGTGCTGCAGGCGGTGGCCGAGCGCTCGGTGCAGCTGTGCCGCGCCCACGGCAGCCGCGTGTGGCTGCCCGCGGCCGACGGCCAGACCCTGCGCGCCATGACGGGCTACCAGACCGAGGGCAGCATCGAGCTCGGCCATGACGAAGAGATGCCGCAAAGCAGCGAATCGGTGGTGGGCCGCGCGTTCGTGGAGCGGCGCACCGTGCATGTGGACGACGTGCGCCAGCTGCTCGACTCGCGCTACCCCGCATCCCGCCCGGGCCAGTCGCGGCTGGGCTTTCGCACGGTGCTGGCCGTGCCCATGGTGCGCGAAGGCGCCTCGGTGGGCGTGATCACCGTGCTGCGGCAGGACGTGCAGCCCTTCTCCGCCGCCGAGATCCGCCTGGTCGAGACCTTTGCCGACCAGGCCGTCATCGCCATTCTGAACGCGCGCATGTTTCGCGAGATCGAGGACAAGAGCAGCCAGCTGGAGGTGGCCAACCGCCACAAGTCCGAGTTCCTGGCCAACATGTCGCACGAGCTGCGCACGCCGCTCAACGCCATCATCGGCTTTTCGGAAGTGCTCACCGACCAGATGTTCGGCCCGGTCAATGCCAAGCAGATGGAGTACCTGCGCGACATCCACGCCTCGGGCCAGCACCTGCTGAGCCTGATCAACGACGTGCTCGACCTGTCGAAGATCGAGGCCGGCCGCATGGAGCTGGACCTGAGCTGCTTCGACCTGGGCCTGCTGCTGGAGAACGCCATGATGCTGGTGCGCGAGCGCGCACAGCGGCACGGCCTGTCGGTGTCGCTGGAGGTGGGCGAGGGCCTGCAGGACTGGGTGGCCGACGCCCGCAAGCTCAAGCAAGTGGTGGTGAACCTGCTGTCGAACGCGGTGAAGTTCACGCTGATGGGCGGCAGCGTGCGGCTGCTGGCGCGCCGCATCGACGCGGACCATGGCGGCCAGGCCATGGCCGAGATCAGCGTCGCCGACACCGGCGTGGGCATCGCGCTGGAGGACCAGGTGCTGATCTTCGAGGAGTTCCGCCAAGGCGGCGGCAATGTGCTGCACAAGGCCGAGGGCACGGGCCTGGGCCTGTCGCTGTCCAAGCGCTTTGTCGAACTGCACGGCGGCGCCCTCAGCGTGCAAAGCCGCGCGGGCGAAGGCTCCACATTCACCGTCGTGCTGCCGCGGCTCGCACTGGAGGCGATTGCATGAGCTTCCGCCCGGCCGCTCCGAAGGAAGCTCGCACCGCAGTGCGCAGCACGGAGGTTTCCCAATGACCGCACACATACTCGTGGTGGACGACGTGCCCCGCAACGTTCGCCTGCTGGCCGACGTGCTGGGCGCGCACGGCTATCGCACCAGCACCGCCGCCTCGGGCGAAGAGGCGCTGGCCTGCCTGGCGGCCGAGCGGCCCGACCTCGTGCTGCTGGACGTGATGATGCCCGGCATGGACGGCTACCAGGTGTGCCGCGCCATCCGCGCCGACCCGGCCTGCGCGGTGCTGCCCGTGGTGCTCGTCACTGCACTCGACCCCGAGCAGGAGCGCATCAAGGGCCTGGAGGCCGGCGCCGACGACTTCCTGGGCAAACCCATCCACCAGGCCGAGCTGATGGCTCGCGTGCGCTCGCTGCTGCGGGTGAAGGCGCTGTACGACGAAGTGCAGCGCCAGCGCGCCGAGCTCCAGGCCTGGAACAGCACGCTGGAGCAGCGCGTGGCGCATGGCGTGCAGCAGCTCGAGCGCGTGGGCCAGCTCAAGCGCTTCTTCTCGCCGCAGCTCGCCGACGCCATCCTGGCCGGTGGCGCGCAGGACCCGCTGCGCAGCCACCGCCGCGAGATCACGGTGGTGTTCCTGGACCTGCGCGGCTTCACCTCTTTTACCGAGACGGCCGACCCTGAGGAAGTGATGGGCGTGCTGGCCCAGTACCACGCCGCGATGGGGCAGCGCGTGCTGGAGCACGAGGGCACGCTGGAGCGCTTTTCAGGCGACGGGATGATGATCTTCTTCAACGACCCGCAGCCCGTGCCCGATGCGCCGGCGCGCGCGCTGCGCATGGCGTTGCAGATGCAGGCCGACATGGCCGCCCTCAGCGGCCAGTGGCGGCGCCGCGGCTACGACCTGACCATGGGCATCGGCATCGCGCAGGGCTTTGCCACGCTGGGCGGCATCGGCTTTGCGGGCCGCATCGACTACGGCGCCATCGGCACCGTGACCAACCTGGCCGCGCGGCTGTGCGGCGAGGCGGCCGGCGGCCAGATCCTGTTGTCGCAGCGGGTGTATGCCGCACTGCAGGATCCTGCCGCTGATGGCGATGCCGCCGGCTGGTCGCTCGACCCGGTGGGCGAGCTGGCCCTCAAGGGCTTCGCGCGGCCGGTGCCGGCCTGGCGCGTGCTGTACTGACTTTTTTGTTCCGGGTCAGCCCGCGGGCTTGGCGGCGGGCGGGTCGCTCCACAGCTTGCCGCCGGTGGCCCAGTCCTGCTTGGCGATGTCGTAGAACACGACGTCCACGCTGTCTGCCGAGCTGCCCAGCGTCTTCACCACGGCCTCGGTCACGGCCTGCGCGAAGGCGCGCTTCTGGTCGACCGTGCGGCCTTCGAACATTTCGACGCGGATGGTTGGCATGGGTTGGTTTCTCCTTTATGTTGATTGATCGATTGATTGATTGGTTGCTTGAGTGACGCGTTTCATCAGTCCCGGTAGCCGGGCGATGTGCGGTCCAGCCGGCGCAGCAGGGGCTGCCACTCGATGTCGCCGTCCCACACGCTGCCGTCGCCCACCCATTCTTCATAGGTGCGCTGCGCCAGCGCTTCGCTCACCGCCGGCACCGCGCCGCCGATGGCCGCCATGGCGCGCAGCTGGGCCTGCGCGGCGCGTTCGAGCAGGTGCATGAGCATCCAGGCCTCGGCCACCGTGCGGCCGACGACGAGCGGCCCATGGTTCTCCAGAATCAGGCCGTCCAGGCTGCCGAGTTCCTGCACCAGCCGCTGCTGTTCTTCCTTGCCCAGCGCGAGACCTTCGTAGGCGTGGCGCCCCAGGCGCCGGTGAAGGCGCATGGCCGATTGGGAGGTGGGCTGCAGGCCGCCCGGCACCATCGACAGCGCCACGCCCCAGGGCGTGTGCAGGTGGATCACGCATTCCACCTCGGGCCGCGCCGCATGCACCGCGCCGTGGATGGCAAAGCCGCTGGGGTTGACCGGCGCGCCGGAGCCGTCCACCACCTTGCCGTTCACATCGACCTTGACCAGGCTCGATGCGGTGATCTCGTCGAAGGTGTCGCCGAAGCGGTTGATCAGGTAATGCCCGGGTTCGCCCGGCACGCTGGCGGACAGATGCGTGTAGATGGTGTCGTCCCAGCCGTTGATGGCGGCCATGCGAAAGGCCGCGGCCAGGTCGATGCGCACCTGCGCTTCGGTGCGTGGCGGGCGTGCGCTGTGGTGGGGTGCGGTCATGGGGGCGATGCGGCGGACGAAACGAGGGGCGCCACTTTAGCGCGAGCCGACAAGCGATGCGGCATGATCGCCCAATGGCCCGCAACATCGAAATCAAGGCCCGCGTCGCCGACCTCGACGCCATTGCCGCGGCAGCCCGGCGCCTGGGCGCAGAAGGCCCCGTCGAAATCCTTCAGGACGACAGCTTCTTCGCCTGCCAGAACGGCCGGCTCAAGCTGCGCGCCTTTGCCGACGGCAGCGGCGAACTCATCTTCTATCGGCGAGCCGACCAGGCGGGGCCCAAGGAGTCGTTCTACCTGCGCAGCAGGACACCCGACCCCGACGTGCTGCGCGAGTCACTCACGCTGGCCTGGGGCACGGCCGGTCGGGTGCGCAAGCGGCGCCTTTTGTACCTGCTCGGCCGCACGCGCATCCACCTGGACCAGGTGCAAGGGCTGGGCGCGTTCGTCGAACTGGAAGTGGTGCTGCGCGAAGGCGAGTCCGCGCAAGACGGCGTGAGCGAAGCCCACCGGCTGATGGAGGACTTGTCCATCGAGCGCAGCCAGTTGTGCGAAGGCGCGTATGTCGACCTGCTGCAGCAGCAGGCCACGCCCGCCCTGCCCCAGGCACTGAAGGATTCGCTCGCGGCCCGGCACCGCGAACCGGGCCGGCATTACCACGGCATGGCGCATGTCGAGGCGCTGCTGCGCTGGCTGGACCAGTCGCGCGACCTGGCGGCCGACCCGCGCGCCATCGAGGCCGCGATCTGGTTCCACGACGCGGTGTACGACACGCGCAGCACGCGCAACGAGGCGGACTCGGCGCAGTTGGCGCGCCGCGAACTCACCGCGCTGCAATGGCCGGCCCCTGCCATCGACAAGGTCGAATCGATGGTGCTGGCCACGGCCGGCCATGCAACGGACGGCGTGGAGGACGCGGACCTGCGCCTCTTCCTCGACCTGGACCTGTCGATCCTTGGGCAGCCCGCACCGGTGTATGCGGCCTACAGCGCGGCGATCCGCGCCGAATACCGGCATGTCGAGGAAGCGGCCTACAAGGCAGGCAGGCGACGCGTGCTGCAATCCTTCCTCGCGCGCCCGGCGATTTTCCATACGCCGCGCTGGCACGAAGCGTGGGAGGCGCAGGCGCGCACCAACATGCGCCAGGAACTCGACGCGCTGGGCGGCGATTGACGGGCGCGCAGCCGTTGTTGCATGGCGCCGCGGGC
>NZ_BCUU01000034.1 GCF_001591385.1 Variovorax soli NBRC 106424
CCGGCTGCTGCTGCGCCAGCGCCGGCCACGCGGCCGCCAGGCCGAGGCACAGGGCCGCGGCCCATCGGGTTCGTGGCGACTTGGCCGGCGGTTGATTCAATTCGCACGCTCCTGCTTCGAGCCGGTCTGCATCCAACAAGCGCATCACTGGGCAAGGCGCGGGCTGTTCTCGCCCGACACGGCGCCGCGCAGGCGCTGGTTTTCCATCGTCAGCGTGATCTTCTCGATTTCCTGCGCCAGCGACTTGATGTCGTAGCTCTGGATGGTGGTGGGGAACACGTCCAGGCCGACCGAGTTGTACAGCCGCCCCCAGGCCGCCTGCGCGGTCGACTGCGCCGCCTCGCGCTGGTAGCGCGACAGCAGGAACCGGCCTTCGGCGCGGATCAGCTCCAGTTCGGAGCCCAGCGAGGTCTTGCGGGCCGAGCGCGCGTAGTCCAGCAGCTTGGTGTCCACCACCAGGCTTTCTTCGGCGAATTGCAGCTCGTGCATGGCCAGCCCGTAGCGAAGCGCGCCGATGCGCACCTGCGTGAGCACCGCCATCGACAGCGCCACCCGGCGCATCTCGTCGGTGTCCTTCTGCGATTGCTGCGAGGCATTCAACGCGGGCAGCTGCAGCAGGCGCAGCAGGTTGATCGACACCTCGATGCCGGCCGCCTGCCAGTGGTTGTTGTAGAGGTACTGGTTGGAGTCGTAGCGCGTGGACAGGTCCACGCCCACGCTGGGCCACAGCTGGGCCTTGGCGATCTCGATGTCGCGCTGGTTCACGCGCTGGCGATACCACTCTTCCTGGATCTCGGGCCGGCGTACCAGCGCCACCTGCTCCAGCTGCGACAGGTCGGCGCTCAGCTTGGGCAGCCGCGGGTCGGGCGTATCCACCAACTGCATCGGCTGATTGGGCGGCAGCGACATCAGGGCACGCAACTCGGCCTGCGCGAACTCCAGGTCCTGCCGGCGCTGCGTGAGCAGCGACACCGAGTCGAGCAAGGCGCGCTGGTAGGCCAGGATCTCCTGGCGCGGCAGCAGGCCGCGGTCTTGCGCCTCGCGCGCCTGGCGCAGTGCGTCATTGGTGCGCGCGAGCAGCCCATCGACCTGCGGCAGCAGTCGTTGGGCGCCAAGCGCGCGCCAATAGGCACTGCGCACGTCTTGCAGCACGTTCTGCGCAACCTTGCGGCGGCGCTCCTCGGCCATCAGGATCTGGTCGTTGCGCTGCGCGGTGCGGTAGTAGCCCACCGCAAAGTCCAGCGTGCTCCAGCTCAGGCCCAGGCCGGCGATGTTGTGGTAACGCTCTTCGGAGGTGGAGGGCCGCAAGCTCACCTGCCGGTCTTCGATGCCGATGGAGGTGCCGCCCGAATCGTTGCTGCGGCCGGTGCGGCCGGCCGACGCGACCAGGCGCGGCAGCATCTCGTGGCTGGACACGTCGCGCAGGTTGGCCGACAGCGCGCTCTCCATCAGCTTGAGGCGGTAGTCCAGGTTGTACTTGAGGGCTCGCGCGGCGGCCTCGTAGAAGCTGATGGGGCCGGTCACCGGCTCCTGATCCGCATACATCTTGACCTGGTCGGCCTTGGCGCGGGCGCTGTTCTCGTCTTCCGTGTAGGGCTGCTCTTTGACGACCGATGTGCATGCGGCGAGGAACAAGGCAACGCACAGCGAAACGGGTGTCTTCAATGTCTGCATCGGCATAGGCTTCTTCTGTTTCTTTCCTGAATGAATGACGGCGTGGAAGACCCGGGGCAGGACCGGGCCGCAAACGGGCAACACGTGGCCTAGGAGGGGCCCTGTACCGGTCCGCCGTCGAACCGCATGGAAGAAAGTCGGAACTGCGAAACGACCAGATGCTCCTGATCGGCCGCCAGCCCGGCGGCGGGGCCGATCGGCTCACCCACCGAGCCGATCAGCGTCGCAAAAAAACTCATTCATCGTCCCCCTGCTGTCTTCGATACCGCTGTTGGCGCGACAGCCGCGCCTTGATGCCTGGCGCATGATCACATCGACCATCGACCCAGCACAAGTACTACCTACACGGCAAGTACTACATGCAGGCGCTTGCCCCAACGCTCTGCGAGCCGGAGGATACTCGACTTCGAGTCGATTGAAGACCGCGTTGCATGGCCGAACACGCTCGTCGGCCGCAATGAGACAAAGACGCGCGGGCTCAGCGCAAGCCGCGTTGGGCCAGTTGCACGTTGCCGCCGGTGGTATTGAAGGAAATGGTCGGCGCGCTGAAGTCGCTCAGCGGCGCGCCCAGGCCGATCTCGCCGCTGCCGTGCAGCACGCATTCTTCGCGGCGCAGCGCGATCTCGCCGCTGGCGCCAGCCGTGCCGTGAAAGCGCACCCAGGTGCCATAGGTGCTCACGTCCACCAGCACGCAGCTGCCGTTGCGCGCCTCGATGCGTGCATGCAGCCGCGACACGCGCGGATCGTTCACCACGAACTGCGCCTCGTCCACGCGCCCGAGGTGAATGGGCAGTTCGGCCGCGCGAAACAGCGTGCGAACGTCGAGCCAGCTCAGCTCGATCTGGCCGAAGGTGGAGTCGGGGATTCGCGGCGGCGGCACCAGCGTGGCCGGCATGGTGAGGAAGTCGGACACCTCGTCCTGCCAGTCGATGCGGTAGACCACCGGCATTTCGTTCTTGCCGCGGATGTTGATGGGCCCGAGGTTGCGGTGCCGCGCGTCGACGTTGCCCAGGTCGTCGATGACCGCCTCGGTGGCCCAGATCTGGCTGGGCCCCGCCAGATCGCTCAGGCGAGAAGCCAGGTTGACGGCGTCGCCGTAGCAGTCACCGTCCACCTCCACCACTTCGCCGCTGGCCACGCCGATCTGCAGTTCCATGCGCAAAGGCGCCGGCCAGGTCTGCAGCCGCTTGTGGTGGTTGCGCTGCAGTTCCAGGACGGCCGTGGTGGCGGAACCGCCATTGGTGAACACGGCGAACACGCCGTCGCCCAGCGACTTGACGACACGGCCGCCATGCATCTCGCACACGCCGCCGATCCATTGGATCAGGCGCGTGACCGTCTCGGTAGCCCGCGCATTGCCGATGGCTTCGAACACGCGCGTGCTGCCGGTCAAATCGGCGAAGACAACCGTGGTTTGAGAGCCCATGTAGTGCTAGAGATGCTTTCGCGCAATCGCGAGACCATTATGGCAAATAGTCACATTCCCGAAGAGGATGTGAACCAAAGAGCTTGCAAATTGAAAAAAAGGTGTGGCATTTGGTGACTGGACGCAACACAAAGGTTCATATCACGGGGACACGGGGCCGGAAGTAACAGCACTCCACAAAAAGTAGTACGGAGGTTGTCATTCCTGCGAAACCTGATGAGCAATTGTGTGAAGTATGTTGTTTTTAAACATGATTTGCGGTTTACGCGCTTGTGCCCGGAGCGTCACCCCCTTAGTCTGCGCTCAATAGTTAACGTTTATTCACCTTCCGAACCTCCCCGCATCATGGTGTCTCTGCGCAAGCTCATTCGCCTTCTGCCTCTGCCTGTCCCTGGTCTGCGCCAGTCCGAGGAACGGCGTGCCGGTGAGATCCGGATGGCCATGCTGAACATGCTGCGCCTGCACGGCGGCAGCGCCGTCAGCCGGGTGGCCCAGCGCGTGCAGTTCGCCGATGACCTGGAAGCGCTCTGGTACTTGCGCCAGGACGTGATGACGGCGCTGAGCGATCTGGACGGCGAAGGCGCTGCCCGCCTGCAGATGAAGCAGATCAACAGCATGTTCCGCGGCCGCCTGCCCGACGCCATGGGCCCTCGCGCGCATCGGCGCATCGCTTCCTGAAACGCTCCCTTCGCCGCGCGCCAGCCATCAGTGATGATGGCCGTGATCTCCTTCATGCGCATGGCGATGCCCCCACACCATGAAGACGTCGCGGCCGCTGGCTGCGAGTTCGACCTTGGCGCCCACCGGTAGCAGCACCTTGGTGGGCACATGCCCGAATGGGAGGCCGGTCAGCACCGGCACCTTCAGCAGCGTGCGCAACCGGTCGACCACGGCGTGCATGCCGAAGCCGCGGTCGTGGGGCACCTTCTTCTGGCCGGTGAACTGGCCCAGCACGATGGCCTTCTGACGGGCGAGCACGCCAGCGTGGCGCAGTTGGTCGAGCATGCGCTCGACCCGATAGGGATGCTCGTTCACGTCTTCGAGAAAGAGCATGCCCTTGTCCACCTGGGGGAAGTAAGGCGTGCCCAGCAGGGCCGTGAGCACGCACAGGTTGCCGCCCCACAGCGTTGCGCCGTGGATGCTGCGCAGCTTCTCCCCCACCTCGGCATCGCGGGCAGGCAGGCGCCAGCCCGTGCCTTCGCCCTGGCCGTGCAGCAGGTCGTCGAAGCAGGCTTCCATGATGTCGTCGGCACCGCCCTCGGCACCGAAGTCCTCGCCCAGCGCCGGGCCGGACCAGGTCACGGTGCCGGTCTTGACCAGCGCAGCGCACTGCAGCGCCGTGTAGTCCGACAGCCCCACGAACTCGGTCCCGCGCTCGACTGCCTTGGCGATGGCCTTGTAGGGCAGCGCGTCGAGGATGCGCGTGAGCCCGTAGCCGCCGCGCGAGATGAGCGCCACGTCGGCGCGGCTGGCCGCCGCGCGGCCAATGGCGGCAAGGCGGGTGGCGTCGTCGCCGGCAAAGCGCTGGTGGCTCTTGAGCGCCGCCTCGTCGATTTCCACCTCGTGGCCCAGCGCCTTGAGCCGGGCCACGCCGCGCTTGAAGGCGGCCTTGTCGCGCACCGCGCTGGAGGGGGAGTAGATATAGATGTGCTTGTTCTTGCTCATGTCGGCGCGAAGTATCCCATTGCCCGGCGCGCGAGGGACTGCGCCTCGTCCTGCGAAACCTGGCGCGCCTTGCGCGGACGGCCGAAGGCCCGCAGCGCGGCCTCGAAGCCGCGGTCCGGAAACGGCGCGCGGCGCGCCTCCTCGAGTTCAGGCGCCGTACTTTCGACTGCGGGGAGAAGCGCCAGCACGCGTCCAGGGTCGGCCGCTGCCAGCGCCTCGGCCAGAGGCCGCATGCTTTCGCAGGCGATCAGCACCACGCGGTCCGCGTCCAGCCGGTCCAGCAGCTGGCGCAGCACGTCGCGATGCCGCTCGAGAGCATGGAAGGCCTCGCGCTTGGGCTTGTCGCTCTTGCCGAAGCCGATGAGATCGGGTGCCAGCACACGCGGCGCACCCGCCGCCTGCAAGGCGCCGACCAGCGTGTGCAGATGGTGGCTCCACAGTCCCGCGCCATGCAGGCACAGGCACGCCGGCGTGCCGGCGGGCGCGTCCGGCGCGGTGTCCAGATAGTTCAGGCGCAGGCCCTCCAGCGCCGGGAGATCCGCCACCTGCATCTCCGGCCACGGAGCGGGCAACGCGCTGAAGCAGGACTCGGGCGTGCGCAGCGCATCGTCGCGAAGCGGTTGCGCCACGGCGCGGGCATGCTCGCGCCGGCCGCGGAAGAACGCCTGCAACAACTGGGCGCACTCGCCGGACAGCACGCCGCCCTGCACCACCGTCTGATGGTTGAGTTCGGGCTTGGCGAACAGGTCGAGCACCGAGCCGGCCGCACCGGTCTTCGGGTCGGCCGCGCCGAACACGACGCGGGCCAGCCGCGCATGCAGCATGGCGCCGGCGCACATCGCGCAGGGCTCCAGGGTGACGAAGAGTTCGCAGCCGTCCAGGCGGTAGTTGCCCAGCGCGTGCGCGGCGGCCCGCAAGGCGGCGATCTCGGCATGGGCCGTGGGGTCGTGGCCGGCCACCGGGGCGTTGCGCCCGCGCGCCAGCAGCATGCCGTCCTTCACCAGCACCGCGCCCACCGGCACCTCGCCCGCCGCCATGGCCAGCCGCGCCTCGTCCAGCGCGAGCGACATCCAGTGCGCGTCGTCCCGCGGCTGGCTCGCCTTGCCCGCGTCGCTGCTCACTGGGCCTCGTCGGGCATGGCGCGCGGCGGCTGCATGGCGGCGTCGAGATCCTCCAGCGACGGCATGGCATCCACCTGCAGGCCCAGGCGCCGCATCCAGCCGGCGAGCGCCTGCTCGTCGGGCGTGCCGGCGGCATAGCGGGCATGCATTTCCACGTGCGATTCGCGCCGATGCTGGTTGAGCTTGATCTTGCACTGCAGGTCGACCACCGACAGCTCGAAGCCGACAATGCCGGCGAGCATCTTGTGCTGGAACTCCTCGCCCAGCTCGCTCCATTGCTGCGCGTAGGGCGGCTCGTGCTGCCCGATCAGGCGCTTGAGCAGCGCGTCCTTTTCGTCGGGCGCATCCACCAGGCGCGCCTGCACCACGCAATGCACCGCCAGGTAGTTCCAGGTGGGCACCCGCGCCAGGTCCGGATAGACGGACGGCGACAGATACGCATGCGGCCCCAGGAAGGTGACCACCGCGCGAGGCCTGGCCTGCAGATGGCGCCATTGAGGATTGGGCTTGGCGCAGTGTCCCCACAGCCGCAGGTCGTCCGTGCCCCGCGCTTCCAGCACCAGCGGAAGGTGGGTGACGAAAGGCAGCCCTTCGTCATCGGTGGTGATCAGGCTGGCAAAGGGGCTCGCACGCATCAGCTCTGCGGCGACGGCGCGGTCCTTCTCGTTGAATTGCGGCGGCAGGTACATGGCATGCGCGGTTCGTAGGGCAACGCGCTAGTGTGCCAGCGGCGGCTGGCCTCGGGTTGGGCCGATGGCCCGCGCGCAGGCCGTCAGCGGCGGTGCCGGTTGAAAAACTTGCCGCAATAGCTGCAGCGGGCGGCGCTCGGGTGCCGGCCGGCCCGCACCCGCAGTGGGCCCTCCGCTTGCCACTGCCTGGCATGAAGACAGGCAGGAACGCGATCGCGCGGTTGCGCGGCAAGCTCGTGATGGTGGGCTTCGGCTCCATTGGTCAGGCCTGCCTGGGCGTCCTGATGGAGCGGCTGGGCCTTCGGCCCGACCGGGTGTGCATCGTCAAGCCGTCTGCCGACCACAGCGGCGTCGCACAGGAGCTGGGCGTCAAGGTCCTGGCGCACCGGCTGGACGAAGGAAACTACGAGACGGTGCTCGGCCCCTTGCTGGACGAAGGCGACTTCCTGCTCAATCTCTCGGTGGACGTGTCCAGCCTGGCGCTCATCCGGCTATGCCGGGAGCGCGGCGCGCTGTATCTGGACACCTGCAACGAGCCCTGGCCGGGCCGCTACGACGACCCGTCGCTGCCGCTGTCGAGACGCTCCAACTACAGCCTGCGGGAAGAAGTCCTGGCGTACCGGCTCGACAAGCGGCAAGGCCCGACCGCCGTCATCACCCAGGGCGCCAACCCGGGGCTGGTGTCGGCGCTGGTCAAGCAGGCGCTGCTGGATGTGGCACAGGCCAACGACAAGCCGCCGGACACCCTGCCCTCCTGCTTCGAGGAATGGGCCGCGCTGGCACAGGCGCTGGACATCCGCACCATCCACATTGCCGAGCGCGACACGCAGGCGGCGCGCGAGCGCAAGCAGCGCGGCGAATTCGTCAACACCTGGTCGGTGGACGGCTTCATCGACGAAGGTCTGCAGCCGGCCGAGTTGGGCTGGGGCACGCACGAGCGCCACTGGCCACCCGACGCCCACCGGCACGGCCACGGCAGCGATGCGGCGATCTACCTCGCGCGGCCCGGCATCGCCACCCGCGTGCGAAGCTGGACACCGCTGGAAGGGCCCTATCACGGCTTTCTGGTGACGCATGCCGAGTCGATCTCCATCGCCGACCATCTCACGCTTCGCAAGGACGGCAAGGTGGTCTACAGGCCGACCGTCCATTACGCCTACCACCCCTGCGACGACGCCGTGCTTTCCCTGCACGAACTGGCCGGACACCATTGGCATGCGCAGCGCCGGCACCGCCTGGTGCGCGACGACATCGAAACCGGCATGGACGAACTGGGCGTTCTGCTCGGAGGCAATTCGCGCGGCGCGTACTGGCTGGGCTCGCGGCTGCGCATCGACGAGGCGCGCCAGCTTGCGCCGTTCAACAGCGCGACCAGCCTGCAGGTGGTGGCCGGCATCCTGGGCGGCATGGCCTGGGCGCTGCAGAACCCGGACGCCGGTGTGGTGGAGCCCGACGACCTCGACCACCGGCTCGTCCTCTCGGTGGCTGCGCCGCTGCTGGGCGAAGTGGCCGGCGTGTTCGGCGACTGGACGCCGCTGAAGGACCGCAGCCCGCTGTTCGACGAACCGATCGACGAGGAAGATCCCTGGCAGTTCCTGAATGTCCGGGTCCACTAAAAATGCCCGCTGCCACGCTGCTGCAGAAGGAACTCGGGCTGGTCGAATCGTCGTGGTACGAAGCCAGCGTGCAGCGGCCGGCGCCGCAGCCCACGCTCACCGGCCACTGGGAAGCGGATGTCGGTGTCATCGGCGGCGGCTATGCCGGCCTGTCGGCCGCACTCGAGCTGGCGCAGCGCGGCTTCGCGGTGGTGCTGCTCGAGGCGCAGCGCCTGGGCTGGGGTGCCTCGGGCCGCAATGGCGGGCAGGTGCTGGCCGGCTTCGGCAGCGACGGCGAAGAGGCCATCTGCCATCAGTTGGGCGCGGCGCGCAGCCGGATGGCCTGGGATGTCTCGGTCGAAGCGGTGTCGCTGCTGCGCGAACGCATCGCACGCTACGAGATGGCGTGCGACTGGCAACCGGGCGCGCTCACCGTCTCGGTCAAGCCCTCGCGCACCCGGGCCCTGCGGCGCTGGATGGAGCCGCTGGCCCGCGACTGGGGACATCCGCTGCAGTGGATCGACAAGAAGGACCTGCCGCAATGGATTGCCAGCGAACGTTTCGACGCCGCGGTCCATGATCCTGTCTCCGGACATCTGCACCCTTTGAAGTACTGCCTGGAACTGGGCCGGGCCGCGCACGGCGCCGGCGTGCGCATCTTCGAGAACTCGCCGGCATTGCGCCTGGAGCGCGGCGAGCGCCCGCTGGTGAAGACCGGACAGGGCGAACTGCGCTGCAGGCACCTCATCCTTGCCGGCAACGTGTACCTGGGCGAATACGGCGATGCGCTGGCGCCGGAAATTTCGGGCCGCATCATGCCGGTGGGCACCTACATGATCGCCACCGAAGCGATGGACGCGGCACGCGCGAAAGCGCTCATCCCCAGTGCCTGCGCCGTGTCGGACAACAACTTCGTGCTCGACTACTTCCGGCTCTCGGCGGACCACCGCCTGCTGTTCGGCGCCGGCGACAGCTACAGCGGCGTCACGCCGCGGCGGCTGGTATCGCGCATCCGCGGCAGCATGCTGCGGGTCTTTCCTTCGCTTGCCGACCTGTCAGTCACGCATGCGTGGGGCGGGTTTGTGGACCTGACGATGAACAAGGCGCCGGACTTCGGCCGGCTGGCGCCCAACATCTTTTACCTGCAGGGCTTTTCGGGGCACGGGCTGGCCATGGCGGGCATGGCGGGGCGCCTGGCGGCCGAAGCGGTGCAGGCGCAGGCCGAACGCTTCGACCTGTTCGCCCGCCTGAAGCACGCGCATTTTCCCGGCGGCACACGCCTTCGCACCCCGGCCCTGGTGCTGGGCATGCTGTATTACCGGCTGCGCGATGCCCTGTAGGCGCGCCGATTGCCGGGAGATGCCACGGCGCGGGTTTTCCGCGCATGAAAGGAAAACCTCATGTCCGTCCCAATTCTCAGTACCGCGCTTGCGCTCACCGCAGCCGCCGCGCTTTACGCCGTACAGCCAGCACCCGTCCAGGCGCAGGCCGCGTCGCCAGGCAGCAGCCAGGACAAGCCCGCCGCGGCCGATCAGCAATTCATGAAAGACCTTGGCGAAGGCAACCTTGCAGAGGTGGAGACCGGCAAGCTCGCCCAGCAGAAGGGAAGCAAGGAGGATGTGAAGAGCTTCGGCGCCATGATGGTCAAGGACCACACCGAATCGCTGCAGAAGCTGCAGGCGCTGGCCAGCCGCAAGGGCGTGCAACTGCCCAAGGAGCCCGATGCCAAGCACGCAGCCGCGGCCAAGTCATTGCAGGCCATGAACGGCGAGAGCTTCGACAAGCGCTACGCCTCGATGGCCGTCTCCGACCATGAACAGACCCTGGCCTTGCTCAAGAAAGTCGAGCAAGGCGCCAAGGACGCCGACCTGCGCAAGTACGCGGCCGACACCACACCCGTGGTGTCCAGGCATCTGGAACATGCGCAGAAGCTGGCAGGCAAGCACTGAGAGACACCGGAGACTGCCCCATGGACCACCCGAGCACCGCGCCCTACCCCTTTCCCACCAACGCGAAGCACGATGCGCCGACCGTCCAGCCGACGCGCCCCGTGGACCACGCGCCGGACGAAGGCGCCATCGACCACGGCATCGAGGAATCGTTTCCGGCCAGCGACCCCGTGTCCGTGAACGTGACGAAGGCCGAGCCCGCTGCCGCCCGCACACAGCGGGCGCCAGACGCCAGCGGCGCTCAGCCGGCCCCACCGTGGGGCGCGGTCTTGCGCACGGGCCTGGTTGCAGGTGCGTGCGCCAGCGTGGCGTCGACGGCTGTGCTGGCCTGGCGGGGCCGATCCGACGTGGGCAGCTACGTGGCGCCGACCAATGCAGTCAGCCATGTGTTCTGGACACAGGAGGCGCTTCGGGAACGGCGGCCGACGATGAGGCACACGCTGGTGGGCTACGCCATCCACCACGCCAGCGCGACCTTGTGGGCCCTGCTCTACGCCTGGCTGAAGGCCAAGCGACCGAATGCCACCGGTGGTTGGGCGGCAGGACTCGCCGGCGCCGGCGCGACCGCGGCCGCCGCGTGCGCCATCGACTACACGATCACGCCGCAGCGGCTGCGCCCGGGCTTCGAGCACCACCTCAGCCGCAAGTCGATGACGTATGTCTATGCGGCTCTGGCCATCGGCCTGGCACTTGGCTGCGCATTGGCGGACAGGGAAAAGACCGAGCGCAAATGAAAACGCCCCGCCATCTTTCGATGGCGAGGCGTTCAAGAACCACTAGGGTTTGTAGTGGCTCCCCGACCTGGGCTCGAACCAGGGACCTACGGATTAACAGTCCGGCGCTCTACCGACTGAGCTATCGGGGAACAAGCCTCAGATTATAGCGTGTTTTTTTCGGCTTCTTCAACTCGCTCACAACAAACTTCGAACTTCGTGTGCGGCGGTCTGCAGGAGAGGCAGCAATTCTCTCTCAAGAACTGCATTGCTTCGCATGGTGCCAGATAGAACAACGTTGAGTGCGGCGACGGTCTTTCCGTGCATGTTGCGCAGTGGCACCGCCAGCGCCTGCACGCCGATCTCGTGCTCTTCCGTGGCAATGCAATAGTCCTGCGCGCGCACCCTGGCGATTTCCTCGCGCAGCGCCTTGGCCTGGGTGATGGTGTGCGGCGTGAGACGTGGCAGGGTGCGGCCCTTGAGCCAGCGCGACAACTCCGCGCCGCTCATGGCGGCCAGCAGCACGCGGCCGGTGGACATGGCATGGGCCGGCAGGCGCGCACCCAGGTGAAGGCCATAGGCAAGTACACGCGTGGGCGTGCTGGGCGTTCCGCTTCGCGCCACGATGACTGTTTCATCTCCGTCGAGCACCACCACCGAGAACCACTCCTGGGTCTGCGCGGCCAGGCGGTTGAGCGTGGGCTGCAGTGTGCGCGGCAGGCGCGAAGAAGATAGATAGGTGCCCGAGAAACGCAGCACCTTGGGCGACATCCAGAAATAGCTGCCGTCGGTTTCCAGATAGCCCAGGTGGGCCAGCGTGAGCAGGTGGCGCCGCGCCGCGGCGCGGGTCAGTCCGGCGCGCTCGGCGGCCAGCGTGGCATTGAGGCGCTGGCGTTCGGTGTCGAAGCTCTCCAGCACGGCCATGCCCTTGGCAATGCCTTCGATGAAGTCGGCCTTGGCGATGTCGATGGTCATGTCGCGGGCATTGGGTGGGAGGGAGACTGCAAGCGCCGCACTGCGCGATGATCGCGCACGGCGTCTCATCATCGCACAAAGGGGTGCACCCGGCCGTAGCTGCATCCGGCGGGCCGTCCTACGCTTGCGTCCATTCGGAGACTGGAGCGAAACGCATCATGAAAAAGACCCAAGTCGTCATCATCGGGGCCGGGCCGGCCGGCCTGCTGCTGGGGCAATTGCTCTTCAAGGCCGGCATCGACAACATCATCGTCGAGCGCCAGAGCGGCGACTACGTGCTGGGCCGCATCCGCGCCGGCGTGCTGGAACAGGTGACCATGGACCTGCTGGCGCGCGCCGGGGTGGATGCCCGCGCGCACGCCGAAGGCCTGCCGCACCGCGGCATCGAGTTGCTGTTCAAGGGCGCGCGGCATCGCATCGACATGCATGGGCTCACCGGGGGCAAGCAGGTGACGGTGTACGGCCAGACGGAGGTCACGCGCGACCTGATGCATGCCCGCGAGGCCGAGGGGCTGACGACCATCTACGAAGCCGCCAACGTGAGCCTGCACGATTTCGACGGCACCGCGCCGCGCGTGCGCTACCAGAAGGACGGCGCCACGCACGAGATCGAATGCGACTTCATCGCTGGCTGCGACGGCTACCACGGCGTGAGCCGCGCCAGCGTGCCGGCCAACGCGATCCACACCTACGAGAAGGTCTACCCCTTCGGCTGGCTGGGCGTGCTGGCGGACGTGGCGCCGGTATCGCACGAGCTCATCTATGCCAACACCCCGCGCGGCTTTGCCCTGTGCAGCATGCGCAGCGCCACCCGCAGCCGCTACTACGTGCAGGTGCCGCTGGAGGAAAAAGTCGAGAACTGGAGCGACGAGGCCTTCTGGAACGAACTGCGCAACCGGCTCGACCCCGAGGCGCGCGAGCGCCTGGTCACCGGCCCCTCTCTGGAAAAGAGCATTGCCCCCCTGCGCAGCTTCGTTGCCGAGCCGATGCGCTTCGGCCGCCTGTTCCTGGCCGGCGATGCGGCGCACATCGTGCCGCCCACCGGCGCCAAGGGCCTGAACCTGGCCACGGCAGACGTGGGCTATCTGTCTCGCGCCCTGGAAATCCATTACCGCGAGAAGAGCAACTCGGCCCTGGACCGCTATTCCGACCTGTGCCTGCGGCGCGTGTGGAAGGCCGAGCGCTTCTCGTGGTGGTTCACATCGCTCATGCACCGCTTCCCGGACACGGGCGAATTCGGCCAGAAGATCCAGGAAGCCGAGCTCGACTACCTGGTGCACTCCCAGGCTGCATCGACCTCCCTGGCCGAGAACTACGTCGGCCTGCCGCTGGAAGACTTCTAGGTTTCTAGGCGCGGCGTTCGCGGGGAGCGACTACCAGCGCAGCACCCTGGGGCCGAGCAGCGCCCCCAGCGCGACGAGGATCAGGATGCCCGCCACATACCAGACCGCCAGGAAGGGCGCGGCCAGCTCCGGGCAGTGCAGCGCATAGACGGCAGCGCCCGCGCCGCCCGCCAGAGCACCCACCGCCGCGCCAGCCCACGCCGGCCGGGTGGGCGCCAGCCCCTTCAATGCCACGAACCCGGCCACGAACGTCGGCGTCGAGATCATCGCAATGCTCATGGCGCAGGTGCGCCAGGTCTGCCCCATCACCAAGGGCATCCGCTCGCCGGCTGGCTGGAAGAACCAGCTTTGCAGCGCCATAGTCCAGACGACCAGCACCGGGACCGCGAGCAGCAGCCACGACAGCCCCACGCGCACGCCCGGCCGGGCCAGGCGCTGCGCCATCAGGAAACCGCCCCAGGCAATGAAGGCCGGAAACAGGATCTTCACCCAGAGCATGGGCCAGAACATGGCCTGCACCAGGTCACGCCGCGGTCCGTAGCCTGCCAGCATGATCGCCACAGCCAGCGGCACGCCGGCGGCCAGGGCCCAGGCCAGCCGGCGCGTGGCGGCGCGCCGGGGGACCGGCTCGATGCCGGTGGCCAGCATGCCGATGAGGTCGTCGGTCTTCATGCGGCCCCCTTGATCGATGCGGCCAGCGCCTTCAGGCCGCGGTGCACGTTGACCTTGACGGCCGATTCGGACATGCCGGTGAGGCTGGCTGTCTCGGCCACCGACAGCCCTTCGAGCTTGGTGCGAACGATGGCTTCGCGCTGGCGCTCGGGCAGCGTGGCCAGGAGCGTCTGCAAATCGCGCCGGGCCTCGCCGGGGCTGGCTTCGTCGTCGGCAAACAGGTCGTCCGCGTCGTCGATGGAATCGTGCAGCGCCTCGCGCACGGACTTGGCGCGCAGCAGGTCGATCATCTTGTAGCGCGCAATGGCATGCACCCAGGCCGTCAGCGGCTGATCGCTTTGATAGGTGTGGCGTTGGTTGTGCATGGCAAGAAGGCATTCCTGAACAAGGTCTTCGACGTCATCGGGCCATCCGAACAGGCGCCGGGCGAGGAAGGCCCGCAAATGCCTGCTCAACTGGTCCAGGAAGGCGCGATAGGCCGCCGCGTCTCCGCCCAGCCCCTGCAGGAACAAACCTTTCAGAGCTGCTTCGACATCCGCCACCATCCGCGCCCGATCACTCTCTTGTGTTCGTGACATGAAGACTGTTGGTTACAGGACCCAGGAAAAAGAAATCGGGGCCGATTTTGCCGCCTGGTGTAACGGGCGGCGAAAACTCCGCGAACTAGACTCGACCGCGCATCATCGAGTGCGGTCTTGAACCCACCAATCACCCAACCAAGGAGCTTATCCATGAACATGCGTCCCTTTGCGGTCACCGCCCTCAGCCTCAGCGCCCTCGTGGCCGGCGCCGCCATGGCCCAGGACAAGATGCAAGACAACAAGATGCCGCAGGACAAGGCCGCCATGGAGAAGTGCTACGGCGTCTCCATGGCCGGCAAGAACGACTGCGCCGCCGGCCCCGGCACCACCTGTGCCGGCACCTCCAAGATGGACTACCAGGGCAACGCCTGGAAGAACGTCCCGGTGGGCACCTGCACCACCATCAAGACGCCCAAGGGCATGGGCTCGCTCACGCCCATCAAGTCCTGATCCCGGTCCTGGTACACAAGGCAAGCCTCCCATGACGCAG
Organism: Variovorax soli NBRC 106424; assembly: GCF_001591385.1. Classification (GTDB taxonomy): domain Bacteria; phylum Pseudomonadota; class Gammaproteobacteria; order Burkholderiales; family Burkholderiaceae_C; genus Variovorax; species Variovorax soli. The sequence continues at coordinate 14,894 of NZ_BCUU01000034.1, forward strand.
CCAGTTCTTCGGGCAGGCCTGGGCCTCAAGCCCGAGCACTTCGAAGCCGCCCTCGCCTGCACGCAGCCGGGCCTGTGGTTCGAGGTGCATCCGGAGAACTACTTCGTCATGGGCGGGCCGCGCCTTCAGTGGCTGGAGCGCATCCGTGCGGCGCACCCGGTGTCGCTGCACGGTGTTTCGCTCTCGCTGGGCGGCGCCGAGGCGCCCGACTCCGCGCACCTCGCGCGCCTGGCCGAACTGGCCCGGCGCATCGAGCCCGCGCTGGTTTCGGAGCACCTGGCCTGGTCGCGCTGGCGCGGCCAGTACTTTCCGGACCTGCTGCCCTTCGTCCGCACCACCGAGGCCCTGCACCACGTCGTGCGCAACATCGACCGCACGCAGCAGGCGCTGGGCCGGCGCATTGCCATCGAGAACCCGTCGCACTATCTGCAACTCGATGGCCAGGCGTGGGACGAGATCGAATTTCTGGCCGAGCTGGTCCGCCGCACCGGATGCGGGCTGCTGCTGGATGTGAACAACGTGCACGTCTCGGCCAACAACCTGGGCTTCGACGCGGTGGCCTACATCGACCGTTTTCCGGCGCCGGCCATCATGGAGATCCACCTGGCCGGCTACTCGGCCGACCCGACCCTGGGCAAGGCGCTGCTCATCGATTCGCATGACGAAGCGATCTCGCCCGAGGTGTGGGCGCTGTATCGCCGGCTCATCGAACGCACCGGCCCGCTGCCGACGCTCATCGAGCGCGACGGCAACCTGCCTGAGTTCGAGGCGCTTCTGGCGGAAGGGAAAGCAGCCTGCGAGGAACTCTTGCGCGTACAGCCAGCCCGGAAAGATCAAGAGGCAACGGCATGACAAGCCCCGGCCTCGCACGCTTCCAGGCAGACTTCATTCAGGCCTTGACGGGGCACGCCCCATCGGCGCCGGCGCCCTGGTCCGAACAACCCGCCTTCGCGGTGTATCGCAACACCGTCATGAAGGGCTGCATCGACGCGCTGGAGGCCAACTATCCCAGCGTGGCCCGACTGGTGGGCCGCGACTGGTTCCGCTCCGCCGCCGCGCTGTTCGTGGCGGCTCATCCGCCGCAGGACAGCTCGCTGTTCAACTACGGCGAGTCGTTCGCAGATTTCCTGCACGCCTTCGAACCAGCTGCTGAACTCGACTACCTGCCGGGCGTGGCGCGCCTGGACCGCTTCTGGACCGAATCGCACATTGCCGCCAACGCGCCAACCCTGAGCGCCGCGCAGCTTGCCCAACTGCCCCCGGAAGCCCTCGGCGCCTGCCGCCTGCAGCCCCACCCGGCGGCGCGCTGGGCCTGGTTCGACGCGCAGCCCATCTACGCCATCTGGGAGCGCAACCGGTCGAAGGTCGAAGCGCAAGAAGACTTGCCGTGGCATGGCGACGGTGCCCTGCTCACCCGACCGCACGCCACCGTGCAATGGCTGCCTGCCGGCCGTGCCGACTGCGCATTCCTGGATGCCTGCAAGGCGGGCCTCGCCTTCGGTGAAGCCGTCGAACAAGCGCAAGTTGCGGACCCGGCGGCCGATCTCATGCCGATGCTGGCGCGCCTGCTTTCTGCCGGCGCCATTCAAGCCCTTTCGAATCCGGACACGGAGGAATCGCCATGAACCACCACACCCAGCCCATGACCGTGCCGCCCGCCGCCGCCAAGGACGGCCTGCGCGCACGCTGGAACACGGCAGCCGCCTGGCTCGAGCGCATCGTCTCGCACAACCTGCTGGCACTGGCCTGCCGGCTGAGCATCGCAGCCATCTTCTTCTACTCCGGCCGCACCAAGGTCGAGGGCCTCCTGATGGTGACTGACGGCGCCGTCGAGCTGTTCCGGACCGAATACAAGCTGCCGCTGCTCTCGCCCGAACTGGGCGCGCATCTGGCCGCCTATGCCGAGCACCTGTTTCCGCTGCTGCTGGTGCTGGGCCTGTTCACGCGCCTGTCGGCCCTTGCCCTGCTGGGCATGACGCTGGTGATCCAGCTCTTCGTCTACCCCGACGCCTGGCCGACGCACCTGTCGTGGGCGGCCATCCTGCTGTACATCGCGGGCCGCGGGGCCGGCGTTCTCTCAATGGACCGCGCACTGGGCATCCGCTGACAGCGGGCAGCCGGCGCGTCCCACGCGGGCGTGCTTGCAAGCGGCGGGGGTGCTCGATACATTGCGGTTTTTGAGGGCCTGCAATGTCCGTCGACATCACTGCGAACGAAACCCCTGCCACTCCCGCGCCGGCCGCTGCCGGCAACTCCCCTTCCCCCACGCCATCCGGCCCGCGCCACATACGGCTGACCTCGCACGCCGGCGGCTTCGGCGCGCTGCCCATCCGCTGGGGCGCGCCAACGCCCGCCGAGCGAGGGCCGGTGGTGGGCACCACCACCACGCGATCGCACCGCAACGTGATCGGCACGCACAGCGGCTCCTACAGCGTGTACCGGGCGCTGGCGGTGGCCTCGGGCGCGCTCAATCCGCAGCACAAGGCGGACCTGACCAACACCTCGCCCACCGATGCCATCGGCCCGTATCCGCAATGGCTGGAGCCGGGCAAGATCGTGTCCATCGACCCCTGGGGCGCCACCGTGTCGACCGTGTTCGCCAATGAACTGGCGGCCGGCTACGACATCCGCCCCACCATTGCCGTGACCAAGGCGCACGTGATCCTGCCCGAGGTGATCGAGGCGCTGCAGAAAGGCCGGCTCAAGGCGGACGGCAAGTTCCTCACCGCCAACGGCGCGGCCATCGTCACCAAGGCGGCCATCGAGCCCGTGTGGTGGCTGCCCGGCGTGGCCAAGCGCTTCGGCTGCTCCGAGACCGACCTGCGGCGCGTGCTGTTCGAGGAAACCGGCGGCATGTATCCCGAGCTGGTCACGCGGCCCGACCTGGAAGTGTTCCTGCCGCCCATCGGCGGCCAGACCGTCTACATCTTCGGCAACCCGCCCGACCTGGCCAACCCCGAGGTCGAACTCACCGCCCGCGTGCACGACGAATGCAACGGCTCGGACGTGTTCGGCTCGGACATCTGCACCTGCCGGCCCTACCTCACCCACGCCATCGAGGAATGCATCATGGGCGCGCAGCGCGGCGGCGTCGGCCTGGTGGCCTACTCGCGCAAGGAAGGCCGGGCCCTGGGCGAGGTCACCAAGTTCCTGGTCTACAACGCGCGCAAGCGCCAGGTGGGCGGGGACACGGCCGACCAGTACTTTGCCCGCACCGAATGCGTGGCCGGCGTGCAGGACATGCGCTTCCAGGAGCTGATGCCCGACGTGCTGCACTGGCTGGGCGTGCGCAAGATCCACCGCCTGGTCTCGATGAGCAACATGAAGTACGACGCCATCACCGGCGCCGGCATCGAGATCGGCACGCGCGTGAACATTCCGGACGAGCTCATTCCCGCCGACGCCCGCGTCGAGATGGACGCGAAGATGGCGGCGGGCTATTTCACGCCGGGCGTGGTGCCCGATGCGGAAGAACTGAAGAAGGCCAAGGGCCGGGGGCTCGATCAATGAGCCGGGACAACTACGGCCTGGACCCGGACCGCCCCACCCGCAACCGTGCGGTGCAAAGCGCGGACGAATCGGGCCATGTCGACCCGACGCTCGAGTTCGAGGTCGACACCACCCTGCCCGCCGGCGCCGTGGCCGTGCTGCGAACCACGCAGGCGGTGCGCGAACGCGCGCATGCGCTGCTTGCGCGGGCCCGGCGCGGCGAGTCGCCATGGTTCAGGATGGGCGACGACGCCAGCGCCCTGGACGAGGCTGCCCGCCTGGTGGCCGAGACCACGCGCGAGCGCTTTCCCTGGAACAACATCCCGTACCACAGCCGCTGGCGCCACTTCGAGGCCGGCGGCGTCGACCGGCGTGCCCAGCTCGACAAGCTGCTGGGCCCGTCGGCCACGCCGAACGAACGCGCCCGCGCCCAGATCGATCTGGCCGTGGTGAGCGTGCTGCTGGACGCCGGCGCGGGCAGCCAGTGGCATTACGTGGAACCGGCCACCGACCAGCGGCTGGCACGCTCCGAAGGCCTGGGCGTGGCGAGCTTCCACGCCTTCACTGCCGGCCTTTTCTCCTCCAACCCGAAGCGCCCGCTGCAGGCGGATGCGGCCGGCCTGCGCAGCCTGGTCACCGACCGGCTGGCCTCGGCCTTCCAGGTGAGCGAGGTCAATCCGCTGCTGGGCCTGAACGGCCGGGCCATGCTGCTGCGGCGGCTGGGCGAGGCGCTGCAGGAGCAGCCCGAGATCTTCGGTGAGCAGGGCCGGCCCGGTGGTCTTTTCGACGAGCTGGTCGGCCCGTTCGGACCGGCGGCGCCGCCCACGGCCGAAGTCACGGCGCACGAGATCCTCACCCTGCTGCTGGACACGCTCTCGGGCATCTGGCCCGCGGCCAACAGCATCGACAGCCTGGCGGCCGACGGCAGCGATTCGCCCGGCCGCATTCCGTCCGGCGACCCGGCCCTGGCGCTGGGCGACTGCTGGCGCCACAGTGCTGTCGAAGGCCCCGGCCTGACGCGCGGCTGGATGCCCTTCCACAAGCTCTCGCAATGGCTGACCTATTCGCTGCTCGAGCCCTTCGAGTGGGCTGGGGTGAAGGTGCGCGGGCTGGACGCCCTCACCGGCCTGCCGGAGTACCGCAACGGCGGGCTGTTCCTAGACACCGGCGTGCTGGTGCCCAGGGACCCGGCCTTCATGGATCGCACATGGAAGGTGGGCGACGAATTCATCGTCGAATGGCGCGCCCTCACCGTCGCCCTGCTGGATGAACTCGCGCCGCGCGTGCGCACGCAGCTCAATCGCACCGAGGCAGAGCTACCCTTGGCCTGCGTGCTGGAAGGCGGCAGCTGGGCCACCGGCCGGGCGCTGGCACAGCGCTTGCGTGACGGTGCGCCACCCATCCAGATCGAAAGCGACGGCACAGTCTTCTAGACTTCGCACCTCCAAATAGCAAATTCAGCGACGCCAGACGTCGCTCCTCGACCATGAGCAATGTCCACCTGATCGACCATCCCCTGGTGCAGCACAAGCTGACGCTGATGCGCCGCAAGGACGCCTCCACCAACAGCTTCCGGCGGCTGCTCAACGAGCTGAGCATGCTCATGGCCTACGAAGTGACGCGCGACGTGCCCATGCAGGAGATCGACATCGAGACGCCGCTGGAATCGATGAAGGCCAAGGTCATCGACGGCAAGAAGCTGGTGTTCGTCTCGATTTTGCGCGCGGGCACGGGCATCCTGGACGGCATGCTCAGCGTGGTGCCCGGCGCGCGCGTGGGCCACATCGGCCTGTACCGCGACCCCAAGACGCTCACGGCGGTGGAGTACTACTTCAAGATGCCCGGCGAGATGAGCGAGCGCGACGTGGTGGTGGTCGACCCGATGCTGGCCACCGGCAACTCGGCCGTCGCAGCGGTGGAGCGCCTGAAGGAACTCAACCCCAAGTCCATCAAGTTCGTCTGCCTGCTGACCTGCCCCGAGGGCGTGAAGACCATGCAGACGGCGCACCCCGACGTTCCGATCTACACCGCGGCCATCGACCGCGAGCTCAACGACCACGGCTACATCCTGCCGGGCCTGGGCGACGCCGGCGACCGCATCTTCGGCACGAAATAACGCTCGCCCGAGAAGAACGAATCACCAACGACCGAGGAGAAGAAGAATGCAACCGCAGAAACGACGTGACTGGATGGTTCGCTCGGCCGCGCTGGGCGCGGCGCTCGCCGCGGGCCTGCCCGGCTTGGCGATGGCGCAGCAGGCCAAGCTCAAGGTGGCCGCCGTCTACACCGTGCCCTTCGAGCAGCAATGGGTGGGCCGCATCCACAAGGCGCTGAAGGCCGCCGAGGCCCGCGGCGAAATCGAATACAAGGCCACCGAGAACGTGGCCAACGCCGACTACGAGCGCGTGATGCGCGAATACGCCAACGCCGGCAACCAGCTCATCCTGGGCGAGGTGTTCGGCGTGGAGAAGGCGGCGCGCCAGGTGGCCAAGGACTTTCCCAAGACGGCCTTCCTGATGGGCTCGTCGCTCAAGCCCCAGGCGCCCAACTTCTCGGTGTTCGACAACTACATCCAGGAGCCCGCCTACCTCACCGGCATGATCGCCGGCGGCATGACCAAGACCAACAAGATCGGCATGGTGGGCGGCTTTCCCATTCCCGAGGTCAACCGGCTGATGAACGCCTTCATGGCCGGCGCGCGCGAGGTCAATCCCAAGGTGGAGTTCAGCGTGAGCTTCATCAACAGCTGGTTCGATCCGCCCAAGGCCAAGGAAGCCGCCTTCGCCATGATCGACAAGGGCGCCGACGTGATGTACGCGGAGCGCTTCGGCGTGTCGGACGCGGCCAAGGAGCGCGGCAAGCTCGCCATCGGCAACGTGATCGACACGCAAGCGCAGTACCCCGACACGGTGGTCGCATCGGCCCTGTGGAATATGGAGCCGTCGGTAGACCGCGCCATCAAGCTGGTGAAGGAAGGCAAGTTCACCGCGGAGGACTACGGCCCCTATTCGATGATGAAGCACAAGGGCTCCGAGCTGGCGCCCTTGGGCACCTTCGAGAAGAAAGTGCCGGCCGACCTGGTGGCGAAGGTCAAGGCCAAGGAGGCCGACATCCGCGCCGGCAAGTTCACCGTGAAGGTGGACGACGGCCAGCCCAAGTCCTCGGGCAGCGCCAAGTAGTGCCGGTGCACCGCTTCGCCAGAACCGTGCGCCGCGTGCTGGCGGCCGTCGCGCTCGCGTGGCTGGCCGGCTGCGCCAGCGTTCCCGGCAGCACACCGGTGCGCCTGGACGACACGCGGCGCATTGCCGTCATCTCCGCCTTCCAGCCGGAACTCACGCTGCTGCTGTCCCGCGTTCAGGACGCGCGCAAGCACAGCGTCAACGGCGTGGAGTTCACCACCGGCACGCTGCAGGGCCAGCCGGTGGTGCTGTTCCTGTCGGGCATCAGCATGGTCAATGCGGCCATGAACACGCAGCTGGTGCTCGACCGCTTCAACGTGGGCAGCATCGTCTTCTCGGGCATTGCCGGCGGCGTGAACCCCGGCCTGCACATCGGCGACGTGACGGTGGCGTCGCAATGGGGCCAGTACCTCGAAGTGCTGATGGCGCGCGAAGCCGCGCCCGGCCGCTACGCCGCCCCGCCCTGGATGAAGGACGTGCAGCTGCCCAACTACGGCATGCTCTACCCGCGGCCAGTCGAGGTTCGCAAGGCCGGCCAATCCGAGCCGGCAAAGCAGTTCTGGTTTGCGGCCGACCCGAAGATGCTGGAGGTGGCGCGCGGCCTGCGCACGGTGGAGCTCGCCAATTGCGGCGGCAACGGCAAGTGCCTGACGCACAAGCCGCAGCTCGTGGTGGGCGGCAACGGCGTGTCGGGCCAGGCCTTTGTCGACAACAAGGCCTTCCGCGAATACGCGTTCAAGACCTTCCAGGCCAACGTGCTCGACATGGAAACTGCCGCCACCGCCCAGGTGGCCTACAGCAACGGCGTGCCCTACCTGGCCTTTCGCTCGCTGAGCGACCTGGCCGGCGGCGGCGAAGGCGAGAACGAGATGGGCACCTTCATGAACGTGGCCGCCGACAACTCGGCCAAGGTGCTGCTGGCCTTCCTTGCCGCCTGGAAACCGTGACGCCGGAGAAAAGGGGCCGCCCTTGACCGTCCTGGCGCTGCGCGGCATCAGCAAGCGCTTCGGCTCGCTGCTGGCCAACGACGACATTTCGCTTTCGCTCGATGCCGGCGAGGTGCTCGCCTTGCTGGGCGAAAACGGCGCGGGCAAGTCGACGCTGATGTCCATCCTGTTCGGCCACTACACGGCCGACGCGGGCAGCATCGAAGTTTTCGGCCAGCCGCTGGCACCGGGGCAGCCCAAGGCGGCATTGGCGGCGGGCATCGGCATGGTGCACCAGCACTTCACGCTGGCCGACAACCTCAGCGTGCTCGACAACGTGCTGATGGGCACCGAGCCGCTGTGGCAGCCAATATCGCGCAGGCAGGCCGCGCGCGAACACCTGATGGACGTGGCCCGGCGCTTCGGCCTCGCGGTAGCGCCGGACGCGCTGATCGGCAGCCTGTCGGTGGGCGAGCGCCAGCGGGTGGAAATTCTCAAGGCGCTGTACCGCGGCGCGCGCATCCTCATCCTGGACGAGCCCACGGCCGTGCTCACACCCCAGGAAAGCGAAGCCCTGTTCGCCACGCTCGCGCAGATGGTGGCGCAGGGCCTGTCGATCATCTTCATCAGCCACAAGCTGCCCGAGGTGCTGCGCGTCTCGCACCGCGTGGCCGTGCTGCGCAACGGAAAATTGGTGGCGCAGGCGGCCACGGCCGAAACGACGCAGGAGCAGCTTGCGCTGTGGATGGTGGGCCATGCGGTGCAGGCGCCGCAGCGCCAGCCCGCCACGCGCATTGGCGATGTCGTGTGCGTGCTCGAACGCGTCGACACCGCGGCGCCCGGCCAGGCGGATGGGCGCGACGCGCTGCACGACGCCTCGCTGAGCCTGCGCGCCGGCGAGATCGTGGCCATTGCCGGTGTGTCGGGCAACGGCCAGGTGGCGCTCGCAGAGCTGCTCAGCGGCGTGCGACGCGCCGCGCGCGGCTCGGTGAAGTTCATGGGCCGGAACCTGCCGGCGGCACCCGCCCGGCTGGTGGCGCGCGGCGTGGCCCGCATTCCAGAAGACCGCCATTCGGTGGGCGTGATCGGCGACCTGCCCGTGTGGGAGAACGTGGTGTCGGAGCGCCTGCGCAGCGACGCCTTCTCGCGCAAGCTGCTGCCGGGCCTGCGCTGGGTGCGGCGCGCGGCCGCGCGCAAGCAGGCGCAACGGGTGGAACAGGCCTTCGACGTGCGCGGCGCGGGGCTGGATGCGCCGGCCCGCTCGCTGTCGGGCGGCAACATGCAAAAGCTCATTCTCGGCCGCTCGCTGCTGGCGCCGAAGACGGCGCGCGAAGACGGGCCCACCGCGCCGCGGCTCATCGTCGCGCACCAGCCGACCTGGGGGCTGGACATCGGCGCGGTGGCCTATGTGCAGCAGCAGCTCATCGCGGCGCGCGACGCCGGGGCGGCGGTGCTGCTCATCTCCGACGACCTGGACGAAGTGCTGGCGCTGGGCGACCGCGTGGCGGTGATGCATGGCGGGCACATCGGCGAGCCCAGGCCCGCATGGGCCTGGACGCGCGAGGCCATCGGCCTGGCCATGGCCGGCACAAGCGCAAAGGCCAAGGCATGAGGCTGGAACGTCGCCAGGCCACTTCGCGCAGCGCCCTGCTGCTGGCGCCCATCGGCGCGGTGGCTTTCACCATGCTGGTGAGCGCGCTGCTGGTGCTGTGGGCCGGCGCGCCGGTAGGCCGCACCTATGCCCTGCTCGTGCAGGGCGGCTTCGGCTCGGTGTTCGCCTGGAGCGAGACGCTGACGCGCGCCATTCCGCTCATCCTGACCGGCCTGTCGGCCACGGTGGCCTTCAAGGCGCGGCTGTTCAACATCGGCGCCGAGGGCCAGCTGTATGCCGGCGCGCTGGCGGCCGTGGCGGTGGGCGGGCTGCACGGCGGCACGGGATTCGAGCTGCCCCTGTGGCTGCTTTTCCCGCTGATGATGCTGGCGGCCGCCGTGGCCGGTGCCTTGCTGCTGCTGGGCCCGGCGCTCATGAAGACGCGCCTGGGCGTGGACGAGGTGGTTACCACCCTGCTCATCAACTTCATCGTGCTGCTGGGCGTGTCGGCGCTGCTGGACGGCGCCATGAAAGACCCCACCGCCATGGGCTGGCCGCAGAGCGTGTCGCTGCAGGACGGCCTGGAACTGGGTCGGCTGATCGCGCAGACGCGAGTGCACACCGGGCTCATCTGGGGCGTGGTCCTGGCGGTGCTGGTGTGGCTCTTGTTCAAGCACACGGTGCTGGGCTTCGACATCCGCGCGCTGGGCGCCAATGCGCGCGCCGCCGCCTTTGCCGGCGTGCCGGTGACGCGCACCGTGGTGCTGGTCGCGCTGCTTTCCGGTGCGCTGGCGGGCCTGGCCGGCGCCATCGAAGTGGCGGGACGCACCAGCTACGTCACGCTCGACATGTCGCCGGGCTACGGCTACACGGGCATCGTCATCGCGATGCTGGCGGGCCTGCATCCGCTGGGCGTGCTGGCCGCCAGCATCTTCGTGGCGGGTGTGCTGGTGGGCGCGGACACCATGAGCCGTGCGGTGGGCGTGCCCACCTACATTGCCGACGTGATCGTGGCCGCCTCGCTCATTTCGGTGCTGGTGGCGGCGCTGTTTACCCAATACCGGCTGCGCTGGAAGTGACGTGAAGTGAGCGAGATCCTGGACATCCTCGGCAACACCGCCTTCTGGGTGGCGGTGCTTCGCATTGCCACGCCGCTGGTGCTGGGCACGCTGGGCGTTCTGCTGTGCGAGCGGGCCGGCGTGCTCAACCTGGGCATCGAAGGGATCATGGTGGCGGGCGCGTTTGCGGGCTGGCTGACCGTGTACGCCGGTGCGCCGCTGTGGATTGGCGTGGCGGTGGCCGCGCTGACCGGCGCTGCGTTCGGGCTGCTGCATGCCCTGCTGACCGTGGGGCTTGCGCTGTCGCAGCACGTCTCGGGCCTGGGCATCACGCTGCTGGCCACGGCGCTGAGCTACTACGGCTACCGCGTGAGCTTTCCCAAGGTGAACACGCCGCCGACCATCAAGCCCTTTGCGCCGATGGAGTGGCTGCCGGTGCCCATCCTGTCGGCGCAGACGGAGCTGACGCTGCTGGCCATCCTGCTCGTGCCCCTGCTGGCCTACGTGCTGTACCGCACCCCGCTGGGCCTGGCGCTGCGCATGGTGGGCGAGAACCCGCAGGCGGCCGAGGGCCAGGGCGTGTCGGTGGCGGCGGTGCGCACCGGCGCCATCGTGGCGGGCTCGGCGCTGATGGGCGTGGCGGGCGCGTTTCTCACGCTGTCGGCCTTCAACGCCTTCTTCTTCAACATGGTGAACGGCCGTGGATGGATCTGCGTGGCGCTGGTGGTGTTCGCCTCCTGGCGCCCGGGCAAGGCCCTGCTGGGCGCCCTGCTCTTCGCTTTCTTCGATGCCTTGCAGCTGAGATTGCAGCAGTCGGGGAACGCCGTGCTGCCTTATCAGCTCTACCTGATGCTGCCCTACCTGCTTTCGATTCTGGCGCTGGTGCTGGTCGCCCGAAAGGCAAGCTATCCGCAGGCGCTGATGAAGCCCTACCGGAAGGGCGAGCGATGAACAGGAGATTCCACACATGACGAACAGCGCATTTACCACTAGCAACCACACCCGCCGGACCTTGCTGGCCGCTGCGCTGGCCGCGGGCCTTGCACCGGCATTTGCCCAACAGGGCACCGGCGCCAACAAGAAAACACCCATCGAAGTCTGGAAGGACCCGAGCTGCGGCTGCTGTAAGGACTGGGTCTCGCATCTCGAAAGCAATGGCTTCGCCGTCAAGGTGAACGAGACCGGCAACAACGCCGCGCGCAGCCGCCTGGGCATCGACCGCAAGTTCGGCTCCTGCCACACCGCACAGGTGGGCGGCTACGCCATCGAAGGCCACGTGCCGGCCAGCGACATCCAGCGCTTGCTCAAGGAAAAGCCCACCGCCGTCGGCCTGGCCGTGCCGGGCATGCCGGTCGGCTCGCCGGGCATGGACGGCCCCGTCTACGGCGACCGCAAGGACGCCTACGACGTGCTGCTGCTGACGCGCGATGGCGGTGCCAAGGTGTTCCAGCGCTACGCAGGCGCCAAGGTGTAGGCGCAGCCCATGCTGGACCTTCTCATCCGCAACGCCGCCCTGCCCGATGGCCGCACCGGCATGTCGATTGCCGTGCAAGGCGGCCGCATCGCCGAAGTCACGGCAGGCCTGGACATGCCGGCTGCCGAAACGCTCGATGCCGGCGGCATGCTCGTCACGCCGCATTTCGTCGACCCGCACTTCCACATGGACGCCACGCTCAGCTACGGCCTGCCGCGCGTCAACCAGAGCGGCACGCTGCTGGAAGGCATTGCGCTGTGGGGCGAGCTCAAGCCGCTGCTGACGACCGAGGCACTGATCGAACGCGCCCTGGCGTATTGCGACTGGGCCGTGGCCAAGGGCCTGCTGGCCATTCGCAGCCATGTGGACACCAGCGACCCCAGCCTGTTGCCGGTGCAAGCGCTGCTCGAAGTCAAGCGCCGCGTGGCGCCCTACATCGACTTGCAACTGGTGGCCTTTCCGCAGGACGGCGTGCTGCGCAGCCCGGGCGGCGTCGAGAACCTGAAGCGCGCGCTGGACATGGGCGTCGACGTTGTGGGCGGCATTCCGCACTTCGAGCGGACCATGGCCGACGGCGCCGCCAGCGTGAAGCTGCTGTGCGAGCTGGCCGCCGAACGCGGTCTGCCGGTGGACATGCACTGCGACGAATCGGACGACCCGCTGTCGCGCCACATCGAGACGCTGGCTTTCGAAGCGCAGCGACTCGGGCTGCAAGGCCGCGTCACCGGATCGCATTGCACCTCCATGCACAGCATGGACAACTACTACGTCAGCAAACTGCTGCCGCTCATTGCCGAGGCGGGCGTCAGCGTTGTTGCCAATCCGCTGATCAACATCACCCTGCAGGGGCGGCACGACACCTATCCCAAGCGGCGAGGCATGACCCGCGTGCCCGAACTGATGGCCGCGGGCGTCAACGTCGCCTTCGGCCACGACTGCGTGATGGACCCGTGGTACGGCATGGGCTCGGGCGACATGCTCGAGGTGGCGAACATGGGGCTGCACGTGGCGCAGATGACGAGCCAGGCGGGCATCCGGCAGTGCTTCGACGCGGTGACCGGCAATGCGGCGCGCATCCTGGGGCTGCAAGGCTACGGGCTGGAGGCGGGGTGCGATGCGAGCTTTGTGCTGCTGCAGGCGCGCGATCCGGTGGAGGCGATCCGGCTGCGGGCGGCGCGGCTGAAGGTGTATCGCAAAGGGCGGCTGGTGGCGGAGAGTGCGCCGGTGGCCAGCGGGCTGCATCTTGAGGGGCGGCCGGGGAGTACTTCGTTCATGCACCAGTGAAGCTGGCTGGTGCTGATCGGTCCTTGATGACCCTAGTGCAGTGCTTGTGAAGCTCAGAAGGCAGCGGTGTCGTATGTTGCCGAAAGAGCAACCTGCAAAGCCTTGCTAGTCGTTGCGCCCCGAACTGCTTGGAGTGCTCGCCTGAGTCCGCAAACGGTGCCTCGACGGGCCGATGCCCGGAGGTCGGCCAAGAACCGGACATACGCGCACCGTCAGCTAGTACTGCTCGAACTGGACTGAATTCAAGAAGCGTCAGTGTTGCTCACATCCCAGGTCGTGATAAGGCGGCCAGAGCAATGCGGGTATGACTCCCAAGAAATAGAAGTCATCAAAACCATCCGGGGCCTGGTCGCTGACTGGAACACCTTCGTACCGCGTCCAGTGGTAGCGAAGCGTTTGCATGATCTCATCGACTGGCGCATCCCAATAGCCGCATCGCCCACCGATATCACCAAGGTCGTTGGAAAGAGTTGAAAGGCGACATCGGTCTTCGCGAAGCATCCGCTCTATTACTTGGAGACATAGCTCCTTGCGGAAGGCGTAAGGGCGGTCTTTTCCCAGACTATCCCAGAGTGGCGTAAAACTGGCACTGCAATAGTCACAGAGCTCGCGAACTGATTCGTTCAATTCGAATTCCGTTGCGGCCAAATCAAGGCAGAAATTTGAACTCAATTGCTTGCTCCTTGCCCGGTTTACCTCGGTAAACACTCTCCGATTTGATTTCCACCGTCCAGTGCGGCAGCAGCCCACAGGTCCACCTGGCCGGCGTTGATCTGCACGTAGTTCGTGTCCCGGTCCACCGAGCCGCTCTCGCGTGCCTTCTGCCAGACGATGTCGCGCTTTGTCTCGGTGCTGCTGGTCTGGTTCGGTGGTCTGGCTGGCCAGCAGGAGCTTGTCGGCTTCGACGCCGAAGGCTCCAGCCGTGTTGAACGTGCTGCCCGAGAGCAGGACGGTACCCAGTGTGCCGTCCTTGGCTTTGGCGCTCAGCTCGATCGCGGAGCCGCTGACTTCGGTGCGAACCAGCTCGCTTTGCGTGCCCACGTCCTCATGAGGAAGGTCCCGCTTGCGTTCCGCGATCAGCCTAGCGACGACTCGTCCATCGGACGACCAAAGGTCATGAAGAGCAGCGTCTTGCCTGTCGCCCCTCTGTATGCACCCACAGCGTTATCCAGATGCGCTGCCACCGCCGCAAATTCCCAAGCCTGGTCTTCCGAGCATCGCACCTCGCGTTGATCGAGCTCCTCGATGCTCTGTTCTTGACCGTAGACGCGAACTGCTTGCGCCGCGCGTCGCAGCGGCTCGGGCACGGAAGGATGGTCCCAGCCCCACAGGAAGGTGCCGTCGGCCTGGTTGTAGGTTCCAACCACCTGGATCGGAACGTCGACTTGCTGGCCCTGCGGAAAATGGAAACTCAGAATGCCGGCCTGAAGATCGATGTTCCAGCGCTCTTCACGCCCCAAGCCCCAGGCGGCAGTGGCTGCGTCGGTCTTCTCGCGCAGCTCTTCCATGCATTGGTCGAGAAATGCTTGGTGAGGCGGCTCTTCTTCATAGCCTTCGGGCTTGTTGTAGTCGTACTCGATGTTGAACTTTCCATCGGGATAGAGGGTGAAGGTCAGGCCCCAGATGTGTTCACCGGTCGTCTTGAGCAGATCCTTGCGAAGGAACAACAATGCTCTAGAGCCTGAGGTGGCGACGTCCAAAGGAGGGAATCGATCATTCTCGATTTCGCTGCCGTTGAATTTCCGCCAGTAGCTCGTCTGTGTCATCTCTCCAAGGATGACGCTTCGCGTTCCTGCCTCATTCCACGGGGCAGTTCCAACAAAGCAGTGGACCTCATTGGCTATTGGCGCAACGCGCGCCAAACTCAAAAACTGAAACTGAGGTTGAATCCCGCCGTCACCTTGGCGGTCCTGAATCCTTCCGGCTTGGAAATCGGCGCGCCAACGAACACGTCGTAATTCAGCCCCTGCCATGCACCCCGCAGGCCGACCACGCCACCGGTCAGGCGCGTGCCGAGCTGGTAGGCGGTGGACGGCCCCCCGACCTGTCCATGGTCGATGCCGGCATAGAGTTCTGCACCCGTCGCGCCCATAGCCCAGCCGATGTCGTTGCGCAGCAGCCAGCCGCGCTCGCCCAGCAGGTTGAGTTCGCCGTCGAAGCCGCGCACGGTGTAGCGCCCGCCAATGGCGAACTGGTCTTGCGGCGTCAGGCGCGTACGGTTCCATTGCGCGCGCCACAAGGCGCTGTAGCGAAAGCGCTGCTCGCCGATGGTGAAAGGCGCATTGAGCGCCATGTCGGCCATGAACAGGCGCATGCGCGAGGTGCCTTCTCCAAAGGCTTCCTCTGGCGCCGGCAGCGCGCTGAAGGCGCCGGTGCCATGCTTGTAGGAGAGATTGGCGTCGAGCGTGGCGTTGCCGATGAACTCGCGATGGTTCAGGCTCAGCAGCCACCCGCCCACGCGGCGGCGCTGTACCTCGATCTCCGCATCGTTGACCGCGTTGCTGCTGCTGCGCTGGAAGGCGGCGATGGAAGCACTGGTCTTGCGCGAGGCATCGCGGTAGATCTGCCGGGACGCACGCAATTCCAGGTTGGTGGAGTCGCCCGAATATACGTAGTCCTGGTCCAGCCCCGCCTGGGTCTGGTGGTAGCTGTTGGCGCTGCCGGTGGCGCTGAAGAGCCAATGGCCGTACGGCACCGAGTAGTGCGCAGTGTAGCCGCGCGTGCCCTGTCCGCCATGGTTGAACAGGTCGTGGTTGAGGCTGAGGTACGCCAGGTCGTTCAGGCCCAGCGGGTTGTCCCAGGCGACGGTGGCGCCGCCCTGCGTCTTGCCGGTGGCCTCGGACCCGCCGTCGTCCAGGCTCAGCGTGGTGCGCAGCGGAAACTGCTGCCGATACTTGACCACCAGGTCGCTGTCACCGGGGCGTGCATTGCCGCTGCCGGCCGGTTCGATCTGGATGTCGGCCTCCGCCGTGGGCAGGCGCTTGAGATTCTCCAGGCCCTGCTCGATGTCGCGCAGGTTGAGCAAGTCGCCCGGCTGGATGGGAACGGCCGAGCGAAGGTTCGTCTTGTCGCCCGCCGGGTCTGCAAAGCGAATGGCGGCTACACGGCCCGGGACCAGGGTCAAGTCCAATGCGCCGGTTGAAAGGTCCTGCGGCGCAGCCAGTACGCGGGTGGTGATCCAGCCGCGCGCCACAAGCACTTGCTGCAGGCGCGCCAGAACGGTGTTGATGCCCTGCGTGCCCAGGCAACGGCCGATGGGTGAATCGTTCAGGCCGGCTGCACGCCCGTCTGCCTCGCTGATGAGCCACTGAAACCGCGCAGCCTCTTCTCCGCCCAGCGTGATGCGCTCGATGCGAAAGCACGGCGACTCATCCTCAGGCAGCGCCTGCGCAGCCCCGGGTGCCGCACCAGCCTGCAGGCGTTCGTCCACGACTGCTTCCTGCTGCTGGCGCAGCACCCGTTCGCGCTCTTGCTGGCGTTGGTCTTCGACGAAGGGGCGCGGCGCGGATGCGTTGGCCTGTGCCCACGCCACTCCTGCCACTCCCATGCCGGCCATGACGGCCGCCGGCCCCATGCACCGGCGCATGGAGGCGTGAAACATGCCCGCTCCACCACACCGCGCCCTTTTCGACGACGACATCGCCTTTCCTCCCTGATTTCGCTTGACGGCGCGAATTCTGTAAGGAGGCGTTGCCCGTGTGTGTCAATCAAAAGTCACCCAAGGGTTGTCCGGCAAGATTCACTCGGAGCAGCGGGCGTTGTTCACAAATCTCAGTTGCGTTCCACAGTTATTGCGTGTGACCAAGATCACGTCGCCCCGTCGCCAACATCTATAGCAAGTCCTTCAAGCTCGCCCGCAAGCGGCTGATGGCCTGCGAATGCAGCTGGCAGACGCGGCTCTGGCTCACTTCGAGAATGGCGCCGATCTCTCGCAGGTTCAGCTCTTCCTCGTAGTACAGGTTCAGCAGCAGCTGGTCGCGCTCGGGCAGGTTGCGGATGGCCTCCACCAGCTCGGCGCGAAAGCCGCTTTCCATCAGCGCCTGCAGCGGGTCGTCGCCGTGCGAGCCGCGCGAATGCAGCTCCAGCACGGGGTTGTCGCCGTCTTCGCGTGCGAAGTCTTCCACGTAGAGCAGCTGCGCGCCCTGGATGTCCTGCAGCAGGCCCTGGTAGGCGGACAGGCTCAGCTTGAGTTCCCGGGCGATCTCGCCTTCGGTGGGTGGCCGCCCCAGCTGGTGCTCCAGCACGCGAACGGCCTGCTCCACCTGGCGGGCCTGCTGCCGCAGGTTGCGCGAGCCCCAGTCGCTGGCGCGCAGCTCGTCGAGCATGGCACCGCGGATGCGCTGGCTGGCAAAGGTCTCGAACTGCGCGCCGCGGTTGTCCTCGTAGCGGCTCGATGCGTCCAGGAGGCCGATCATGCCGACCTGGATCAGGTCGTCCAGTTCCACGCTGGCGGGCAGCTTGGCCAGCATCTGCAGCGCGATGCGGCGCACCAGCGGCAGGTGCTGGCGCAGGAGATGCGATTTGTCGATGGTTCCCTGTGCGGTGTACACGGAGCTCCTTGTTGCTTGTCTTCTCTTGACTTTGTGTCGGCGCGGACGGCGTCTCAGGCCACGGCGGCCCGCCGATGCGGCGGCGCGCCCGCGGGCCGCAGGCTGTACGACGCCGGTCCCGGCGCCGAACTCGGCCGCTGCGCTTGCGCCGGGCGCCAGGGCCATTGCCCCATGTCGTCCGCGAGGCGGCGCATGTCCTCGGCGGCCGCGCTGGCGGGAAAGGCCTCCACCACCGACTGCAGCTGCCGCCGGGCGCCGGCCAGCCGCACGTCGCGGCGCACGCAACCTGCGGACTCCAGCGACACGCCCAGGTAGCGGCTGCCAACCTGCGCCATGTTGTGGGCGATACGCTGCGCGCCCTCCTCGTCCGCAATGCCGTTGAGCACGAAGCGCAGTTGCTTGAGCGCATGCGCGTAGTGCAGCCGCTTGATGCCCGCGTAGGTGGCGGTGATAGCGGTCGGATCCGCGCGCAGCACCACCACAACCTCCCCCGCGGTGCGGGCCAGCGGCGACAGATGGCCGCCCGTGTCCAGCCGCGCATCGATGAGCACCACCTGGTGCGGCTGCAGGCGCTGCGGATCGAAGGCCTCGGCGCAGTCCATGACCGGCAGCACGCTGGCGCCGCAGGCTGCAGTGGCGGCCGCTTCCTCGCAAGCCATGCGCCCCGCCAGCACATCGGCCAGATTGCCGTGCGGCGCCAAGCCCCACTGCTGGTCGATCGACTCACGCGCCGGATGGTGCTCGTCCAGCACCAGCACCTGGCGGCCCTGCTGCGCCAGCGCGGCGGCCAGGTTCATGACCACGGAGGTCACGCCCATGCCGCGCAGCATGCTGGCAAAGGCCAGCACGCGGGTGGGCGTGCGCGCCAGCATTCGACGCAGGCCATCGGCCTGGTCGGCCACGATCTTGCTCATGCCGTTTTCTTTCTCTGTTGCGCGTGCTCAGTGGCTCGGCTCGGCGACGGCTGCCGATGCCGTGGCGGGCACAGAGGCGCCGGCGAAATCCGGACCCAGCGCTTCCAGCAGCGCGAAGAGCTTGTCCATGCCGGCGAAGAGCACAGCCGCAGAAGCCGGGCGGCCCGGCCGCATCGCCTTGCCGGTGAGCTGCACCAGCAGCGCACGCGCAGCGTCCGCCCAGGCCGGCGTGGCGACCTGCACCCGCCACACGGTGGTGGCCACCTGCGCTGCGATGAGCAGGCGCTTGAACATGTGCGGATCGCCTGGTTCGCCCATGCCGCCGCACAGGGCCAGGCCCTGGCGGACAAGGCGCAGGCAGGGCTCGGCCTCGGCGCTCCAGGCGAACCATTGGGCCAGCTGCTGCGCGTCGACCTCGCTGCAGAGGTTGCTCAGGCCGTAGCTCTGTGCCAGCAGCTTGCCGCTGCGCGCATCGGCAATGCGCGTGACCACGCAGCGCAGGGCCGGCGCATCTGGCGCACCGGCGCGCAGGCGCACCGGCGCCTCGGCCTGCGACTGCAGCGCGGGCTTGCCCTTGTGCATGACCTGCTGCGCCGGACCGAAGGCCAACGCCAGCTTCGCCAGCGCGCCCGGCTGGCCGCTCCGCAGGTCCACCACCGAGGTGGAAGCCGGCACACGCGACAGCCATTGCACGGCCTGCAACTGGTCCATGAACTCCGCGCCGGGCAGGCGCGGCAGCAGGTGCACCACGGTCTTGTCGCCAAAGTCCTGCTCGCCGAGCCACTGCACCTGCCGCAGGGCCGGCTTGCGTCCGCCCGCCGTCGACAGCCACTGCCGCGGCGCCGCCACCGGCCGGCCATCGCGGTCCGACAGCAGCAGGCTGGCCTGGCAGGTGTAGCGGTCGCCGCTGTCGCTGGCCTGCAGGCCCAGCTGTCCGCTCATGGCAAGCACGTAGCGCTCGCATCCGGCGGCCACCTCGCCGCGCGCCAGCGTCATCAGCGACTGCAGCACGGCGCGCTGGTCGGCATCGCCGTCGCGGGCCTGGCGCCACAGCTCGCGTGCGGGCTCGAAGCCGACGGCCGCGCTGCCCAGGGCACCGGCCGCGTCGGCCACCGCCTCGGCATCGTGCGCCATGGCGCGGATGAGCCGCTGGTACCGCGCGCGCAGCCGGTCCGTCTCGGCCTGGGCCTGGGCGATCTCGGCGTCGGCGCTGTTGTCCTTCTCGGTTTCGGTGGCGGTGAACAGTGCGGCATGGCGCCGCGGCTGGAACACGCCGTCGACGAGCTGCGCGCGGTCAGCCAGCATCAGGTTCTCCGGCACCTTCTGGCCGCTGGAGACGTAGTGCACCGTCAGCCGGTGGCGAATCACCGTGTCGATCAGCGCGCCGGTGTGCGTGGCCTCGTCCACCTTGGCGAAGATGCAGCCGGCCAGCTCGCCCGCCCCTGCGCCGTTGCGGTAGGCATGCACCACCTCGTTGAGCGTGTCGCCGTGGCTGGTGGCATTGAGCAGCAACAGGCGCTTGACCGGCCGCTCGCCGCTGCACAGCATGGCGATCTGGTTGGACACGGCGCGGTCGCGCTGGCTCATGCCCACGGTGTCGATCAGCACCAGGTGCTTCTCGCGCAGGTCCTTGAGCACCAGGTGCAGGTCGGCGGCATCCTTCACCGCGTACACGGGCACATCCAGCAGTTGGCCGTAGATGCGCAGCTGCTCGTAGGCGCCGATGCGGTAGCTGTCGGTGGTGACCAGGGCGATCTTGTCGGCACCGAAGCGCATCACGCAGCGGGCGGCAAGCTTGGCCGTGGTCGTGGTCTTGCCCACGCCGGTGGGGCCCATGAGGGCGTACACGCCGCCTTCGGCCAGAAATGCGTCCTCGTCTTCGCGCACCGACATCACGCGCATCAGCTCGCTGCGCACGTAGGCCATGCCCTGGGCGTAGCTCTGGCCGGTGGGCAGGCGCTCGAGCATGGCGCGGGAAAGCTGCGCGCTGAATCCGCCGCCGAGCAAGGTACGCAGCAGGCGGCCGCGCACGGGGTCTTTTCGCTGCTGCTCGCTCCAGGCCATGCTGGCCATCTGCTCTTCGAGCATGCCGCGCATGGAGTGCAGCTCGCTCAGCACCGGGTCCGGCTGCACCGTGGTGCTGGGGGCGGCTGCTTCAACGGGCACGGGTGCCGCTGCGGGCGGCACCACAGCTGCAGGCATGGCCGGCGGCACAGGCGCTGCCGGTTCCGGCGCGGGTGCAGGCGATTCGGCGGGCGCGCGGGCCGCCACAACGGGCGCGGCCTGCGCATGCTCCACCGCCTCGGCCACGTCTTCCGTGGCCATGGCCACGATCTCCACGCCGTCCGGCAGCACCCGGTTGGTCAGCACCATGGCTTCGGCGCCCAGCGCCTCGCGTACCAGGCGAAGGGCTTCGCGGCTCGTGGCGGCGAAGAACTTGCGAGCAGCGGTGCTCGCGTCAAAGGCTCGGGTCAAACTCTTCCTCCAATGATCGCAGTGACCTTGATGGTGTGAACGTCAGAAATCTCGGCATGCGACAGCACCTTCAGCTGCGGCAGGCTGCGCCGCAGGAAGCGCGCGAGCAGCGTGCGCAGCGGGTGCTGCACCAGCAGCACGGGCGGCAGGCCCAGCGCCTCCTGGCGCTGCATGGCGCTCTGGGTCTGGCGCAGCAGGTTGTCGGCCAGGCCGGGCTCGATGCCGCTGTTGTTGCTCATGGCCTGCTGCAGCACGCCTTCGAGCGAGCTGTCCAGGCCGATCACCTGCAGCTGCACGTCACCCGGGAACAGCTGCTGGGTGATGGAGCGGCCCAGCGCCACGCGGGTGAGCGAGGTGAGCTCGGTCGCGTCCTTCACCGCGGGCGCATGCTCGGCCATCACGTCGAGAATCGTGCGCATGTCGCGGATGGGCACCTCCTCGGCCAGCAGGTTCTGCAGCACCTTGTGCAGCGTGCTGAGCGTGAGCACCTTGGGCACCAGGTCTTCGGTGAGCTTGGGCTCGGTCTTGGCGATCTGGTCCAGCAGCTGCTGCACTTCCTGGCGGCCCAGCAGCTCGGCGGCATGCGACTGGATCAGGTGGTTCAGGTGCGTGGCCATCACGGTGCAGGCATCCACCACCGTGTAGCCGTAGATCTGCGCCTGCTGGCGCTGCGCGCCGTCGATCCAGACCGCCGGCAGGCCGAAGGCCGGGTCCTGGGTGGCGGTGCCCTGCAGGCTGCCGCTCACCTGGCCGGGGTTGATGGCCATCCAGCGGTCGGGGTACGACTCGCCCCGCCCGATCTCCACGCCCTTCAAGCGGATGATGTAGGTGTTGGGGCCGATCTCCAGGTTGTCTCGGATGTGCACCACCGGCACCAGAAAGCCGAGCTCCTGCGCTATCTTCTTGCGGATGCTCTTGATGCGGCCCAGCAGTTCGCCGTTCTGCGACTGGTCCACCAGCGGAATGAGGCGGTAGCCCACTTCCATGCCCAGCGGGTCGACCAGCTGCACGTCGTCCCAGCTGGCCTCGGCCTGCTCGGGTGCGGGCGCCGCGGCGGTGCGCTCGGCCTCGGCCTTCTGCACGGCCTCCTGCGGTGCGCGCTGGAGCTTCTTGTGCGCGATCCAGAACAGGCCGCCGGCGATCGCCAGGAAGGCGAAGCTGGGCATGCCCGGGATCAGGCCCATCAGCCCGATGATGCCGCCGGTGAGCAGCATCACCTGCGGGTTGGAAAAGAGCTGCCCGGTCAGCTGCCGGCCCACGTCCTCGTCGGTGCTCACGCGCGAGACGATCACGCCCGCCGCGGTGGAAATCACCAGCGCCGGAATCTGCGCCACCAGGCCGTCGCCGATGGCCAGCAGCGTGTAGGTCTTGCCGGCGGCGGCAAAAGCCATGTCGTGCTGGATCATGCCCACGAACAGGCCGCCGATGATGTTGATCACCATGATCAGCAGGCCCGCCACCGCGTCGCCGCGCACGAACTTGCTGGCACCGTCCATGGAGCCGTAGAAGTCCGATTCCTGCGCCACTTCCTTGCGGCGCTGGCGCGCGGCCTTCTCGTCGATGAGGCCCGCGTTCAGGTCGGCGTCAATGGCCATCTGCTTGCCCGGCATGGCGTCGAGCATGAAGCGCGCCCCCACCTCGGCAATGCGGCCCGCGCCCTTGGTGATGACCATGAAGTTGATGATCACCAGGATGACGAACACCATCACGCCCACGGCGAAGTTGCCGCCCACCAGGAAGTGGCCGAAGGATTCGATCACCTTGCCGGCCGCGTCGGGGCCCGAGTGGCCGTGCATCAGCACCACGCGGGTGGACGCCACGTTCAGCGACAGGCGCAGCAGCGTGGAGAACAGCAGCACCGCCGGAAAGGCCGCAAAGTCCAGCGGCTTCATGGTGTACATGCTCACCAGCAGCACCATCACCGACAGCGCGATGTTGAAGGTGAACAGCAGATCCAGCAGCAATGGCGGCAGCGGCAGCACCATCATGCTCAGGATCATCACGATCAGGATGGGCCCGGCCAGGCCCTTGAACTGGCCTCTGGCGAAGATCTGCGCAGGGTTGCGCAGCAGTTGGGTCATGGCGTTCATGGCGTGCTTGTTCTTCAGTCGGCCTTTGGCGCGTATTCGAGTTCGGGCGGAATGGGCAGGTCGGAAGGCTCGCGCGGCGCGTCGCCGCCCTCGCTCTGCCAGCGCTTGAGCCGGTAGACCCAGGCCAGCACCTCGGCCACGGCGGTATAGAGGCCCGCCGGAATCTCCTGGCCCAGCCTGGTGTTCTTGTAGAGGGCGCGCGTGAGCGGCGGCGCCTCGAGCACGGCCACCTTGTGTTCCCTGGCGATCTCGCGGATGCGCAGCGCCACCCGGTCCACGCCCTTGGCCACCACACGCGGGGCGCTCATGTCGCCGTCCACGTACTTCAGCGCCACGGCAAAGTGCGTCGGGTTGGTCACCACGATGTCGGCCTTGGGCACCTCGGCCATCATGCGGCGGCGCGACATCTGCTGCTGCTGGCTGCGGATGCGGGCCTTGATGTGCGGGTCGCCCTCGCTTTCCTTGTGCTCCTGGCGCAGGTCTTCCTTGGACATGCGCAGCTTGCGGTAGTGGCTCCAAAGCTGGTAGGGCACGTCGATGAGCGCGATGAGCAGCAGCGCCGCGACGATGAGCACGCTGTCCTGCGCTACCAGCTTCGCCATCTGCGGCAAGGCGGCGCTGGCGGGCTGGGCCATGAGCGCCATCACGCGGTCCATGTTGCCCATGATCACGACCCAGGCCACGCCGCCGATGAGCAGCGACTTGGCCAGCGCCTTGGCCAGTTCGGCCAGCGATTGGGTGGAGAACATACGGCCGATGCCGGCCAGCGGGTCGAGCTTGCCGAAGTTGGGCGCGAGCGACTTGGCGGAGAACAGCCAGCCGCCCAGCAGCATCGGGCCGACGAGTGCGGCGAAGGCCATCACGCTCAGGATGGGCAGCGCAGCCAGCAGGCCTTCGAGCAGCATGTCGCCCACCTGGACGAGCATGAAGGAGGTGTCGAAGCCCGAGGCACGCTCGAAATGCAGGCCGCGGCGCAGCGCCTGCTGCAGGGTGGTGCCCAGTGAATCGGCACCGGACCAGATGCCGGCCACGGCGGCGCCGAGCAGGATCAGCGTGCTGAGTTCGCGCGAACGTGCAACCTGGCCTTCCTCGCGCGCCTTTTCCAGGCGCCTTGGCGAGGCTGGCTCGGTTTTTTCGAGATCGCTTTCCTCAGACATCCATGCTCCGAATGCGTGCCGCAACATGCGTTCGCTTCGAAGCAAATTATTCGAGCCGAGGGGTCAAACCAATCTGTCGATGAAGCCTGGCAAAGTCCTGTTTCTCTTGCGATGCGCCACCCGGTCTGCGCTGCCCGCCGGGCTCAGTGGGTGATGATCTGGCGCGCCCCTGTCTCGCGGAGCCAGGAATCCCCACGACCTCTCCACTGCGTCGGCGGGCGGGCGGTGCGTGCCGGGGGCCGCCTCGATGTCGCCGAGGAGCGCAGCGGGTGCGGCCTGCACGCAAGGGCACCTTGCGTGCTTCCACCTCTGACTCACTGCGGCTGTCTGAGCGGAGCTGCGTCAGCAGCGCAGCGAGTTCCGCAGTGCAGGCCGCTCCCGCGAGCACCGCAGGGCAGCCCCGAAGGGGCCGACATCGTGAAGGCCCCCGGCACGCACCGCCCGCCCGCCGACGCAGCGCGCCCAACCTCAGAACCCCAGGCTCTCGAGCAGATCATCCACCTGCGACTGATCAGAGACAGCATCAGGCGCACCAGGATTGATCTGCGGCCCATTCAGCATGCTGTTCGTGCTCAGTTCCTGCCGCTTCTCCGGCGGCGAGTTGTCGATCAGCACCTGCAGCAGCTGCGTCTCGACATCGTTGACCACTTCCATCATCTTCTTGATGACCTGCCCCGTCAGGTCCTGGAAGTCCTGCGCCATCAGGATCTCCATGAGCTGCGCATTGATCGCCTCTGCCGTCACCGGCACGTCGCGCAGGTAGCTGCGGGTGTCCAGCACCAGCTCGCGCGCGTCGTTCAGCTCGATGGGGTTGGCAAACCATGCGTCCCACCTCGCGTTGAGCGCGCCTGCGCCGGTGGCCAGCTTTTCCTGCAGCGGCTGCGCCAGGTCGATGGCATTGAGCGCCCGGTGCGCCGCGCGCTCCGTCGTGGCCGCCACATAGCTGAGCCGGTCGCGCGCATCCGGAATGGCCTGCGCCGCCCGCTCGACCTGCTTGTCCAGGCCCAGCTCGCGCAGGCCCTCGCGCAGCTGGCGCGTCAGCTGGCCGATGCGTCCCAGCAATGCTTCGGCGGAGTCGCCATGTTCGGCGGCGGCGTCGGGCGTTGGCTGTGTCATGTCAGGCTTCCTTGGCCAGCTTCTCGAAGATCTTGCCGATCTTCTCTTCCAGCGTGGCGGCGGTGAAGGGCTTGACCACATAGCCGTTGGCGCCGGCCTGCGCCGCGGCAATGATGTTCTCCTTCTTCGCCTCGGCCGTGACCATCAGCACCGGCAACTTGGCCAGCTGAGGGTCGGCGCGGATGGTCTTGAGCATGGTCAGGCCGTCCATGTTGGGCATGTTCCAGTCCGACACCACGAAGCCGAAATCGCCGCCGCGCAGCTTCTCGTAGCCGGCCGCGCCGTCCTCCGCCTCGTCGACGTTGTGGAAGTCCAGTTCCTTCAACAGGTTGCGCACGATGCGCCGCATGGTCGGGAAGTCGTCCACGACCAGGATCTTGATGCTCTTGTCCATCCGGGTTGCTCCAAAAATTCACTTCACTGCTTCAAACTCGATTCACCCGCTCGCCGAAGCTGCTGCGCAGGTGGGCCAGTACGCGCCGGCTCATCTCGTGCAGCGGCGCCACTTCGTGCGCGGCACCGATGGCAATGGCTTCGCGCGGCATGCCGAACACCACGCAGCTCGCCTCGTCCTGCGCCAGCGTGTAGGCGCCGGCCTGCTTCATGCGCAGCAGCCCCTCGGCGCCGTCCTTGCCCATGCCGGTGAGGATCACGCCGATGGCATTGCGCCCCGCATGCCGGGCCACCGAGTCGAACAGCACGTCGATCGAGGGGCGATGCCGGTTCACGGGCGGCTCCTGGTCCAGGTGGGCCACGTAGTTGGCGCCGCTGCGCGCCAGCGACAGGTGAAAGCCGCCGGGCGCGATGTAGGCGTGGCCGGGCAGCACCCGCTCGCCGTGCTCGGCTTCCTTCACGGTGATGCGGCACAGCCCGTCGAGCCGCTGCGCGAAGGACTTGGTGAAGCCGGGCGGCATGTGCTGGGCGATCATCACCGCCGGGCTGTCCGAAGGCAGCGGCTGCAGCACATCGCGGATGGCCTCGGTGCCGCCGGTGGAGGCGCCGATGATGATGAGCTTCTCGGTACTGAGCAGCGGGCTGCGCAGCGGCGCCTCGCCCGGCCCGGCCGCGGCCGCCTTCGCGGCGGCGCCACGGCGCGAAGGCAGCAGGCGCGCGGCCGAAGCGGCGCGGATCTTGCTGGCGATCAGCTCGGTGTAGTTCAGCAGGCCGTCGCGCACGCCCAGCTTGGGCTTGGTCACGAAGTCGACCGCGCCCAGCTCCAGCGCGGTGAGCGCGATCTCGGAGCCGCGCTCGGTGAGCGAAGAGACCATCAACACCGGCATGGGCCGCAGGCGCATGAGCTTCTCGAGAAACTCCAGGCCGTCCATGCGCGGCATTTCCACGTCCAGCGTGAGCACGTCGGGGTTGGTCTGCTTGATGAGTTCGCGCGCCACCAGCGGGTCGGCAGCGGTGCCCACCACGGTCATGTCGGGCTGGCTGTTGATGATCTCGGTCATCACGCTGCGGATCAGCGCCGAATCGTCGACGCACAGGACCTTGATCTTCGGATTGTTGTTGCTGTTCATGCCGGCCTGCCGGTTGTGGCGCGCGCCGTGGCGGTGGCGGCGGCGTCGCCTGCGAGCTGGCGCATCAGCGCCTGCTCTTCGCGTTGGATCATCTGCACCACCCCTGCCTGGGTGCGCAGCTTGCGCACCACCGCCTTGCCGGTGGCCGGCATGAAGCACACCCGCCGCGCGTGCGGGCCGCGCAGATCTTGCGCGGCCACGGCAATGCCCTGCTCGCGCAGGTAGCGCAGCACGAAGTCGGCATTGCGGTCGCCGATGTTCAGGGTGGTCATGTTCGAAAGCACGGCGCCGCCGCCAAACACCTTGGCGCGCAGGCGCTCACGCCGGGCGCCCAGGCGCATCAGCTCGCGCAGCAGCACGTCCATGGCGTACTCGCCGTAGCGCATGGCCTCGGCATGCCGGCGCGGCGCATCGTCGGCATCGGCGGGCAGCATGAAGTGGTTCATGCCGGCCACGCCCGCCTCGGCGTCCTGCAGGCAGGCGGCCACGCACGAGCCCAGCACGGTGGTCAGCGCGGTGTGGTCCTGCGTCACGTAGTACTCCGAGGGCAGCAGCTTCACGGCCTGGCAGCCGATGTCGCGGTCGAAGTAGTGGTGGCTGGCCATCTGGCCCGGCGCGGCGAAAGGAGCGCTCATGCGGCAACGGCCTCCCGCTGCGCGCCCAGCGAATAGATGGTCTGGCCCAGCGGCCGGAAAGCCTGGTTCACCAGCGACGCGTTTTCCGAATGGCCCGCAAACAGCAGGCCGCCCGGCTTGAGCAGCGGCGCGAAGCGATCGAGCACCGCCTTCTGCGTGGGCTTGTCGAAATAGATCATCACGTTGCGGCAGAAAATGGCGTCCACCGGCTCCTTCACCGACCAGTGGCGGTCCAGCAGGTTGAGCTGCGAGAACTTGACCATGGCCGCCACCTCGGGCCGGATGCGCGCCTTGCCCGCATTGCTGCCGGTGCCCTTGTTGAAGAAGCGCCGCAGGCGCTCCGGCCCAAGCCGGCTGGCCTGCTCCAGGCTGAACACGCCGGCCGCGGCCCGCGCCAGCACGGCCGTGTCGATGTCGGTGGCGATCACGCGCGCGCCGCTGGCCTGCGCGCCCAGCGTTTCGATGAGCGTCATGGCAATGGAATACGGCTCTTCGCCCGTGGACGCCGCCGCGCACCAGATCTCGATCGGGTGCTTGCGTCGCTTGACGAAATCGGCCAGCGCCGGAAAGTGGTGCGCCTCGCGAAAGAAGGACGTGAGGTTGGTGGTCAGCGAGTTGATGAAGGCCTGCCATTCGTCGCCGTCCGGCCTGGACTCCAGCAGCGCCAGGTAGGCCGAGAACTCGGGCAGCCCCAGCTCGCGCAGTCGCCGCGAGAGGCGGCTGTAGACCATCTGGCGCTTCTGCTCGCCCAGGGCGATGCCGGCGCGCCGGTGGATGAGTGTCCGTACGCGCGCGAAGTCGTCGTCGGTGAAGAGAAATTCTGAGTTCACGGTCGCCCTGGGTACGAGGCTTTCAATGTACGGACCGGGCCTGCAAGTCAATGGCCCGATCAGTACTGGATATATCGGCCTCTTCGCACCATTTGTTGAGGGCGCGCGGAACAAAAAAGACGATTCAGTACGGCGCCTCTGCCGCGCCCACTTCCTGCGACCACGCCAGCGCCGCCAGCACGGCCGCGTTGACCTGGCCGGGGCTCATGAAGAGGTCTTCGGCCAGGCGCGCGGTGTCGCCGGATTCGCGCTCGCAGCTCTCGGCCAGCGCGAGGAACGGACCGTAAACGCCGCCGCGGTGCAGGATGGCCTGCTGCACCGATTCAGCCAGCTGCACGCGCGCCAGCACTTCCTGCATGGGGATGCCGAGCAACTGGTCGATGAGCGAGAACATGCCCACCACGAAAAGGTTGTCTGCGTCGGAGGGCGCGAGCATGCTCTTGCCCAGCAGCTCCACCGCGCGGCCGCGCATGATGGCCTTGCGGGTCAGGAAAGGCGCGTTGGCCGCCGAGTTGCTGGTGGCCAGCAGCAGCGAAAGCCAGCGGAACAGGTGCGCGTAGCCCAGCATGGTCACCGCATGGCGCAAGGACTGGATCTCCACGCCCGGCCCGATGGCCGGCGAATTGATGTGCCGCAGGATCCGGTAGGTCAGCACCGCGTCGTGCTTGAGTGCGGTCTCGATCTGGCGCACGTCCTCGTTGCGCTGGAGCATCTGCATGATGCGCATGATGAGCGTCGATTCGGGCTGCAGATTTCCTTCGTCGGCCTGCTGGCGCGGCGCCGGCTCGCCGGGTTCGGTGAGGATGAGCCGCAGTGGCGAGCCGCCCTCTTCCTGCTCCTGCGCCAGGCGCTCCAGCAGCTGCGCATCCTGACCTGCGCCCACGTCGAAATAGTTGAACACCTCGCGCAGCGAACCGGGCGGCGGCGGCTCGGCCGCGCCGCGCAGCATCAGGCCGTAGCCGTGGTCGCGCATGAACTGCAGCGCAGGCAAGGCGTCGTGCACGCTGTCCTGCGGACCGACGCACAGCACCACGTTCTCCTGCGGCAGCGATTCCAGGCAGGCCAGCAGCGAGGGGTCCGCCGTCACGTCGAGGAACAGTGGCGTGCGGCCCAGTTTCCAGCCGCGGCCCCCGGGGCTCAGGTGCTCGGCCAGGCATTCGGCCATGGCCCGCAGGCCGGCCGCCCGGTCGGCGCCTGGCCCGCCGCCGACGCGCCAGGTCATGCGGTAGCCCACCACGCGCCGGCGCAGGTCCAGCATCACGAACGGCGAAAGGTAGCCTGGCGACGATGCGTGCGCCGGACTCATGCCGGCAGCGCCTCGGTACCGCGCGCAGCATCTGCCAGCGCGAGGGCGCTCGCGGCCTGTGCACGGCGGATGCGCGGCATGGCGCCCACGTCGATGATGAAGGCCACGCTGCCGTCGCCAAGAATGGTGGCGGCCGAAATGCCGGGCACCTTGCGGTAGTTGGTCTCGAGGTTCTTCACCACCACCTGGTGCTGGCCCAGCAGCTCGTCCACCAGCAGCGCGAAGCGCCCGCTCTCGGCCTGCACGATGACCAGGATGCCCTGGGTGGGGTCGTCCAGCGCGCCGCTCACGTCGAACACGCGGTGCAGCTCGATGAGCGGCAGGTACTCGCCGCGCACCTTGATCACCCGGCCTTCGCCGGAGATGGAGTGCAGGTGCTCGGCCGACGGCTGCAGCGACTCGATCACGTACGACAGCGGCAGGATGTAGGCCTCGTCGCCCACCTTCACCGACATGCCGTTCAGGATTGCCAGCGTCAGCGGCAGCACGATGCGCGTGGTGGTGCCCTGCCCCTGGCGCGAGATGATCTCCACATGCCCGCCCATCTCCTGGATGTTGCGCTTGACCACGTCCATGCCCACGCCGCGGCCCGAGATGTCGGTGACCTGCTCGGCGGTGGAGAAGCCCGGCGCGAAGATCAGCTGCCACACCTCTTCGTCGGGCATCGTCTCGCTCACGGCCAGGCCCTGCTGCAGGGCCTTGGCCAGGATCTTGTCGCGGTTCAGGCCGGCGCCGTCGTCGCTCACCTCGATCACGATGTTGCCGCCGTGGTGCTGCGCGGAAAGCAGCAGCTGCCCCGTCGCATCCTTGCCCTTGGCGGTGCGCTGCTCTGGCGTCTCGATGCCGTGGTCCAGGCTGTTGCGCACCAGGTGCGTGAGCGGATCGACAATGCGCTCGATCAGGCCCTTGTCCAGCTCGGTTTCCTTGCCGTAGGTGTCCAGCCGCACCTGCTTGCCCAGCTTGGCGCTCACATCGCGGATCACGCGCGGGAAGCGGCTGAACACGTAGTCCATGGGCATCATGCGGATGGACATGACCGATTCCTGCAGGTCGCGCGCATTGCGCTCCAGGTGGCCCAGGCCGCTCAGGAAGCGCTCGTAGGCCACCGGGTCGAGCTTGGTGGCGGCCTGCGTCAGCATCGACTGGGTGATCACCAGCTCGCCCACCAGGTTGATGAGCTGGTCGACCTTCTCCACATCCACGCGGATGGAGCTCGACTCCTTCGACGCGCTGGCCGCGTTGGCGGATGCACCGCCGCCGCTGGCGGCGGGAGCGGGGCTCGCCTTGGCGCGCGCCGGATCGCCTGCTGGTGCGGCCACTGCCACTGGCGCCGCCTCGGCCACGGGCACGGCCTCGGCCTGCACCGGCGCCGCCGCTTCGCGCTCGATGCGGATCTGCGATTCGTCGATCAGGAAGCAGCACACGGCCACGATGTCGTCGGGCGAGCACGCGGTGCGCAGGCGCACCTGCAGCGTGCCCTGGCCGGGCGTGCTGGACAGCACCTCGCCCAGGTTGGCCAGCTCGTCGGCCAGCAGGCCGGTTTCGCCGTCGGACAGGTTCGAGAAGGCGACGTTGAGCACGCCCTCCTGCGACGATGCGGCCGGGGCCGCCACCGGAGCTGGCGCAGCGACCGGCGCGGGCGCGGGCGCCGCGGCCTCGCCGCCTTCGGTTTCCAGCGCGAGTTGCTGCAGCACGGCGCAGATGTGCGCCACCATTTCAGGCTCGGGTTCGTGGCCTGCCTGGTAGGCCGTCAGTTGTTGTTGCAAGGCGTCCTTCGTTTCCAGAAATGCGTCGACCATGGGCAGGCTCAGCTGCAGCTGGCCGTGGCGTGCGCGGTCCAGCAGGGTCTCGAGCAGGTGCGTGGTGTCGGTGAGCGCCGCAAAGCCGAAGGTGGCCGCGCCGCCCTTGATGGAATGCGCCGCCCGGAAGATGGCGTTGAGCTGTTCGGCGTCCGGCGCCGCCACGTCGAGTTCGAGCAGCAGGTGCTCCATCTCGCCCAGCAGCTCGACGGCCTCGACAAAAAAGGCTTGTGTGAATTGACTGAGATCCATCTCTTTGCTTTTCTCGAATTGACTGCTCAGGAAGGCTGGCCGGCCGGCGGCCTGGCCGGCATGGCCATGGTGGCCTCGCCGGTGTTCTCGCGCTCGAAGCGCTCCTGCGTCTGGTGGTTGAGCACGATGATGCTGATGCGCCGGTTGACCGGGTTGCGCGGGTTGTCGCGGTCCAGGTGGGCGCTGTCGGCCAGGCCCACCACGCGCAGCACCTTGGCGCCGTTCATGCCGCCCACCAGCAATTCGCGGCGCGAGGCGTTGGCGCGGTCGGCGGACAGTTCCCAGTTGCTGTAGGAACCGTCGTTGCTGTAGACGATGGCGTCGGTGTGGCCCGACACGGTGATCTTGTTGGGCAGCTCGTTGAGCAGGGGCCCCAGCTCGCGCAGGATGGTGCGCATGTAGGGCAGCACGCGGGCGCTGGCCAGGTCGAACATGGGGCGCTTGTCGCTGTCCACGATCTGCAGGCGCAGGCCCTCGGCGGTGATGTCGATGAGGATCTGCGAGCGCAGCGCCTTCATGCCGGGGCTGTTCTCGATCATCGCCTCCAGCTTGGTCTTCATCGCGTCCAGGCGCGTGGCGTCGGCGTCGTCCTCGTCGGCGGCACGCTTCACGTCGCCGTCGGAGTGGGCCAGGTCGGTGCCGCCGCCGGGCACCACGCTGGCGCTCATGGCCACCTGCTGGCCGCCCGAGAGCGCCACCTTCAGCGGCATGCGAAAGTGCTCCGCAATGCCTTCGCGCTGCTTGGGGCTGGAAATGGACAGCAGCCACATGACCAGGAAGAAGGCCATCATCGCCGTCATGAAGTCGGCATAGGCAATCTTCCAGCCGCCGCCGTGGTGGGCGGCGCCATGGCCGCGGCCCTTGCGCCGGACGACGACTTTCTTTTCTTCTTTCATGGCTGTTGCAGGCCCGCGCCCCGGATCACTTGGCGGCCTTGACTTCGCGCACGTGCGCGTCGAGCTCGGTGAACGACGGGCGCTCGGTCGAGAACAGCACCTTGCGGCCGAACTCCACCGCCAGCTGCGGCGCATAGCCGTTCAGGCTGGCCAGCAGCGTGACCTTGGCGCACTGGTAGACCTTCATGCCCTCGGCCACGCGCTGCTCGATGAGCGAGGCCAGCGGCGTGACGAAGCCGTAGGCCAGCAGCACGCCCAGGAAGGTGCCCACCATCGCGTGCGCGATCAGCGCACCCATCTCCGAAGGCGGCAGGTCGGCCGAGCCGAGCGCATGCACCACGCCCAGCACCGCCGCCACGATGCCCAGCGCGGGCAGCGCATCGGCCACGCGCGCAATGCTGTGCGCGGGCACCAGCGCCTCGTGCGCAATGGTCTCGATGTCGTGGTCCATCAGCGCCTCGATCTCGAAGGCATCGGTGTTGCCGCTGATCACCAGGCGCAGGTAATCGCACAGGAACTCCGTCACGCCCTTGTCGGCCAGGATGGTGGGGTAGCGGCTGAAGATCTCGCTCTGCTCGGGCGCATCCACGTCCGATTCGAGCTTCATCATTCCTTCCTTGCGCGCCTTGGCCAGCAGCTCGTACAGGAGTGCCATCAGGTCCATGTAGAGCTGGCGGTCGCGCTTGGTGCTGCGCAAGAGGCGCGGCAGCTCCTTCATGGTGGCCTTGATGGTCTTGCCCTTGTTGCCCGCGATGAAGGCGCCCAGGGCCGCGCCGCCGATCATCAGCAGCTCCACCGGCTGGAAGAGCACGCCGAAGTGCCCGCCCATGAGGCCGTAGCCGCCGAACACGGTGGCCAGCACCACCAAATACCCCACCAGTACGAGCACGTCGTTCCCCTCGGGCCGCGCAGGCCCAGTTCAACAGTTCAAAAAGAAATCAGGTGACGGCCGCGCGGGCCATGCTGATGCCGGCCAGGCCGGCGGTGAGACCGGGCCGGCCCAGGGCGCGG
>NZ_BCUU01000035.1 GCF_001591385.1 Variovorax soli NBRC 106424
CGGGCGGCAGCTACGAGGGCGTCTCGGCCATGGGCCTGTTGTGGTCGCAGGCGCCCGAGCAGCCCGGCGCGCCGCGCGAGGTCTTCGGCGCCGAGCTGGCGGCGCCGCTCGCCACCGAATTCACGCTGGAGCGCGCCGACGGCACGCGCTTGAACGCGTCGATGGTGCAGCAGCTGGCCGCACCCGGCGTCACGCGGCGCGAGGTGCGCGAACGCGGCCTGTCGGGCACGCTGTTCCTGCCGGCTGGCCCGGGCCCGCATCCGGCGGTGATGGTGCTCAACGGCTCCGGCGGCGGCATCAACGAGCCGCGCGCGGCCCTGTATGCATCGCACGGCTATGCGGCGCTGGCGCTGGGCTACTTCAAGTCGCCGGGGCGCTCGGACTACATCTCCGACACGCACCTGGAATACTTCGAGACCGCGCTGCAGTGGATGCACGAGGCCTTGAAACCCAAGGGCGGCTTCATCGCGCTGTCGGGCCAGTCGCGCGGCGGCGAACTGGTGCTGCTGCTGGGCTCGCTGTTCCCGGAGATGGTGTCGGCCGTGATCGGCTATGTGCCCTCCGCGCTGGTGCACAGCGCGCAAAACGCCTGCGACCCGGCCAACGGCCCGGACAGCCGCAACGGCCCGGCCTGGATCTTCCGCGGCCAGCCCCTGCCCCACCAATGGGAAGACAACCGCACCGCCACCTGGGCGCCCTGGGACGAAGGCCCCGAGCCGCGCCGCCACACGCAGGCCATGCTGACCGCGCTGGGCGACGAGCAGGCGGTGGAGCGCGCGCGCATCCGCGTGGAGCGCATCAACGGCCCGGTGATGCTGCTGTCGGCCACCGACGACGGCTCCTGGCCCTCCAGCCTCTACAGCCGCATGGTGAGCGAACGGCTGGCCGCGCACGGCCATCCGCATCCGGTTCGGCACCTGGACTTCGAGGGGGCCGGCCATGCCATCGTGTTCCCTTATGTGCCCACCACCCAGCTCACCTACCGGCACCCGGTGTCCGGCCGCCTGAGCACCACCGGCGGCGCCCCCGCCGCCAACGCGCATGCCGACGAAGCCTCCTGGGCTGGCGTGCGCGAATTCCTCCAACAAGCCACGAGTAAGCTGACATGACTTCTTCCACCGATCTGATCGACAGCCTGGTGCCGCTGGCCGAAGGCACGCCCCTGCATGCCGTGCGCCACCAGCGCAGCAAGGTGGTGGACGCGACACAGGGCAGCTACAACGCCCTGTTCGACCCCGAGCTGCCGGGCCTGACGCTGGCCGAACGCCTGCTGGTCGCCTGCCGCATCGCGCAGCTGGCCGGCACCGTGGGGCTGTTCGAGCACTACCGCGAACGCCTCGTTGCGCTGGGCGCGCTGAGCAGCGCGCAGCAGGCCGCACTCAACGGCCAGGAACCCGCCGGCGATACGCGCCTGGCCGAGATCCTGCGCTTCGCCACCACGCTGGCCGAGCGCCCCGTGGAAGGCGATCAGGCCGCCATCCTGCGCCTTCCCGCCGCCGGGCTGGACACGCCTTCGGCCATCGCCCTGGCGCAGCTGATCGCCTTCGTCGCCTTCCAGGCGCGCGTAGTGGCCGGCCTGCAGGCCATCGCCGCGCTGGGTGACGCCGCCGACACGCGCACGGCCGATGCCGAGCCCGCCGCGCCCTTCGTCCACCCAGCCAACCTGCCGCGCGTGGGCGAGCCGCTGCGCATCAACGGCTTCACCAGCGAGAGCCTGGACTGGAAGGCCTGGCTGCCGGTGCTGGAACTGGACAAGGCCAGCCCCGCGCAGATCGCGATCCTGGAAGCCAGCCATCCCAAGGCCAAGAGCAGCGACTACTACCTGCTGCTGGCGCACCAGCCACGCATCCTCGAGGAGCGCTCCACGGTGTTCAACGCCATCATGTACGCGCCCGGCGGCCTGTCGCGCGCGGAGCGCGAGCTGGCCAGCACGGTGGTCTCGCGCATCAACGGCTGCGTGTACTGCGGCTCGGTGCATGCCCAGCGCTTCGAGCAGCTGGCCAAGCGCAACGACGTGATCGCCCAGGTGTTCCAGGAGCCGCAAGGCGCGGGCACCAACGCACGGGAGCGGGCCATCGTGCAGGCATCCATCGAGCTGACCCAGTCGCCGGCCAGCTTCGGCGCGGCGCAGGTCCAGCCGCTGCGCGCGGCCGGGCTGTCGGCGCTGGAGATGCTGGACCTGGTGCACGCCGTCGCCATCTTCGCCTGGGCGAACCGGTTGATGCTGAACCTGGGCGAGCCCGTGTTCCCGGCTTGACTCAAGACTCCTTCCCCCTCTGGGGGAAGGTCGGGATGGGGGCACGCGCGCCCATTGCCCCTTCGCAACGGCGCCGCCACGCCGACGCAGCGCGTGCCCCTCACCCAACCTCTCCTCAGCGGGGAGAGGAGCAAGTCAAGCGACCACGACACGCGGCGCCGCGGCAGCCGCCACCTCGCCCACGACGGCCGCGTTCTCGAACCCATGCCTGCGGAAGGTGGCCAGCACCTCGTCGACCGCCGCCGGCGTGCACGACACCAGCAGCCCGCCGCTGGTCTGCGGATCGGTCAGCAGCGCCTGGTCTTCCGGCGCGAAGCCGTTGGGCAGCGCCACATCCTTGCCGTAGCCGGCCCAGTTGCGCCCCGACGCACCCGTGACAAAACCCTGCGCCGCCAGCTCGCGCACGCCGCCCAGCAGCGGCACACGCTTCCAGTCGATGGCGATCTCGCAGCGCGAGCCGCGCGCCAGTTCCAGCGCGTGGCCGGCCAGGCCGAAGCCGGTGATGTCGGTCAGGGCATGCACCCCCGGCAGCGCCGCCAAATCGGGCCCGGGCGTGTTCAGCCGGGTGGTGGTCGCGATCATCTGCGCGTAGCCCGCTTCGCCCAGCTGTTCCTTCTTGAGCGCCGCGCTCATCACGCCCACGCCCAGCGGCTTGCCCAGCACCAGCACGTCGCCCGGCTGGGCGTCGGCATTGCGTTTGACGTGCCTGGGATGGACCAGGCCCAGCGCCACCAGGCCGTAGATGGCCTCGACCGAATCGATGGTGTGGCCGCCCGCGATCGGGATGCCGGCTGCGCGGCACACGCTGGCACCGCCTTCCAGGATGCGGCCGATGGTCTGGGTGGACAGCACGTTGATCGGCATGCCCACCAGCGCCAGCGCCAGGATGGGCCGCCCGCCCATCGCGTAGACGTCGCTGATGGCATTGGTGGCGGCAATGCGGCCGAAGTCGAAGGGATCGTCGACGATGGGCATGAAGAAATCGGTGGTCGCGATCAGCGCCTGCTCGTCGTTGAGCTGGTAGACGGCTGCATCGTCCGCCGTCTCGATGCCCACCAGCAGTTCCTTCGGGATCGGCATGGCCGCGGTGCCCTTGAGGATTTCCGAAAGCACGCCGGGGGCGATCTTGCAGCCGCAGCCGCCGCCATGCGAGAGCGAGGTCAGGCGCGGTTCGAGGGAAGTGGAGTTGGCGGGTGCGTTCATGATGGTGATGGGGTTCCTGATGCCTGGGAAAGGGCCGGCAAGTCCTGGAGCAGGATTCGCAGCAGCGAGGCGCGCTCCGCTTCCGGAGAAAACAGGGGCGCGCGCCGCGCCAACTGCTGCTGCAGGCGGGCAAGCATAGTGCCATCGTCCCGCGCGCGTCGGATCAGCTCGCAAAGGCCCGCGTCGTCGCCCACTTCGAAGATGCCTTCGTAGTCGTCGCCCAGCAGGCCCAGGTTGCCGTCGATGCGGGAAGCCAGCACGGGCGTGCCGCTGCGGATCGCCTCGATGACCGTGTGCGCCCCACCCTCCATCACGCTGGGCTGCACCAGCAGGTGCGCGGCCTGGATGCGGCGGCGCGCCGCGTCGTGCGGCAGGCCCCCCAGCCAGCGGTACTGGGGGTTCGATGCGGCCAGCGCGGCGGCCTCCTGCCCCAGGGCCGGGTCAAGCGCCGTGCCCACGTGGTCGAAGAGGATGTCCGTGCGGTCGGCCAGGCGCTGCACGGCTCGGAACAGCGTTCGCGGGTCCTTCTCCGCGCGCAGGTGGCCCACTGCGATGACGCGCAGGTGCTTGTCCGTCTTGGCCAGCGGCGCCCGCGCGCTGCACGACTGCAGCACCACCCGGCACTTGGCGCGCAACTGGGGCGGCAGGCGCTGCGCGCCGCGTTCGTTCAGCGTGATCAGCAGGTCGGCCGCGGCCAGCGACTGCTGCGCGCTGGCGTCGACGTCGATGTCGCGGTACAGGTCGGTGCCCGTCAGCGCCAGCACCAGCGGGCGCCGGGGATGCGCTGCGCGCCAGGCGGCGATGGAGGGCGCCGAGCGGCGGGCATGCAGCGCGATCATCATCGAAGCCTCGTCGTCGGCGCCGACATCTTCCTTGTCCCAGTGCGAAGCCAGCCGGACGCGGTAAGCTGGCTGCAGCATGCGGGCCCAGCGGTGCGCCGTCTGCCAATTGCCGTTGTTCGCGTCGGCGAGCGCGGGCGTCACGATGACCAGGGAATCTTTTCTTCGTTGAAGATGCAGCACGAAACGAGCATAGCGCCGGCCGCCGTGGCGGCACGCCGGGGCGGACCCGGGGTATTGGCGCAGGCGCTGCAGGACAGCCGGCGCGACACGCTGGCCACCTTCGCGGCCTGCGAGCACGCCCTGCCCGGCCTGCAGGTGCCGCTGCGCGCCGACCTGAACCCGCCGGTGTGGGAGCTGGGCCATATCGGCTGGTTCCAGGAATACTGGGTGGCGCGCAACCCGCTGCGGCAGGCCGGCGCGCGCGCCGATCCGCTGGCGCCGCGCGGCGCGCCGCTGCGCGCGGATGCCGACCGGCTCTACAACTCCAGCGAGGTGCCGCACGACACGCGCTGGAGCCTGCCGCTGCCGGATGCCGCGCGCACGCGGGACGATCTGGCACGACAGCTCGAAGGCACGCTGAGCCTGCTGAACTCCGCCGGTTCCGATGACGACGCACTGTACTTCTTCCGGCTGGTGCTGCTGCACGAGGACATGCACCACGAAGCCGCGCTGTACATGGCGCGGGCGCTGGGCATCCCCATCGACGACCCGCGCTGGCAGCCGTCGCCGCTGCCGGAGCCGCCGCCTGCGCTGGCCTTCGAGGCCACGCGCTGGCGACTGGGCAG
The DNA here is from genome assembly GCF_001591385.1 of Variovorax soli NBRC 106424. Classification (GTDB taxonomy): domain Bacteria; phylum Pseudomonadota; class Gammaproteobacteria; order Burkholderiales; family Burkholderiaceae_C; genus Variovorax; species Variovorax soli. The sequence continues at coordinate 5,088 of NZ_BCUU01000035.1, forward strand.
CATGGCGGATGAAGGCTTCGCCTTCGACAACGAGTTGTCCGCGCATGAGGTCGATGTAGGTCCGACGTCCATCGACGCCCAGGCGGTGCGCTGGGAGGAGTATCTGCCCTTTGTCGAAAGCGGCGCGTGGGCGCAGGCGCACTGGTGGTCCGACGCGGGCCTGGCATGGCGCGCGGGGCGCGGGTCTTCTTCGGACCCGTCGTCGCCGCGGTACCTGCGCCGTGGTGCAGGCTCACGCGCCGACTGGGAATGCTGGAGAAATGGCCACTGGCAGCCGCTGCGCCGCGACGAAGCCGCCTGCCACCTGAGCTGGTACGAAGCGCAGGCCTGGTGCCGCTGGGCCGGCCGGCGCCTGCCGACCGAAGCGGAATGGGAACGCGCTGCGCTGAGCCGGTCCGATGCGTTTCGCTGGGGCGATGTGTGGGAATGGACCGCCAGTCCCTTCGCGCCCTACCCCGGCTTCGAGGCGCATCCGTACCGAGACTATTCGGCGCCCTGGTTCGACGGGCGGCCGGTGCTGCGCGGGGCGTCGTTCCTGACGCAACCGCGCATGCGGCATGCGCGGTATCGAAACTTCTTTCCCGCGCATCGGAGTGATGTGCCAGCGGGGTTTCGCAGTTGTGGCGTGTGAGCCGGGAATCAGTGCGGAACGACGCCCACGCCGACCAGCATTTCGCAAGGACCGACAAAGCCGCGGGCGGATTCAAACTCGCCCAGCGCCTTCTCGATGTCTTGCCAGGCCACGGCCTTTTCGGCATCGCTCAGTTTGAACATCATTTGATGCAAGGCACCAAACGACTCTCGCTCGAAACGAACGCATTCGGCCGCTGTCGGCAACTTGACGGGCGAAGCCACCTTGCGCACTTCGATTTCGCGCAATCCGGCTTTGGCGAATGCCGCTTCAAGCACGCCTTCTGCACCAAGTGAGAACGGGCTTGGCTGACCGGGCAGCGGCGCAGGCAGTTGGGCGCGCTCCCGGATGAGTCTCACCGGGATGGAGAAGAAGCCGTTCTTGTCCGGTGTCGAATAGACGACGGCGGCAAATCTTCCGCCCGGTCTGAGAGCTCGGCAGATGCCGGTCAGCGCACGCTGCTGGTCCGGAAAGTAGATCAGGCCGACACGGCTGATGGCTGCGTCGAAGGACCCGGCAGGCAGCGCGTCCAGCGATTCGCCGTCCATCTCGCGGGTTTCCAGGTTCGAGAGGCCTGCTTTCCTGGCGTCGGATGCCGCCCGCTCGAGGAGTGCGGGCGCGATATCGGTGGCGAGCACATGGCCAGTCGCTCCCACGCGCCGAGCCGCCGAGATCGACTGCTCACCCGCGCCTGCGGCCACGTCGAGCACCCTGCAGCCAGGGCCGATGCGGGCCAGATCGAACATGGTTTCGGTTGCCTCTCCAAGCCAGTTCCCGATGAAGGGACCCCAGCGGTGCCATGCGTCGGCAGCGGCTTGCCACTGGGCGCGCGTGGTCGACTTGAAGGCGATTGCGTCGAACGAGGGTTGCACAACGGTATTCATGGTGAGACTCCATCGGGTGGTTTGCATGCGCAAAGCATCGCCCCGTCCGGCGGCACGTTCCAGTCCAGAAATTGCACTGGCTGCGGGATCGTCAACCGGTTAGATTGGTGCCACCATGATCGACTATGGCCAGTTCTGCACCGTTGCACGCGGCGCCGAAGTGCTTTGCGAGCGCTGGACGCCTCTGGTCGTGCGCGAGCTGATGTGCGGCAGCACTCATTTCAACGACATCCGGCGCGGCGTTCCGCGAATGTCGGGGTCGCTGCTGGTACAGCGCCTGCGCAAGCTGGAGGAAGTGGGTGTCGTCAAGCGGGTGCAGGGCAAGGGTGCGTCGGCCGAGTACCACCTGACCGGTGCCGGCGAAGAACTGCGGCCCATCGTGATGGCGCTCGGGCACTGGGGCGCGCGCTGGATCGGCAGCCGCCTCAAGCGCGGCCAACTCGACGCCGGCTTCCTGATGTGGGACATGCGCCGCTTCGTGCGCGTGGACGAGTGTCCCTCCGGACGCCGTATCGTGATTCACTTCCGCTTTACCGATGCGGCCGAGGGCGAAAGACGCTGGTGGCTGGTGGTGGACGAAGGCGGCGCCAACCTGTGCCGTGACGACCCGGGTGAGGACGTCACGCTCATCGTCGAATCGTCGGTACTGGCGCTCACCGAGATCTGGACGGGGGACCGCGATGCACAAGAGATGGTTCGCCAGCGCAAGCTGCGCGTCATCGGCCCAGCGCGCGATGCTCGTGATTTGTGGCGCTGGCTGGGCCGCAGCGCCTTCGCCCAGACTCGCGAGGCGGCCCTTGCGGATTCCAGATGATGCGATCGCTGCGAGTGGCGCTATCTCAGCACAAGCACGGGAGTGTGCGAGTGCGTCAGCACGTGCAGCGTTTCGCTGCCCATCAGCAGCCGCGCAAAGCCGCGCCGCCCATGCGAAGCCATCACGATCACATCGCACTGCTCGTTCTTGGCTGTGGCGATGATGGCCTCTCCCACCTGATTCGACTTCACGACGATCGCCTCGGCGCGGCGAACCCCCTTGGCGGTCGCGATCGACGTGACGGAGTCGACGAGGCGCTGAGCCGCAATGTTCGCTTCCTCTTGGGCACGTTCAGTTTCCGTTTGATTCAGCACCATCGCGCCTTCAAAGGCGCTGTATGCGTGCAGGTGAGCGACAGTGACGCTTACCAGTTCGGCTCCGGCCAGCAACGCAAGATCAATGGCAGCCGTGACGAAATGCCGCGGCCTCCGGGCTATAGTCCCAGCCCCTCCCAAGCCCCCTCCCACGCCCCACTCCCATGTCCCGCCACTACCTGTCGCGCTCCCGCTTCCTCCGCCTGCTCGGCGCCTCGCTGCTGGCCGGCGGCCTCCTGCCCGCCCAAGCCCAGCAACAACAAGTCCTGCGCCTCACCGCCATCCCGGACGAAGCCCCCACCGAGCTGGCCCGCAAGGCCGCTCCGCTGGTGCGCTACCTCGAATCCAGGCTCGGCATGAAGGTTGAGTTCACCCCCGTCACCGACTACGCCGCCGCGGTCGAGACGCTGGCCAACCGCAAGATCGACCTGGCCTGGCTGGGCGGCTTCACCTTCGTGCAGGCGCAGGCGCGCTCGGGCGGCAAGGTGGTTCCGCTGGTGCAGCGCGAGGAAGACGCGAAGTTCCGCTCGGTGTTCATCACGGCCGATCCGGCCATTCGCTCGCTGGCCGACCTCAAGGGCAAGGATCTGAGCTTCGGCGCGCAGAGCAGCACCTCGGGCCACCTCATGCCGCGCAGCTTCATGCTGCAGGCGGGCATCAATCCGGACAAGGACCTGCGCCGCGTGGCCTACAGCGGCGCGCATGACGCGACCATCGCGGCCGTGGCGGCGGGCAAGGTGCAGGCCGGCGCACTCAACATCTCGGTGTGGGAAAAGTTCGTGGCCGAGAAACGGGTCGACACGGCCAAGGTCCAGGTCTTCTACACGACGCCCACCTACCACGACTACAACTGGACGGTGCATGCCGACATGCCCGCGCAATTGCAGGACAAGATCAAGGCCGCGATGCTGGCGCTCAGCCGCGACAACCCTGAGGGCAAGGAAGTGCTCGAGCTGCAGCGCGCCACGCGCTTCATTCCCACCGAGGCAGGCAACTACAAGGGCATCGAGGCGGCCGCGCGCAGCGCGGGGCTGCTCTGATCACCCAACCCTGTCTCGATCGGAGCCGATGACGTGGACCTGCAGCTCCAAGGCGTAGCGGCACGCCATCCGGCGGCCCGGCCGGAGGCCGACCCCTCCCTGCAGCCGCTGGACCTGAAGATCGGCGCCGGCGAGCAGGTGGCGGTCATCGGTGCCTCGGGCGCGGGCAAGACCACCTTGCTGCAGGTGCTGGCGCTGGCCATGCGACCGGCGGCCGGCACGCTGTCCGTGGGTGAACTCAAGCCCTGGGCGCTGCCCCGCCGCGCACTGCAGCGCCTGCGCGGCCAGCTCTTCCTGGCGCCCCAGTTGCCGCCGCTGCCCCCCCGGCAGCGCGTGGTGACGGCCGTGCTGGCTGGCCGCCTGCCGGCCATGAGCCTGCTGGCCAGCGTGCGTTCGCTGTTCTATCCCAGCGACATTCCGGCCGCGCACGATGCGCTCGACCGCTTCGATGTGGCCGACAAGCTCTTCGAGCGCGTCGACCGGCTCTCGGGCGGCGAACGCCAGCGCGTCGGGCTGGCCCGCGCGCTGGTGTCGCCGGCGCGCCTGTGGCTGGTCGACGAGCCCCTGTCCGCGCTGGATCCGGTGCATGCCCGGCAGGCGCTGGACGCCATGACGCAGGCCGCGCGCGAGCGCGGCGCCACGCTGGTGACCACCATGCACCAGGTGGACCTGGCGCTGGCCGCCTTCCCGCGCATCCTCGGGCTGCGCGAAGGCCGCCTGCTGTTCGACCTGCCCACCGAACAGGTGGACCGCGCGCTGCTCGAGCGCCTGTACGCCCAGCACGAGGACGAGTTGGACGGGGGCGCCGGTCCGCAGCACGCATCGCAGCCGCAGGCGGCGGTGCCCGCGCCGGTGGTGATGCACTGCCGGTGACTCGAGAAAAAGAAAAGAAACCATGAGCGCCCTGGCACCGCGCCTGCCTCCGCCGCACGCATCGGCCGCGCCGCAGCGCGATCCGGCCTGGATCGGGCGCGTGTTCTGGCTGCTGGCCGCCTGCGTGATGCTGTGGCCGCTGCTGGTGGCCACCGAATTCAAACCCTGGGCGCTGTTCGATGCGCGCAGCCTCGAAGTCACGGGCCGCTTCCTGCACAGCTTCTGGCCGCCGGCGCATTCGCCCGATTTCCTGCGGCTGGTGGCCGCCGAAACCTGGCGCACCGTGGCCATGGCCACGGCCGGGCTGGTGCTGGCCCTGCTGATCGCAGTGCCGGCCACGCTGGCATCGACCCGCGTGCTGTCGGTTTCGGCGCTGGCCGGCCGCATGGCCCGCGGGCCGTTCTGGCTGCGCCAGGCGGTGCGCGGCGCGCTGGTGGTGCTGCGCAGCATCCCCGAGCTGGTGTGGGCGCTGGTGTTCGTGCGGGTGGTCGGCCTGGGGCCCACGGCCGGCGTGCTGGCCATTGCGCTGACCTACGGTGGCATGCTGGGCAAGGTCTACGGCGACATCCTCGAAAGCGGCGAGACGCATGCCACCGAGACGCTGCTGCGCAACGGCGGCTCACGCCTGCAGGCTTTCTTCTTCGGCCTGCTGCCGCAGAACGCGGCGGAGCTGATCAGCTACACGGTGTACCGCTGGGAATGCGCGATCCGCAGCTCCGTGGTGCTGGGCTTCGTCGGCGCCGGGGGCCTGGGCCAATTGATGGACGGCTCGATGAAGATGTTCGCCGGCGCCGAGGTGCTGACCATGCTGCTGGTCTTCGTGGCGCTGGTGGCCCTGGCGGACCGCATCAGCGCCGAGCTGCGCAGGAGCCTGGGATGAGCGCCCGCCGACAGAGGCCCTTGCCCGCCGCGGCCAACGCGCCCTATCGCCTGCCGCCGCCCATCTTCGACGCGCGCTGCCGCGCGTGCTGGTGCGTGGTGGCGGTGCTGGCGCTGGTGGCGGCCAGCTTCTGGAGCCTGGACCTGCAGTGGGCGCGCTTCCTGTCGCTGCAGGCGCTGCGCGACATGGGCCGCTTCGTGGCGGAGTTTTTCCCGCCCGACACTTCCGCCGCCTTCCTGGCCAATGTGGCCCGGGGCACATGGGAGACCTTCGCCATGTCCACGCTGGGCACGCTGCTGGCCGCGCTCGCCGGCGTGGTGCTGGCCGTGCCCGCCAGCCGCATGCACCTGGGCGACGCTGCGCGCTTACGCACGCCGATGCGCTTCGTGCTCAACGCCCTGCGGGCCGTGCCTGAACTGGTGTGGGCGGCGCTGTTGCTGATCGCCGCCGGACTCGGCCCCTTCGCCGGCACCCTGGCGCTGGCGGTGCACACCGCCGGGGTGCTGGGCCGCCTGTTTGCCGAAGCCGTCGAGAACGCCCCGCCGGGCCCCGGCGCCGCGCTGCGTGCGCAAGGCGTCGGCCCGGTGCGCGTCTTTCTCTACGCCACGCTGCCGCAGGTGCTGCCGCAACTGGTGAGCTACACGCTCTATCGCTGGGAGAACAACATCCGCGCCGCCACCGTGCTCGGCGTGGTGGGCGCCGGCGGCCTGGGGCAGATGCTGGCCTTCCACATGGGCCTTTTCCAGATGGGCAAGACCGCCACCATCGTGGCGGCCATGCTGCTGCTGGTGACGGGCGTGGACGCGCTCAGCTACGCGCTGCGCCGGCTCCTCACGCGCTGATCGCGCCGCAAGGTCAGGCTGCTGCTGCCGCCATCTCCTCGCGCTCGGCGCGGAACACGGCCGCCACCAGGTCCGACTGCGTGAGGATGCCCACCAGCTTGTTGTCGTTGTCGACGATGGGAATGTGGTGGTGGCCAGTTGTCGCGAACAGCGGCACCAGGTCCACCAGCGGATTCTCTGCACGCGCCACCCGCACGCGGCGGGTCATGATCTGGCCCACCACCTCGGGCTTGGCGGAGTTGACCGTCGAGGTCCAGCGGATCAGCTTCTTGAGCTTGGCCTCGAAGCCCTCGTGCAGGTCGAGGTTGGCCGCGTTGAGAAAGTCCGCCAGCGTCAGGATGCCGACGATGCGGTTCACACGGTCGACCACCGGCAGCGCCTTGATGCGCTTGTCGCGCAGCAGCTGCCACGCATCCTGCAGCGGCGTGCCGAACGAGACGGTGATCACCTTGTCGGACATCACGTCGGCGCAGCGCGTCTGCGCCAGCATGCGCTGGTAGCCGGCCAGACGCGTCTGCCCGATCAGGGCCAGCAGGTCGTCGCGCGGCACGTCCAGGATCTGGTTGTAGCGCGCCAGCGCCGCATCCAGGTCGTGCTGGGTCGCCGCCGTGGCGCCGGCGCTGCCGGGGCCCTGGGCGTGGGGGTAACGCCGGCCGGTGGCGTTGTTCCAGACCAGGCCCGCAACCACCAGCAGCAACGAGTTGACGAAGACGGGCGCGAACGCGAAGTGGAAGTCCGTCACGCCGCCCATCACCATCAGCAGTGCGCTGGCGCCGCCGGGCGGGTGCAGGCAACGCAGGGCGAACATGGCGCCGATGGCCAGGCCCACCGCGAGGCCCGCGGCCATGTCGGTATGGCCGATCCAGCGTGCGCAGGCAATACCCACCAGCGCCGAGACCGTGTTGCCGGCCAGCACGGCCCAGGGCTGCGCCAGCGGGCTGGCCGGCACGCCGAACACCAGCACGGCGCTGGCACCCATGGGCGCGACGATCCAGGCGGCCTGGGTGCCCAGGCCCAGCATGTGGCACAGCACCGCCGTGAGCAGGATGCCGACGAAGGCGCCCACCGTGACGCGCAATCGCTCGCGTCCGTCCACCTGCATGCGCGCGGGCTTGAACGCGCGCAGCCAGGTCACCGGGAAGATCGGCGCGTTCTCCGCAACGGGTCTGGAACTCATGACTTGTCGTTGTCTCCATGCATCAAAACGGTGCACATTGTTGCCCATCGTTTCGTGGCTCGCTCCGAGTCCCTAGAATCCCCGCCTGTTTCACAGGCCTCGAACAGGGGCTGCCCACGACGCGGCCCTTATCCGGATCACGCCGGCAATCGCCTCGCGACCCGCATGAATGCTGGCGAATATGCTTATCCGCATAAGGCAAGAACCAAAAAATAGTTTGTTTCCATAAGCCCGACTTCTACAGTCGTTGCTCGCTTGCAGCCGCGTGGCGAGGCCGCGCATTGGTGTTGCCGCAAGCCAAGACCTTTCACGATGTACCAATACACAGAATTCGATCGCCAGTTCGTACGCCAACGCGCAGCGCAGCACCGCGACCAGCTCGAACGCTGGCAAAAGGGCAAGATCTCCGAAGACGAGTTCCGACCCCTGCGGCTGCAAAACGGCTGGTATGTGCAGCGCTACGCCCCCATGCTGCGGGTGGCGGTGCCCTACGGCGAAATCTCCAGCGCCCAGTTGCGCGTGCTGGCCAAGATCGCCCGCGAGTACGACGAGCCCGAAGCGGAGGTCTACAAGAAGGCCACCGAAACGCAGGGCCTGCTGGGCACGCACAAGCTGCCCACGCACTACGCGCACTTCACCACGCGCCAGAACGTCCAGTTCAACTGGATTCCGCTGGCCAGGAGCGCCGACGTGATGGACCTGCTGGCCACGGTGAACATGCACGGCATCCAGACCAGCGGCAACTGCATCCGCAACATCACCAGCGACGAGCGCGCCGGCGTGGCGGTGGACGAAGTGGCCGACCCGCGCCCCTATGCCGAAATCATGCGGCAGTGGAGCACGCTGCACCCCGAGTTCGCATTCCTTCCGCGCAAGTTCAAGATCGCCATCACCGGCGCCGCCGAAGACCGCGCCGCCACCGGCTGGCATGACGTGGGCCTGCGCCTGGTGAAGAACGAAGCCGGCGAGCTGGGCTTCCAGGTGCGCGTGGGCGGCGGCATGGGCCGCACCCCCATCGTGGGCACCGTGCTGCGCGAGTTCCTGCCGTGGAACCAGATCATGAATTACCTGGAGGCCGTGGTTCGCGTCTACAACCGCTACGGCCGGCGCGACAACATGTACAAGGCGCGCATCAAGATCCTGGTGAAGGCCGAGGGCCAGCGCTACATCGACGACGTGGAAGAGGAATACAGGCAGATCCTCGCGCACGACGGCGCACCGCACACCATTCCGCAGGCCGAGCTGGACCGCGTGGCCGCTTCCTTCGTGCCGCCGGCGCTCGCCAGCCGCACGTACCAGCCGCTGGAGCAGACGGAAGCCGAACTGAAGGCCCAGGCCGAGGACGACACGCTCTTCGCCCGCTGGCTGCAGCGCAACGTGGCGCCGCACAAGAATCCGCAGCTGCGTGCGGTCACGCTGTCCTTCAAGCGCCGACTGCAGGCGCCCGGTGACGCATCGGCCAGCCAGCTCGACACCGCCGCCCTGCTGGCCGACCGCTTCTCGGCCGGCGAGGCGCGCGTCACGCACGACCAGAACCTGCTGCTGCCCTGGGTGCATGCCGAAGACCTGCATGCGCTGTGGCTGGCCGCCCGCGAGGCCGGCTTCGCCAGCACCAACGTGCACCTGCTCACCGACATGATCGCCTGCCCCGGCGGCGACTTCTGCGCGCTGGCCAATGCACGCTCCATCCCCATTGCCGAGGCCATCACCGAGCGCTACCAGGACCTGGACGAGCTCGACGACATCGGCGAGATCGACCTGCACATCAGCGGCTGCATCAATTCCTGCGGCCACCATCACAGCGGCCACATCGGCATCCTGGGCGTCGACAAGGACGGCAAGGAGTGGTACCAGGTGACGCTGGGCGGCTCCGACGGCTCCGACCTCTCCGGTCCGGCGGTGGCCGGCAAGGTGGTGGGCCCCTCCTTCTCGGCGGCCGAGGTGCCGGACGTGATCGAGGCGGTGCTCAGCACCTACCGCGACACCCGCGAAGTCGTCGACGGCAAGCGTGAGAACTTCATCGACACGCTGCGCCGCGTGGGCATCGACCCCTTCAAGGCGGCAGCCAATGCGGCCCGCTTTGCCAAGGCCGAGGAGGTGGCGGCATGAAGCGCAACCTTCGCATCCTGTCCGCCGAAGAGCATGTGGACGACGGCTCGCCCAGCGTGCTGCAACTGGCCAACGATGCCGACCCGCTGGCCATCGAGGAAAACCTGCAGGACATCGAGCGCATCGACCTGAACTTTCCGAAGTTCACCGACGGGCGTGCGTACAGCCAGGCCTTCCTGCTGCGCCGGCGCCTGGGCTTCAAGGGCGACATCCGCGCCACCGGCGACGTGCTGATCGACCAGCTGGTGCAGATGGAGCGCACGGGCTTTTCGAGCGCGGTGCTGCGCGAAGGCGTGGACGTGTCCGACGCACAGCGCCAGTTCGACCGCTTTGCCGCGTTCTACCAGGGCGATGCGGTCCACACGGCGCCGCATTTCCTGGCGGCCGAGAAGGCCTGATCGCGCGCGGCGCAGTATCGAGAAGCGGCGCCTCGGCAATGCAACCCGAGGCTCGCGGACGCCGCCGGTGGCCATGGCTGCTGGCGGTGTTTCTGCTGCCCGCGGTGCTGCTGTCCACCGCGCTGCTGTTCGCGAGCGACCTGCTCTACCGCCGAGCCGCCGCCCGGGCGCCGGCATTTCCCTTTCCCGCCTGCCAGAAAGTCTGGGCGCACCGCGGCTGGGCACCCGCCGGCGGCGAGAACAGCCTGCAAAGCGTCCAGGGCGCCTTCGAACGAGGCGCCGCCGGCGTGGAGATCGACATTCTTTTCGACCACGAACTGCAGGACTTCGTGGTCTCCCATGACAGGCCCTTCACCCTGTTCAACGGCAAACCCCTGCGGCTGGAGACGGTGCTGTCGCGCCACACGCACGGCAGCGGCTTCTTCTGGCTCGATGCCAAGGACCTCCGCAAGCTTTCGCCCCTGGCCGCCCGCAAGGCCACGCAACGGCTCGCAGCGCTCATCCAGCACTACGGGCTGGGCGAGCGTGCGCTGGTGGAATCGGGCAACCCGCTGTACCTGTCCTGGCTGGCAAGCCGCGGTGTCCACACGAGCTATGCGGTCAGCCCCAACGACAGGAAATACGCCGCGCCGGTCTACCGCCTGCATGCGGCCGTGACCAAGCTGGGCTATGCGCTGGCGGGCGCGAGCGCCATTTCCATGGACATCTCGCGGTACACGCCGGTTGCGGCCGCCACCTTCGACAAGGCCGCCGTCCTGCTCTCGACCGTCAACGACCCCGGCACACTGCTGCGCCTGAGCGGCGTTCCCGAGGTGAGGGTCATCCTGTCGGACCACGACCACTTCGAGCTTTCTGCCTGCGCCGGCCGCGCATCGCCCTGAATGCGCTCGGGCCGATTCATTCGCGCCATATCCGGAACACCGCGCAAACCGCGCCGGAACCCGCATGAACACTGGCGCATTTGCTTATCCGCATAAAGCGCGAACCAAAAAATCGTTGGGATCCATAAGGCTCGTCCCTACAGTCTCTTTCAACATGAGCATCGACCTCGAACGCATCAACGCCGAACTGGGCAGGAACGCCCAGGGCCTGGTGGACTGGGCCCTCGGCCTGGGCAAGCCCGCCATCGTCACCACCAACTTCCGCCCCTTCGAGGCGGTCATCCTGCACATGGTCACGCGCGTCAACCCCGACGTGCCGGTGGTCTGGATGGACAACGGCTACAACACCGAGGCCACCTACCGCTTCGCCGACGAAGTGACGAAGCAGCTGGGCCTGAAGCTGAAGATCTACCTGCCGCTGCGCTCGCGCGCGCACCGCGAGGCCGTGGACGGCCCGACGCCCGCGCTGGACGACCCGCGCCACGCCGCCTTCACGGAAGAAGTGAAGCTGGAGCCCTTTGCCCGCGCCCTGCGCGAAACCGCGCCGCAGGTGTGGTTCACCGCCCTGCGCGCCACCGACACCGCCGTGCGCGCGCAGATGGACCCGGTCAGCATCAACCCTGACGGCCTGATCAAGGTGGCGCCGCTGCTGCACTGGACGTCCAAGGACCTGTACGAGTACTGCCAGGCCCACGGCCTGCCCAACAACTTCGACTACGTCGACCCGACCAAGGGCGAGGACAACCGCGAATGCGGCTTGCATCTCGCGCACTGAAAAAGAAGCAGCCCCCGCCATGAACGCACGCACCGAACCTGAACTGCTGTCGCCGCCGATGCACTCTCCCGCGCGCCTTTCCAACACGCACCTCGACGCGCTCGAGGAAGAAGCCATCTTCGTGCTGCGCGAAGTCGCAGCCGCTTTCGAGCGCCCCACGCTGCTGTTTTCCGGCGGCAAGGACTCACTGGTGCTGCTCAAGTGCGCCGAGAAGGCCTTTGGCGCAGGCCGCCTGCCCTACCCGCTCCTGATGATCGACACCGGCCACAACTTCCCGGAAGTGACGCAGTTCCGCGACCAGCGCGCGAAGGAACTGGGCGCTGAGCTGATCGTGCGCAGCGTGGAAGACTCGATGAAGCGCGGCACGGTGCGCCTGGCCCATCCGCTGGAATCGCGCAATGTGCACCAGTCGGTCACGCTGCTCGAAGCCATTGAGGAATTCCGGTTCGACGCGCTCATCGGCGGCGCCCGCCGCGACGAGGAAAAGGCCCGCGCCAAGGAGCGCATCTTTTCGCACCGCGACAGCTTCGGCCAATGGCAGCCCAAGGACCAGCGCCCCGAGCTGTGGACCCTGTTCAACACCCGCCTGGCCCCGGGCGAGCACTTCCGCGTGTTCCCGATTTCCAACTGGACCGAGCTGGACGTGTGGCAGTACATCGAGCGCGAGAACATCGCCCTGCCCTCGATCTACTACACCCACAAGCGCCAGGTGGTGGAGCGCCGTGGCCTGCTGGTGCCGGTGACCGAGCTCACGCCGCCCAAGGACGGCGAGCAGGTCGAGGTGCGCGACGTGCGCTTTCGCACCGTGGGCGACATCACCTGCACCTGCCCGGTGGAAAGCCTGGCCGCCGACGCCGGCGACGTGGTCATCGAGACGCTCGCGGCCGACGTGAGCGAGCGCGGCGCCACGCGCATGGACGACAAGACATCGGATGCTTCCATGGAGAAGCGGAAAAAAGACGGGTATTTCTGAAATGAGCACGACGACCTTGAACCCCACCACCGACGGCACCGCCGGCGCCGAAGTCGATACCGGCACCGCCCTTCGCTTCATCACCTGCGGCAGCGTGGACGACGGCAAGAGCACGCTCATCGGCCGCCTGCTGGTGGACAGCAAGACCGTGCTGCAGGACCAGCTGGCCGGCGTGCAGCGCGGCGGCGAGACGGATCTGGCGCTGCTCACCGACGGCCTCTCGGCCGAGCGCGAGCAGGGCATCACCATCGACGTGGCCTACCGCTATTTCTCGACCGCCCAGCGCAAGTTCATCATTGGCGACGCGCCGGGCCACGAGCAGTACACCCGCAACATGGTCACCGCCGCATCGAGCGCGGACGCGGCCGTGGTGCTGGTCGACGCCACCAAGCTGCCCTGGGCCAGCCAGGTCGATGAAGCCGAAGTGGTCAAGCGCGAGCTGCTGCCGCAGACCCGGCGCCACACCCTGCTGGCGCACCTGCTGCGCGTGCAGTCGATCGTGTTCGCCATCAACAAGCTCGATGCCGTGCCTGACGCGGCCCTGGCGCTGGAGCGCATCTCCGGCGCGCTGGATGCCTTTGCCGAGGCCGCCGGCGTCGAGGTGACGGCCACCGTGCCGGTCTCCGCCCTGAAGGGCTGGAACGTGGCCACCCGCCATGCCGACTGGTGCGGCTACGAAGGCCCCAGCCTGCTCGAAGTGCTCGAAGCCCTGCCGGTGACCAGGCAGGACGAAGCCGTGCCCTTCGCCTTCCCGGTGCAGTGGGTCGAGAAGTTCTCCTCGTCGGCCGACACCTCGCGCGGCCGCCGCGTGTTCTGGGGCCGCGTGGCCAGCGGCCATGTGGAGCCGGGCCAGCGAATCAGCATCTTGCCCAGCGGCCAGACCGCCACCGTGGCCCAGGTGCTGGACCATGCGCGCAACCCCAAGGTCGTGCATGCGGGCCACAGCGCCGGCATCGTGCTGGACCGCGAAGTGGACGTGTCGCGCGGCGACTGGCTGCTGGCGCCCGACGCCTTCACCCCCACCCGCGAGATCACCGCCACCGTGGCCTGGCTGGACGACGAGCCGCTGGTGGCCGGGCGCGTGTACTGGGCGCTGCAGGGCCACCGCTGGGTCAAGGCCAAGGTCGCCCGCGTGGTGGACCGGCTCAACATCAACACGCTGGATGCCGAAGAGGCGCAGCAGCTCGATGCCAACTCCATCGGCGACGTGGTGCTGGCGCTGCAGCAGCCGCTGGCCGTGCAGCCCTTCACGCGCTCGCGTGCGCTGGGTTCGCTGGTGCTGGTCGACACCGCCTCCCACCGCACTGCGGCCGCGGTCTTGGTGCGCTGAGTCGCAAGCATTCTCGAAAAACGTAAAATCCAGGGTTCCCCCGAATAAGAACTGGCCAGAAGACCAATGACTCACGTCGTTTCCGAATCGTGCATCCGCTGCAAGTACACCGACTGCGTCGATGTCTGCCCGGTGGACTGCTTCCGCGAAGGCCCCAACATGCTCGTCATCGACCCTGACGAGTGCATCGACTGCGCGGTGTGCATTCCCGAATGCCCGGTCAACGCCATCTACGCCGAAGAAGACCTGCCGGCGGACCAGATCGCCTTCATCAAGCTCAACGCCGAGCTGGCCCTGGCCGACGGCTGGAAGAGCATCACCAAGCGCAAGCCCGCCCTGCCCGACGCGGAAGAGTGGAAAGACAAGACGGGCAAGATCTCCGAACTCATTAAATAAGCTTTGATGCAGGCTTCAGCACCGACCGAATGCGACGCGCTGGTCATCGGCGCGGGCCCGGTCGGTCTGTTCCAGGTCTTCCAGCTGGGCCTGCTCGAAATCTCCTGCCACGTCGTCGACGCACTGCCCTTCGCGGGCGGCCAGTGCGTGCAGCTCTACGGCGACAAGCCCATCTACGACATTCCGGGCACGCCGGTCACCACCGGCCGCGGCCTGGTGGAGTCGCTGCTGCGGCAGGTGGAGCCTTTTGCCCCCGAGTTCCATTTCGGCCAGCAGGTGGCCACGCTGGCCCGCCAGGCTGACGGGCGCCTGCTGCTGGGCACTTCGCGCGGCCTGCAGTTCCTGGCCAGGACGGTGTTCATCGCGGCTGGGGTCGGCGCCTTCCTGCCCAAGCACATCGCAGTGCCCGGACTCGAAGCCTTCGAGGGCACGCGCCTCTTCTATCACCCCGAATCGCTGGAGCGCTTCGCCGGCCAGTCGGTCATCGTGCACGGCGGCGACGAGGCGCTGGACGCCGCGCTGGCCCTGCTCGGCAAGGCGCGCAGCATCACCCTGCTGCACCGGCGCGATGCCTTCCAGGCCGAGGAAGAAACCCAGGCCCGGGTGCGCGACAACATCGCCCAGGGCCGGATCCGCCTGGCCATCGGCCAGCCCCAGGCCTTCGATGGCCGGCAGCTCACGGTGACGACGCCCGAAGGCCAGCCGCTCACCCTCGAATGCGACGCCTGGCTGGCCTACCCCGGCATCTCGCCGCGCCTGGGCCCCATTGCCGATTGGGGCCTGGAGCTGGCGCGCAAGCAGGTGCCGGTGGACACCGAGAAGTACCAGACGCGCGAGGCCGGCGTGTTCGCGGTGGGCGACATCAACACCTACCCGGGCAAGAAGAAGCTGATCGTGTGCGGCTTCCACGAGGCCACGCTGGCCGCCTGGGGAGCGACGGCTGTCGTGTTTCCGGACAAGGCGATTCCGCTGCAATACACCACCACCAGCACCCGGCTGCACGAGCTGCTCGGGGTTTCGCACTAGCTTCAGGCCGCCGGAGGCTACGCGCGTTCGCGCCGGAGGTCCTGCACGGCGGCGGACAGATCATCCGGATGCAGCATCGCCTCCCGCGCGCGGCGAGCGGTGTCGTACTGGTTCAGCACGGCGCGCAGCCTGCCCTCGTTGAGCAGGGCGTGCCAGACAGGCGCCAGCATGTCGGTGGCAGGCACCTGGCCTTGGGCCACTTCGGCTGCAAATCCAAGGCTCGGCGGCTGCGCCAGCAGCAGCGCCTTGGCGGCCGCGCCGAGCAGCGCCGGCCGTGGCTCCGGCCGCGCCGCGCACAGGTAGATGACCTGGGCCGGAATCGACTGGCCTTGCGGCCGCAATGCGCGCAGCGAAGTGCCCGAAACGCGGACAGTGCCCCCGGCACAGGCAAAGTCGTGGTGAGCGCCTTCCCGCGCCTGAGCCAGGCCCGCCAGGCCTCGCAGCAGCCGTGGCAGATCGGTGGTCGCAGCCGCAGGCGCCGCCTTGGCTTCCGCCAGCAGCACGACATCGTCGATGCCGGACTTCGCGCCATCGCTGCGCACGATGGCCGCATCCCACTCCAGCTTCGATCGATCGGCGCCTGCCAGCGCGGCCGGCGTCAGCAGGCTGCGTAGCACGCGATAGGGCGCAGCGCCGCCGGGCACGGCCGCGTTCAGGCAGTCAGCCATGTCCTGGAGTGCATGGGCAGCCGCCTGCTCTGTCCGCGTGCCCTCGCGTGCGGAAGTGCGTCCGTTTTCGACGGCTGCGCTGCTGCCGACCGCGGGCGAGCGCATGAAGCGCAGGGCCTTGTAATGCCGCACCGCCTCCAGGCGATCCAGTTCGAGCGCGCGCAGCCGGCGATTCAGCGCGGGGTGCGCCACGAGCGCGCGCACCCAAGCACTCAGCGCCGGATCGCGCCCCGCTGGCGCTTCGGCCACGGTCTCGGCCGCGGCCCGCAGCGCAGCCCAATCGGCCGCGTGTGCCAGGTCGTGCAGCTGCAAAAGGGCCCCGCGCAGGGCGTCTTCCGGCAGCCCGCGCAGCTTGCCCGGATGCGCAAAGGCGTCGAGCGCCGTGCGCAGTTCGCGCGCATCGCCCGCGGCGGTTGCCGACAAGGCTGCCCACTCTTGGATGCCGGCATCACGCCAGTGCAGGACTTGTGCCTGGAACGTCGGGTCTCCATGGGTGGCGTCCATCGCTCGGCGGATCAATTGCGCCAGCGCATCGCCGAAGGCCTGTTCGACGGACGCGGACGGCACGCCATCCCGCGCCATCGCCAGCCGGGCCGACTCGAGGCAGAAGGCCAGCAGCACGTCTTCGCCCGCATCGGCCGCTGCCTGCAAGCTGCTCGGCAGCGGCGGCAGGAGAAAGCGGCGCTTCGCGGTGCGCAGGACGCGGTGCAACTCGGCCGGGTGGTCATCCATGCCGGGAGTCTCGCCGAACGGGCACTGCCGCGCCGGCGCAGTGCACTCGGGGGCCGGCCGCTCAATCCTTGGGCGTCAGTTGCCCAGCCGCCCCGCCGGCCTTCGAGTTGCCCGATTTGCCGGTGGATGCGCCCTCCTTGTAGAAGGGCACCGGCTTGTGGTCCTTGACGGCGGTGCGGCCGGTGTCGCCGGTCGCGCCAGTGTTCGCGTCACGGGTCGGACGAACCCGTTGCGAGCGTGCGTTGTCTTGGCGCTTCATGGTCGTTCCATTGGACGCGCTCGGGGCCGCGGTGCATGTCGTCCGGGGCGCGTCGCCGGCGTAGGAACCCGCACGCAATGGGGGCGCGCCGAAGGCGCCTAGAATGTCAACTGCTAGGGGTGCCGGGCTGCTTGCGGCCTGGCTGAGAAAAAACCCTTTGAACCTGATTGAGGTCATCCTCGCGCAGGGAAGCTGGTGTCCGGTGGCCGTCATGCCTTTTCTCGCCTCTGACGGCTTTTGCTCCCGGGCCCTCGCCCACCTGCCAAACATTTGCGGCTGAGACGCTTTGCGGAGCAATTGAATGGCACTTCCAGACAACAACATCCAGGGCGGCACCACCGCCGACAATGAAGCGCTTATGCCCCTGGCCGACAGCGCCCGCGTGTTCCATTGGCACGACCATCTATCGCTGTGGTTCAGCCTGGGCGTGGGCCTGCTGGTGATGCAGGTCGGCGCCTACCTGGTGCCGGCGGTGGGCACGCGCGACGCGGTCATCGCCATCGTGCTGGGCTCGGTGGTGGGCGCGGGCCTGCTGGCCTGGACCGCGCGCGTGGGCTGCGAAAGCGGCCTGGCCAGCGCCGGCCTCATGCACCGCACCTACGGCAGCGCCTTTGCGCGGCTGCCGGTCATTCTCAACATCGTGCAGCTGGTGGGCTGGACCACCTTCGAGCTGGTGATCATGCGCGAAGGCACGCAGGCCATCGGCCAGCAGGCCTTCGGCCTCGAACTGGGCGGCGGCCTGGGCTTCGTGCTCACCACGCTGCTGTGGGGCGCGGTGCTGCTGGCCCTGCTGGCGGGTTCCATGGTGAAGCTGGTGCGCCGCTTCGTCAGCCGCTTCGGGCTGCCGCTGGTGGTGCTGTCGCTGCTGTGGCTGACCTGGCAATTCGCCGCCCAGCTCAACGCCCAGGGCTTCAGCGCCTTCTGGTCGCGCCAGGGCGACGGCAGCATGGGCCTGTTCAGCGCGCTCGACCTGGTGATCGCCATGCCGGTGTCGTGGCTGCCGCTGGTGGCCGACTATGCCCGCCATGGCCAAAGCGGCGCGCGCGGCGCCCGCGCGGCGCTGAGCGGCACCTGGCTGGGCTACGCCCTGGCCAACATTTGGTGCTATGCGCTGGGGGTGATGGTGGTGAGCGTGGCGCAGCCGGGCACCTCGCTGGTGACGGCGCTGCTGCTGGCGCAGGGCGGCCTGGTGGCGCTGGGCCTGATCCTCATCGACGAACTCGACAATGCCTACGGCGACGTGTATTCCAGCTCGGTGTCGGCCCACAGCCTGCAGCCGCGCTGGAGCGTTCGCCGCTGGGGCCTGGTGATCGCCCTGGTGAGCATCGCCTTTGCGCTGGTGCTGCCCATGCACAGCCTGGAGCCCTTCCTGCTGCTGCTCAGCTCGGTGTTCGTGCCGCTGTACGGCGTGATCCTGGGCCGCCTCGGCCTGGGCGCCCGCTGGACGCAGCAGCAGGGCGAGCGCCGCATCGACTGGAGCGCGGCCATCATCTGGGTGGCCGGCATCGTGGTCTTCCACACTTGCGGCAAGCTCGCGCCCCAATGGGGCGCGGCCCTGCCCGCGCTGGTGGCGACCTTCGTGCTGGCCTGGCTTACGCGTCCGTCGGCCTCAACGGCAGGCGGTGCGTCGGCACTGGCGCAAAACCGTGGTTGAGCGGCCCGTGGCCCTGGCCCACCTGCACCTGCGCACCGGCACGCATCGCGCCGATGACGTAATCGCGTGCGCTGGCCACGGCCTCGGGCAACTCGGCGCCCAGCGCCAGGTGCGCGGCAATGGCCGACGACAGGGTGCAGCCGGTGCCGTGCAGGTTGCGACTGGCAATGCGCTCGGACGTCAGGCGCAGCGGGTGGCCCGTGCGCTGGGCCAGCAGGTCGACCACCTCGTCGCCCGGCAGGTGCCCGCCCTTGACCAGCACGGCGCGCGCGCCCATGGCCAGCAGCTCGGCAGCCGCCGGCTCCAGCGCATGGGCCGCTTCGATGGGGTGCCCCACCAGCAGCGCGGCCTCGTCCAGGTTGGGCGTGACCACGACGGCGCGCGGAAACAGCTCGCGCACCAGCACGTTCACGGTCTCGGCGGCGATCAGGCGGTCGCCGCTGGTGGCCACCATCACCGGGTCCAGCACCACGTTGGGCAGCTGGTAGTGGTCGATGGCCCAGGCCACGACCTCGACGACCTCCGGCGCATGCAGCATGCCGAGCTTGACGGCATCCACGCCGATGTCTTCCACCACGGCCTGGATCTGCGCCTTCAGGAACTGCGGCGGCACGCCGTGGATGCCGCTCACGCCCAGCGTGTTCTGCGCCGTGAGCGCGGTGATGGCGCTCATGCCGTAGCAGCCCAGGGCGGCGAAGGTCTTCAGGTCGGCCTGGATGCCGGCGCCGCCGCCGCTGTCGGAACCCGCGATGGTGAGCACCCGCGCATAGCGGGTGGCGGTCGAAGCGCTGGCGCCGCCGCCGGAAAATGTTGTCGTCATGCTGAAAATTATCTGTCACGCGTTGCACGCGTTTGCTTGAGCCCATGAATTCTTCTCGTGCCCTGCCCTTCGAATCGGCCGCCATCCTCGGTGCCGGGCTGATGGGCCGACTGCTGGCCGCCAGCCTGGCGCAGGCCGGCTGCCAGGTGGACGTCTACGAGGCTGGCAGTGCGCAGGCGGAAGGCGCCGCCGCGCGCGTGGCCGCGGCCATGCTGGCGCCGCTGGCCGAATCCGCTGTGGCGCCCGCGCCGCTGGTGCGCATGGGCCACTATGCCCTCACGCGCTGGCCTGAGCTGCTGGCCCCGCTGGCCGAGCCGGTGTTCTTCCAGCGCGAAGGCACGCTGGTGCTGTGGCACCGGCAGGACGCGCCGGAGGCCGCGCGCCTGGCGCGCATCCTCCAGGGCACCTGCGACGTCGTGCCCGAGCTTCCCGCCATGCAGCGGGTCGACGGCGCAGAAATCGCGGCGCTGGAGCCCACGCTGGGCACGCGCTTCGCGCAGGGCCTGTTCCTGCCGCAGGAAGGCCAGCTCGACAACCGCGCGCTGCTGGCCTCGCTGCTGGCCAGCCTGCAGGCGCACCCGAACGTCAGGCTGCATTGGCAGTCGCCGCGCGAGCCGGGCGATTTCCGGCCCGGCACAGCGGGCCAGCCCGACTGGGTGATCGACTGCCGGGGCCTGGGCGCCAAGCCGCAATGGCGCGCGCTGCGCGGCGTGCGCGGCGAGGTGATCCGCGTGCATGCGCCCGAGGTCAAGCTCACGCGGCCCACGCGGCTGGTGCATCCGCGCTATCCGCTCTACATCGCGCCCAAGCCGGGCGACCTGTACGTGATCGGCGCCACCGAAATCGAATCCGAGGACATGTCGCCGGCCAGCGTGCGCTCCACGCTCGAGCTGCTGTCGGCCGCCTATGCGGTGCACAGCGGCTTTGCGGAGGCGCGCATCGTCGAGATCGCCACGCAGTGCCGTCCCACCCTGCCCGACAACCTGCCCGATGTGCAGCAGCCGCAGCCGCGCGTGCTGCAGGTCAACGGCCTGTACCGCCACGGATTCATGATCGCGCCCGCGGTGCTCGACATCGTGCTCGAACTGCTGCACGGCGGCCGCTCGCCGCTGGCGGCGCGCTTCGGCCTGCCGGGCATGCAGGCGCTGCCCCACCATCCCTGCCAAGACTGCCAGGAAGCAGGCACTCCCGCATGAAGGTCCTCATCAACGACACCCCGCACGAGCTGGCGCCGGACGCCCGGCTGCCCGATGCGCTCCAGGCCATCCAGGCCGTGCCGCCTTTCGCGGTGGCGGTCAACCGCGAGTTCGTTCCGCGCTCGCAGTACGCCGAGCGCGTGCTGCAGGCGGACGACCGCATCGAAGTGATCCGCCCCGTGACCGGCGGCTGAGAGAGACAGTGAGAGAAAGAGACAAGCCATGAGCAACACCCCTGCCACGGACGCCCTCGTCCTGTACGGCCAGACCTTCGAGAGCCGCCTGCTGCTGGGCACGGCGCGCTACCCCTCGCCCGACGTGATGGAAGCCGCGGTGCGCCGCGCCAGGCCCGCCATGCTCACCGCCTCGCTGCGCCGGCAGACCGCCAAGCCGGGCGGCGCGGGCGGCGACAACGGCTTCTGGGACATGCTGCGCGAGCTGAAGGTGCCGGTGCTGCCCAACACCGCCGGCTGCCACAACGCGCAGGAAGTCATCGCCACCGCCCACATGGCGCGCGAACTGTTTGACACGCCCTGGATCAAGCTGGAGCTGATCGGCGACGACTACACCCTGCAGCCCGACACGCTCAACCTGGTCGGCGTGGCAGAGACGCTGATCCGCGACGGCTTCCAGGTGCTGCCCTACTGCACCGAGGACCTGGTGCTGTGCCAGCGCCTGGTGGACGTGGGCTGCCAGGCGGTCATGCCGTGGGCAGCGCCCATCGGCACGGGCCAGGGCCCCGTCAACCCGTACGCGCTGCGCACGCTGCGCGAGCGGCTGAAGGTGCCGCTTTTGGTCGATGCCGGCCTGGGGCTGCCCTCGCATGCCTGCCAGGTCATGGAATGGGGCTACGACGGCGTGCTGCTCAACACCGCGGTGGCGCTCGCGCAGGATCCGGTGGCCATGGCCGGCGCCTTTGCCGATGCCGTGGCGGCAGGCCGCGCCGCCTATCGGGCCGGCGCCATGACGGCGCAGGAATCCGCCCAGCCCAGCACGCCCGTGCTCGGCACGCCCTTCTGGCACCACGCTCAGCAGCAATGACCAACACGCCATCGACACAAGCCATGGCCCGGGCCATCGTGCAGGCCCACGCGCAGCGCTTCGGCGCCGCAGCGGATGCCGATGTGCAGCCATCCTTCGGCCGCGAAGATCCGGTGTACCGCGCCGCCAAGCTGGCGGCCCTGCAACTGGGCTTCATCGACATCGACGCCGACGTGCTCGGCCGGGCCTGGCAGGCCCAGACGCAGCGCACCGGGCGCTTCGACGCCGCCGCGTGGCCGGTCGAGCCGCAGGACTTCGGCATGCGCAGCCTTCCGCTTGGCGAGCGGCCGGATGCGTTCGCCGCCTGCCCCAGGAACCTGGGCCTCTATGCCGTGCTGCCGGATGCGGCCTGGGTGGGCCGCTGCGCACGTGCCGGCGTGCCCACGGTGCAGCTGCGCTTCAAATCCACCGACCCGGTGGCCATCGAGCGCGAGGTGCGCGCCTCGGTCGACGCCGTGCGCGGCACCGGCTCGCTGCTGTTCATCAACGACCACTGGCGCATGGGCATCGCCGCCGGTGCGTACGGCGTGCACCTGGGCCAGGAAGACCTGGATGCGCTGAGCGCCGGTGAACTGCGCGAGTTGCGCGGCTCCGGCGTGCGCCTGGGCGTCAGCACCCATGGCTATGCCGAGATGCTGCGCGCCGATGCGGTGAGCCCGAGCTACATCGCCATGGGTGCGGTGTTTCCGACCACGCTCAAGAAGATGGCCACCGCACCGCAGGGCGTGGCACGACTGGACGCCTATGCCCGCCTGACCCGCGGCTACCCGCAAGTGGCCATCGGCGGCATCGACGAAGCGCGGCTGGACCAGGTGCTGGCCACCGGCGTGGGCTCGGTGGCGGTGGTGCGCGCCATCATCACGGCGCAAGATCCCGAAGGCACGGCGGCGCGCTGGCAGGCCGCCATCGCCGGCAACAAGGCTTGAGAAACAGCGAGAGGGAGCGCGGGCCGATCAGGATGCCAGCGCGCTGCCCGGCGACATCGGAAAGCGCTCCAGCATGCGGCGCCCCAGCGGCGTGATCTCCAGGGCCACCGCCGGCGGCTGGTCGTAGCCCGAGAGCGTCCGGATGGGCGGCGGAATCTGGGCCTTCACATGGCCGGCCATCTTCAGGATGCGAAGACCGTCCACGTCGTCGCCCACGGACAAGGCAACGGGCAGATCAACCAGCGACAGCTTGTGCAACAGGACCAGTGACATGGCCTGCGCACTATAAGCGGGCGGCGCTCAGCTCACCAAACGCCCGTTGCTTCCGATCACCGCCACGTCGACGAACTGGTTGCCTTCCCGATTGCTGCGGCCGAAGTTGATCTTGATGCCGCCCATGTCGAAGGCCTCGATGCTGGCCAGTGCGGCCATCAGCCCCGCGCGCGTGGGCGCCGGGCCCGCGCGGCGCAGACCTTCCACCAGCACGCAGGCGTCCATGTAGCCCTCCAGGCTGGGCAGCGAGAACTGCTTGCTGCCGCTGGCCTCCATGTCGGCCTGGTAGCGGCGCACCACCTCGAAGCGGGTGGACTGCGGCGACGGCACGATCAGCGCGAAGCCGATGCCGCGCGCATCGTCGCCCATGGGCGTGAGCGAGCTGGCCATGATCGACAGGCCATACACCGTGCTGTTGCCGCCGGCCTTGCGCATGGCCTTGATGAAGGCGGGGGCCGTTCCGGCCAGGCCGGTGATCACCACCTGCGGCGCCGCCTTGGCAATGGCCGCCGCTGCGGGCTCCACTTCCAGGCTGATGGTGCTGGGCGTGGTGGCCACCACCACCGGCTCCAGCTTGTGCCTGGCCAGCGAGGCCTTGCTGGCCGCCAGCACCGACTGGCCCAGCGGATCGTTGGAATGCACGATGCCGATCTTGTTGATGCCCAGCACGGCGGCCGTGGCGATCAGCTTGTCGATTTCCTGGTCGTAGTTCGCGCGCACCCAGAAGGTGTTGGGCGCGTTCTTCTTGCGCAGCGCCACCGTGCCGGTGTTGGGACCCACCACCGCCAGGCCCGGCACCGCGTCCATGATCTCCGCCGTCTGCCGCGTGCCCAGCGGGTGCAGCATGGCGAGCACGGAGGCGTCGGCATTGAAGGCCAGCGCGTTGGACTTGGCGACATCGGGCTTGAACTGGTCGTCGGCCATCACCAGCTCGATCCTGCTGCCGTGGATGCCGCCAGCCTTGTTGATCGCGTTGATGCAGGCACTGGAGCCGGCGAACAGGCCGCTGCCGTTGGCCTTTTCGACGCCGCTGTTGTCGAAGCTGGCGCCAATGCGGATCGCCTTGGCCTGCGCAAGAACCGGCATGCCCAGCACGGCGGCGGCCGTGGCGCCGGCGGCGCGCGTGAGTATCTGGCGGCGGGTGCTGCCTGGGGCAGCCCGCAGGCTGGACGTGACGCTCGCTTCTTCCGACGTGTTCATGCTGCAACCTTGATCAAAATTGCGACGGAATGTAACGCAAGATGCCGATCCGAAGGTGAGGTTCTCGCTCCAGCCGAGCAAGAAATAGAACCAACCAACTACAAGCCGATGGGAATTCTCGACGCAGCGTTAACTTCTGCCCGAACGCCTGCGCTGCCTGAAAGGCGGGTGGAATAAGGAGCACGAGACCCGCGTCTACTTCGTGGCACTTCTCAACAACATCAAGGGAGTCCCGATGAATCGAAGCAAGCGCCCATTGCTCGGCCAGAACCAGAAGATTCGCAGCGGCGAAAGCCTGCCAGCGCATGGCACCCCATCCAGAAGGCGATTCGTGCAGGACGCGGCCGCGCTGGCCCTGGCCGCCTCACCGGTCGCGGCGCTGGCCGCGAAGTCCTCCAGCGAAGAAGTCACCTTCGCAGACGGCCCGCGGCCGCTGGTGAAGTACCCGGGCAAGCGGCCCATGATCCGCGTGCATACCCGCCCGCCGCACCTGGAAACACCCTTCGGCGTCTTCAACGAAGGGCCGATCACGCCCAACGACGCCTTCTTCGTGCGCTACCACCTCGCCGACTTTCCGCGCGCCATCGACCCGGCCACGTACCGGCTGGCCGTCAAGGGCCATGTCAAGCAGCCGCTGGAACTGTCGCTTGCCGAGCTCAAGTCGATGGCCGAACCGGTGGAAGTGGTGGCGGTCAACCAGTGCTCCGGCAACAGCCGCGGCTTTTCGTCGCCGCGCGTGTTCGGCGCCCAGCTCGCCAATGGCGCCATGGGCAATGCGCGCTGGGTGGGTGTTCCGCTGCGCAAGGTGCTGGAAAAGGCCGGCGTGTCCGCCGGGGCGAAGCAGGTCACTTTCAACGGGCTGGACGCGCCGGTGCTGCCGGCCACGCCCGACTTCCGCAAGTCGCTTGAAATTAATCATGCGCTGCAGGACGAGCCGATGCTCGCCTGGGGCATGAACGGGCAGGACCTGCCCTTTCTCAACGGCTATCCGCTGCGGCTGGTGGTACCGGGCTACTTCGGCACCTACTGGGTCAAGCACCTGTCGGAGATCGAAGTGCTCGACCATGCCTTCGATGGACATGACGCCTTCTACATGACCAAGGGCTACCGCGTGCCCGACAACGACTGCCAGTGCGTCGAACCCGGCACGGCGCCGGCCAGCACCCGCCCGATCACCACCCTGGCGGTGCGCAGCTTCATCACGAGCGTGCACAACGGCAGCGTGCTGCCGGTGGGCAAGACCGTGGAGCTCAAGGGCATTGCCTTCGACGGCGGCTCGGGCGTGAAGCAGGTGGAGGTGTCGCAGGACGGCGGCCAGAGCTGGAAGGCCGCGACGCTGGGGCGGGACCTCGGCCGCTTCTCCTTCAGGGAATGGCGCGCGCCGGTGTCCTTCCCGAAGAAGGGACCGGCACTGCTGATGGTGCGCGCCACCAGCAACAAGGGCGAGGTCCAGCCTGCCACCGCCAGCTGGAATCCTGCCGGCTACCGGCGCAACGTGGTCGAGTCGACGTCCGTCGTCGTCGCCTGAGGATGGAGGGCCGATCCATGAAACCTCTGAACCTCCTCTCGCACTGCACCGCCCTGCTCCTGGGCACCCTGGTGGGCACCAGCGCCATGGCGGCATCGCCCGGCATCGTGCTGCCCGAAGACACGATGAAGCTGCGCCGCTCCGACCTGGCCGGCTACGCCGTGGCCACGCAGAAATGCGTCATCTGCCATTCCGTCGACTACGTGAGCTATCAGCCGCCGGGCCTCAGCCAGGCGCAATGGACGGCCGAAGTCCAGAAGATGCAGCGCACCTATGGCGCGCCCCTGAACGACATCGAGGTCAGGCAGATCGGCGCCTACCTGGCCGTGGCGTACGGCTCGGCCAAGGCCACGGATGCCGCGATCGTGGCCGCCTCGGCCCCCGCCCAGGCAGAAGCCGCGGCATCGTCCGCGCCGGCGCAGCAAGGTCCCAAGGTGGATGTGAAGGCACTGCTGGCCAACAATGCCTGCCTGAGCTGCCACGGCCTGCAGCAGCAGATCGTCGGCCCGGGCTTCAACGACGTCGCCAAAAAGTACAAGGCAGAGGCCAAGGGCCAGGCCATGCTGGAGCACAGCATTCGCACCGGCAGCTCCGGCAAATGGGGCAGCGGCGTGATGCCGCCGTTCGCGACGCTCAAGCCTGAAGAGATCAAGGCGCTCTCGACCTTCGTTCTGGAACAGTAGTCTCCATCAGCAAAAGGCGCCGCGCAGACCATCAGATCTGCGCGGCGCCTTTTTCCTTCCTGTCTTTCCGGTTCAGCGCTTCTGGTTCAGCTGGCTGTAGACCGCCTCGGCCGCGCGAAGCATCTCCTGCCGGCCGGCGCTGGAGGAGATCGCGTAACCCATGTCCTTGTCGACCCAGTAGAAGACGTTCACCGGCCCGTCCTGCCCGAACTTGAAGGCGGTTTCCCGGCCGGCGTCTTCGCGCGTGACGTACAGGGTCAGGCGCTGGCCCTTCGAGTCGTCGAACATGAACTGCGCGACGGGCTCCTTGTCGCCCGGCAGCAGGCGGCCGCCGATCAGCGTGTAGCCCAGCGGCCGCAGATCGGGCGCCCGCACCTGGGCGCCCATGCGCTTGGTCAGCCAGGTGACAAGGCCTTTTTCATCATCCGCGCCGACTTCGACAGGCCGGCGCACCTCCGGGCTGTAGACCGCATGCGCCACGGCGGCGCGGTGCGCGAACCCGGTCAGCGGCTGGGCACTTGCAGCGGACGGCATCGACGGCGCACGTGCCATGTGCAGCGCCCGCTCGTCGGCCACGCCGCGAAGCCACCAGGCCGAGCCCGCGCTGACGAATGCGATGCTCACGCCGGCCGCGATGGCGCGCCAGGGCCATGCCACGCGTGTCCTGCTCATGGGCAGCCGAAGCGGCAGGGGCTCGTCCAGCACGGGGTCGAGCAATCCCTTGAGCGCGATGTTCTGCGCCCGCCAGTCATTGACGCGCTGCAGTTCATGGGGATGCCGTGCCAGGTAGGCCTCGATCTCTGCGCGGCGCACCGGCGGCAGCAAGCCGTCGGCAAAGGCATGCAGGTCGGCCTCCGTCACCGGCGGGGTGCCGTCGCTGCTTCCCGGTACGGGTTTGATGTGCGAGAAATCCATGTCACTTGATCCGATGCAGCGCCGACGCGCCCTGCTGCTCGGCAGGCGCCCTGTTCTGCAGCTCCCGGCGCAGGCGCTCGCGTGCCCGCGCAAGCCTGGACATCACGGTGCCGATGGGCACGCCGATGACGCTGGCGGCCTCCTGGTAGCTCATTTCCTCGACGGCCACCAGCAGCAGCACTTCGCGCTGCTCGGGGGCCAGGCGCTGCAAGGCCCGGTCCAGGTCGCGCACCTCGAGCCGGTCCGACTGCTCGGCGCGCTGCACCGCGTCGGGCAGTTCGTCGCCCGCACTGTCTTCGGGACGGCTGCGCGTCGCCCGGACGATGTCGATGAAACGATTGTGCAAGATGCCGAACAACCATGGCCGGATGTCATCTCGCCGCTGCCACTGCGGCAGCCGGCCCCATGCGCGCTCCAGCGTGTCCTGCACCAGGTCGTCGGCGCGCTGCGCGTCGGAGACCAGCCCGCGCGCGTAGCGCCGCAGGCTGGGGATGCAGGCAACGATGGCTGTTTCGTCCTGGCTGCGCATGGGGAGGTTATCTGCGGCTACCCGCGGAAACGATCAGGGCCTGAGTTGAACACACCGGCATGGACGCATCATCCCCGCCCCGTATTCCCGGCCGCGAAGAACTCGGTGGCCTTTTTCGTGATCGAGGCCTTCCTGCCCCGCAGCCTCGGCTCACGCCTCGAGCGGCAGCCTGGCCAGCACCTCGTGGCGCCCGCGGCCCAGCAGGCTGCGCACCAGAAGCAGTTCATCGACCTGCCAGGTCAGCGCGTCGACGGATTGCGCGGCCACCGGCCGGTCGTCGTAGAGCAGCGTCAGGTGCGGGGTGAAGTGCGGCTCGGGCCGGCCCGCCAAGCCCGCGGCCACCAGCGAGGCCAGCAGCGCCTGCTGCAACGCGGCCACACCTTGAACGCCGTCCCGGCCGAGCAGCACCAGCGGCATGTTGCGCCGCTTGCGCGTGAAGCTCGCCACCGTATCGAAGCCGATGCGAAAAGGCGAAGCGCTCTGGGCGACGGGACGCGCGGCATCGAGCGCGCGGGCCAGCACGTCCTGCGGAATGCCGCCTGCGAAATCGCCGATCAGGTGCAGCGTGACATGAAAGCGCTCCGGGCCCAGCGACTTGCCGCGCAGGCCGTGATGGCGGCGAAGTTCCTGCGCCAGCACCTCGATGCGCTGCGCCGTCGCGGCGTCGGGCCGCACGGCGAAGAAGAGACGTTCAGCCGCGAACGCCATGTGCCGTTCGCTCTGGCTGAACTTATTCCCACTCGATGGTCGCCGGCGGCTTGCTCGACACGTCGTAGGTCACGCGGTTGATGCCGCGCACCTCGTTGATGATCCGCCCCGACACCTTCTTGAGCAGCGCATAAGGCAGTTCGGCCCAGTCGGCCGTCATGAAGTCGCTGGTCTGCACCGCGCGCAGGGCCACCACGTAGTCGTAGGTGCGGCCGTCGCCCATCACGCCCACGCTCTTGACCGGCAGGAACACGGTGAAGGCCTGGCTGGTGAGGTCGTACCAGGTCTTGCCCGTGGCTTCGTCGCGGAAGTTGCGCAGTTCCTCGATGAAGATCGCGTCGGCGCGGCGCAGCAGGTCGGCGTATTCCTTCTTCACCTCGCCCAGGATGCGAACGCCCAGGCCCGGGCCCGGGAAGGGGTGGCGATACACCATCTCCGGCGGCAGGCCCAGGGCCACCCCAAGCTCGCGCACCTCGTCCTTGAACAGGTCGCGCAGCGGCTCCAGGAGCTTCAGGCCCAGCTGCTCGGGCAGGCCGCCCACGTTGTGGTGGCTCTTGATGGTGACGGCCTTCTTGCTCTTGGCGCCGCCCGATTCGATCACGTCGGGGTAGATGGTGCCCTGGGCCAGGAAGGTGGCGCCCTTGACGGCCGGTCGGCCGTCAATTCCTTGACTGCCGGCGCCGCCCGCCTTGAGCTTGGCCGCTTCCTGCTTGAACACGGTGACGAACTCGGCGCCGATGATCTTGCGCTTGGCCTCGGGGTCGCTCACGCCGGCCAGCTTGCCCAGGAACAGCTCGCTGGCATCCACGCGGATCACCTTGGCGTGCAGCTTGCCCTCGAACATGTCCATGACCATGTCGCCCTCGTTCAGCCGCAGCAGGCCGTGGTCGACGAACACGCAGGTGAGCTGGTCGCCGATGGCGCGGTGGATCAGCGCCGCGGCCACGCTGGAATCGACGCCGCCCGACAGGCCCAGGATGACTTCCTCGTCGCCCACCTGCTCGCGGATCTTCTCCACCGCCTCGGCAATGTGGTCGCACATGACCCAGTCGGGCTTGGCGCCGCAGATGCCCAGCACGAAGCGCTCGAGCAGCGCCTTGCCCTGCACGGTGTGCGTGACTTCGGGATGGAACTGCACGCCATAGAAGTGGCGCTCGTCGTCGGCCATGCCGGCGATCGGGCACGAAGGCGTGGAGGCCATCAGCCGGAAGCCGGGCGGCAGCTCGGTCACCTTGTCGCCGTGGCTCATCCACACGTTGAGCATGCCGTGGCCCTCGGGCGTGGTGAAGTCGGCAATGTCCTTCAAGAGCGCCGTGTGGCCGTGCGCGCGCACCGCGGCAAAGCCGAACTCGCGCTTGTGGCCGCCTTCCACCTTGCCGCCCAGCTGGTGCGCCATGGTCTGCATGCCGTAGCAGATGCCCAGCACCGGCACGCCCAGCTCGAACACCGCGGCGGGCGCCTTGTCGGTGGACTCCTCGTATACGCTGGCATGGCTGCCCGACAGGATCACGCCCTTGAGCGTGCCGTCCTTCGCATATTCGCGGATCCACTCGTCGCTCACATCGCAGGGATGCACTTCGGAGAACACGTGCGCCTCGCGCACGCGCCGGGCAATCAATTGGGTGACCTGGGAACCGAAGTCGAGGATGAGAATTTTCTGGTGCTGCATGGCGTCAACTCAAAGATTTCTGAAGTTCGTATCGGTGAAATCGATCCACTCGCGCACGCCGGCCTTGTCTGCCTGAGTGCTCAGTTCCCTGAAGAAGTGGTCGATGTAGGTGCGGGCCATCTCGTTGCGGTATTCGTCGCTCCAGGGCTCGTCATCCTCTTCCTGGGCACGTGCGGCCTGGTAGGCGATGAGGCTGGACAGCGTGAGCAGCGTGGTGGGGAAGTCGACGAAGTGTGTGGGGCTGCCTGGATTGGCCGGCAGGTAGACCGACAGGAGGCCGCGCGGCCGGTTGCTGGCCTTGTCCAGTGTGCGGGTGGTGAGCTGAAAGCCGCGACGCTCCAGTTCCTTCTTGAAGGCCTCGTGCGTCTGCGGATCGAGCTGTTCGAGATTGGCCGGGCGGTAGACGTAGATCTTGCCCGGCCGCGCCTCTGCCTTCAGGGCATCCACCGCGCCCGCCAGGAAGTTGTGCACGTAGCCATAGGCCAGCGCGTAGCTGAGCGAATACCGGTCGCGTTCGTTGCCGGTGTCCACGCGGTTCTGCATGGAAGCCCACACAGTGGCCAGCACGCCGGCAATGGCCGCGCCCACGGTGGCAAGGTTGGCCCAGGGCTCGTACCGACCGTCTCCGGTCGCGGCCCAGGTCACCGCCAGCAGGAAGGCCGCGCTCGCCAGGATGGCGGTTATCAGCCCACGTCCGCGAAAACGCTTCCACAGCAGCCTCAGGTAGTTGCGGTAGGAAGGCCCGGAAGACATGGCGCAAGACCCTGGTCACGCGGCCTTGCCTTACTCAGCCCGGTAGTTGGGCGCTTCCTTGGTGATCTGCACGTCGTGCACGTGGCTTTCGCGAATGCCGGCGGCGGTGATCTCGACGAACTCCGCCTTGCTCTTCATCTCTTCGATGGTGGCGCAGCCGCAGTAGCCCATGCTCGCGCGCAGGCCGCCGGACATCTGGTAGACGATGGAGACCATCGAGCCCTTGTAGGGCACGCGGCCTTCGATGCCTTCGGGCACCAGCTTGTCGGCGTTGGGGTTGCCGGTGGTCGCTTCCTGGAAGTAGCGGTCGGCGCTGCCTTGCTGCATGGCGCCGATGGAGCCCATGCCGCGGTAGCTCTTGTAGCTGCGGCCCTGGTACAGCACGATCTCGCCCGGCGCCTCTTCGGTGCCGGCGAACATGCCGCCCATCATCACCGTGCTGGCGCCGGCGGCAATGGCCTTGGCGATGTCGCCCGAGTAGCGGATGCCGCCGTCGGCGATCAGCGGCACGTCGGTGCCCTGCAGCGCGGTGGCCACGTTGTCGATGGCCATGATCTGCGGCACGCCCACGCCCGCCACGATGCGGGTGGTGCAGATGGAGCCGGGACCGATGCCCACCTTGACCGCATCGGCGCCGGCATCGGCCAGCGCGCGGGCGGCATCGCCGGTGGCGATGTTGCCGCCGATCACGTCCACCTGCGGGTAGTTCTGCTTGACCCAGCGCACGCGCTCGATCACGCCGGCGCTGTGGCCGTGGGCGGTGTCGACCACGATGGCGTCGACGCCGGCCTTCACCAGCGCCTCGACGCGCTCCTCGGTGCCGGCACCCACGCCCACCGCCGCGCCCACGCGCAGGCGCCCCGACGGGTCGCGTGCCGCGTTGGGGAAGCTGGTCTGCTTGGTGATGTCCTTGACGGTGATCAGGCCCTTGAGCACGTTGTCCTTGTCGATCACCAGCAGGCGCTCGAGCTTGTGCTTGTTCAGCAGCGCCTTGGCTTCGGCCGGCGAGGTGCCTTCGGCCACGGTGATGAGGCGCTCGCGCGGCGTCATGATCTCGCTCACCGGCACGTCGTAGCGGGTCTCGAATCGCAGGTCGCGGCCGGTGACGATACCCACCACCTTGCCGCCGTCGATCACCGGGAAGCCGGAAATGCCCAGTTCCTCCGACAGTTGCATGACCTGCAGCACGGTGTGCGAGGGGGTGATGACCACCGGGTCGCGCAGCACGCCCGACTCGTAGCGCTTGACCTTCGCCACTTCGGCCGCCTGCTGCTGGGCGGTGAGGTTCTTGTGGACGATGCCCATGCCGCCTTCCTGCGCGATGGCGATCGCGAGGCGCGCTTCGGTCACCGTGTCCATGGCCGCGGAGACGAGCGGCAGGTTCAGCGTGATGTTGCGCGAGAGACGGGTGGCGAGGGAGGTGTCCTTGGGCAGGACCTGGGAGAACGCTGGCACCAGCAACACGTCGTCGAAGGTGAGCGCTTTGCCGAGAAGGCGCATGGGTGAAGCTCCAAAAGAAGGATTGTAACGATTGATGGGTACTTACCCGCGCCCGTTCGCGGCATGGGCCTACGCGGCGCCAGTCAAACAAAGGTATGTGGCGAAATCACAGCGCCCGCCCCGGGCGCTGCGCCCCAAATACGTTGCAAAAGGTAAGCCGGCGCTAAACTGCCAGCCATGAATTTCGCCCCGCGTCGTCTGTTGCCCTGCCTGCTGGGCTGCTGCCTGCTGCTCCCGCTGGCAGCGCAGGCCCAATGGCAATGGATCGACAAGAGCGGCAAGCCGGTGTTCAGCGACACCGCGCCGCCCCCCGACATTCCCGAGAAGAACATCCTGCGCCGCGGCAACCTGCCGCCACCGCGCCCGAACCCCGGCGTCGTCAACCTGGGCGCCGACGACAAGGCGCCGGGCGCGGCCCCTGCTGTCGCCGCACCGGCGCCGGAAGCCAAGCCGCGCGTCGACAAGGAACTGGACGAAAAGGTCAAGAAGGCCGAGGAAGAGGAAAAGGCCAAGAAAGCCGCCGAGGAACAGCGCGTCGCCAAGGCCCGGGCCGAGAACTGCTCGCGCGCCCGCCAGGCCAAGGCGACCTACGACAGCGGCATCCGCGTGGCGCGCCTCAATGCCCAGGGCGAGCGCGAAATCGTCGACGACAACATCCGGGCGCAGGAAACGAAGCGCCTGCAGGCGGTGATCGACAGCGACTGCAAGTAGCGGCAGGCCCGGCAGCTCAGTAGCCAGCCTTGGCGCCGGCGCGGCGCTTGGCGAACAGGCCGGTGCCGCGCACACCCTGGCGCGCGAAGCGCTCGCGGCGCGCCACTTTGGGGTCGACCAGGAGGCCGCGGCACAGCTCGAGCCGGTCGCCGTTCTTCAGGCCGCCATCCCACGTCACCGCCCTGCCCCACACGCCCGGCTGCAGCGCATGCCAGTCGAGCGCCGGATAGCTTGCAGGCAAGCGGCTGGCCAGGACCGCGTCCTGCGCGCTGGCGTCGTCAGGCAGCGAAAGCAGTTCCTCGTGAACCACCCGCGCCGCCGGCGAGCACACCAGCGTCACCTGGATGCTCATGGCACCTCCGCATACACCTGTTCGGCGCGCTTCACGAAGGCATCCACCAGCGTGGAGGCCACCTTGTCGAACACCGGCCCCACCAGCGTCTGCAGCGTGACGCTGTTGAAGCCGTAATGCAGTTCGAGCTCGACCCGGCAGGCGCGCTCGCCTTCGCCGCCCACGGGCGTGAACTTCCAGACGCCGTCCAGCCGCGAGAAAGGCCCGTCGACCAGCTTCAGGTGCACCTCGCGACCCGGCACATGGGTGTTGCGCGTGGTGAAGGACTGGTGAAAACCGCTGAAGGCCAGGCCGACCTCCGCCGTCATGCCCGCCTCGTCTTCCTCGATGACGCGGGCCTTGTCGCACCAGGGGAGAAATTCGGGGTAGCGCGCCACGTCGGTGACCAGCGAATACATCTCTTCGGCGCTGAACCAGATGAGGACGGACTTGTGGACTGTTTTCATAGAATCACGTGGCAGGCCCGAAGCATTGTATTGAAGCCATGCAGACCCCATCTCACAGACCATGGCCTCCTCCAACAAGAAAACCGACACCAATTCCCGCATCGCCGACAACAAGAAGGCGGCCTTCAACTACTTCTTCGAAGAGCGCTTCGAGGCCGGCATGGTGCTCGAAGGCTGGGAAGTGAAGGCGCTGCGCGAAGGCAAGGTGCAGCTCACCGACGGCTACGTGGTCATCCGCGATGGCGAGCTGTTCGTGCTGGGCTGCCAGATCAATCCGCTCAAGAGCGCGTCCACGCACGTCAACCCGGACTCGGTGCGCACCAAGAAACTGCTCATGCACAAGGAGCAGATCCGCCGCCTCATCGGAAAGGTCGAGCAGAAGGGCTACACGCTGGTGCCGCTCAACCTGCACTGGAAGGCCGGCAAGGTGAAGTGCGAGATCGCCCTGGCCAAGGGCAAGGCCGAGCACGACAAGCGCGACACCATCAAAGACCGCGAAGGCAAGCGCGAGGTGGAGCGGGCGATGAAGAGCCGCAACCGCTAGCAGAATTTTTTCGAGCAGGCGGAATAGTCCCGCGCCGGCATCCGTCCATGCAGGAGCGCCAAGCGGTGCGCCGGCCGTCGATCAGCGCATACACTTTGGCGTCAAGCTCTTGTTCGTCGTCTACAAAGGAGAGACCTCATGAAACTGCTCAGCGCTTCCATTCTCGCGGCGGCCCTGCTGGCCGGCTGCGGCAGCATGTCCACCGCGCCCGACACGCCGACCAAAACCGTCGACGGCGTGCTGATCGGCCCCAACGGCATGACGCTGTACACCTTCAACAAGGACACGGTGGGCAGCGGCAAGTCGGCCTGCAACGGCCAATGCGCCGCCAACTGGCCCCCGCTCTTCGCGCCCGAGTCGGCCAAGCCGATGGGCGGCTACACCGTCGTGACGCGCGACGATGGCAAGAAGCAGTGGGCCTACAAGGGCTCGCCGCTGTACTACTGGGTCAAGGACACCAAGGCGGGTGACCGCACCGGCGACGGCGTGGCCGGCGCCTGGAAGATCGCCCGGCCTTGAGCGACCGGATGACGGCTGCGGCCGTCATCCCTCCAATCCGCAAGGGCGCTGCTCAGCAGCGCCCTTTTTTTGCCTGGCCCGGAGGGCAGTGGCCGTTGCCGTGGCCGCCCTTGGGCTTCCAGTCGCCTTCCACCCAGCGATAGCCGCCGTCCGCGCGCACCCAGCGGCCGGGCGCGTAATCGTAGTCGGGGCGCGCAGTCTCCCAGCGCCCGGGGCGCCAGGCGTAGTTGTTGTTGGACCAGTACCAGTTGCCCTGGATCCAGATCTGGCCCGAGCGCGGCGCGGGCACAGGTTCGTAGCGCGGCGCCGGCGGCGCCACGGCGATGATGCCCGGCACGTTGATGTTCACCGACACCTGGGCCGGCGCGGCCAGCGGGATGACGGCGGCAGCCAGGGCTGCGGTCAGAACGAAAACTCGCATGGAACTTCTCCTCGAACAGTTCGGGTTGTAGCGTCAATCGTGGCCACGGCCATGACCATGTCCATGCCCGTGGCCCTTCTTGTGGCCATGGTGATGGTCATCGTCCCAGTCGTCGTGCTTCTTGTAGTGCTTGTAGTACTTGTCGCCCTTGTGCGGCTTCCAGCCGCCCTCGACCCAGCGGTAGCCGCCGCCCACCGGCACCCAGCGGCCGGGCGCCCAGGCGTAGTTGGGCCGTGACGGCTGCCAGTAGCCGGGCCGCCAGGCGTAGTCGCCCTGGCGCCAGTACCAGTTGCCCTGCACCCAGATGTGGCCCGGGCGCGGCGCGGGAATGTATTCGACACGCGGCGCCGGCGGTGCCACCGCCACGACGCCGGGAACGTTGATGTTGACCGACACCTGCGCCGACGCTGCCAGCGGCAGTGCCGCCGCAGCGCTGGCACAAGCCAGACCCACCACGAAAGTTCGCATCAGTTGTCCTTTTCTTCTGAACGCCTTGGACTGGAACGCATCAGCCATGCCATGCGTTGTCAGACAAAGGCGCATCCATCAGCCATCGCTCGGCCATTACCGGGCCGTCACTCGGCCATCAGCCCGCGCGAAACGCTGGCGCGTGCGCGCCAGCCGAGCCACTCGTTCACCACCAGGGCGCCGATCACGAGCGCGCCGCCGGTCAGTACCTGCGTTGCGGGCACCTCGCCGGCACCGAGCCATGCCAGGGCAATGCCGAAGATGATTTCGAGCAAGGCGAGCAACGACACCTCGGGTGCCTTCAGCACGCGGGCGCAGATCACGGACAGCGTGCAGGGGATGGCCAATTGCACCAGGCCCAGGAAGGCCAGCAGCGAGATGTCGTGCGCGCTGGCCTGAAGCGGCCAGGCCAGCGGCAAGGTGACGGCGGCGGAGATCACCGCGCCGATCAGCACCGCGGGCACCAGGTCGATCTTGTGGCCGTGCGCGCTGGCATGCTGCACCACGGTCCAGTTGCAGGCGGCCGCCAGCGGCACGCACAGCGCCACGAGCGTGCCCAGCCCTTGGCCCTGTTCCAGCTTGGTGGCATACATCCAGGCGATGCCCGCCCCGGCCACGACGATGGCGGCCCAGGTGCGCGTCGGCAGGCGGTGCCCGATGAAGATGCGCGCCGTGAGAGCAGTGAACAGCGGCCCGAGCGCCATGGTCACCAGCACGTTGGCCGTGGTGGTGAGCGTGAGCGCCACCATGAAGGCGGTGAACATCACGCTCCAGCACACACCCGACAGCCAGATCTCCCGGCCGCCTTCGCGCACCTTGCGAACCACCTGCGCCCTTCCCTGCCACACGGGCAGGATCACCGCGAGCGAGATGGCGGTGAAGAGGCTGCGCCAGAACGTCACCTCGAAGCTGCGTGCGTGCTCCAGGTGGCGCGTCACCACGCCGGCCGTGGCCCACATGAGGGTCACGGCCACCATGAGCCAGACCGCGCGTCCGTGCGTCAGCCCTGTCATGGTTCCGCCGATCAGGCTTCGCGGCTGGCCCGCTTGCGCTCGTGCTCCTTCAGGAAGCGCTTGCGCAGTCGCACGCTCTTGGGCGTGATCTCGACCAGTTCGTCGTCCTCGATGAACTCCACGCCGTATTCCAGCGTGAGCTCGATCGGCGGCGTGATCTTGATCGCATCTTCCTTGCCCGAGACGCGGAAGTTGGTCAGCTGCTTGGTGCGGGTGGCGTTCACCACCAGGTCGTTGTCGCGGCTGTGGATACCCACGATCATGCCCTCGTACACCGGGTCGCCCGCACGCACGAACATGCGGCCGCGGTCGTCCAGCTTGCCCAGGGCGTAAGTGAAGATCTCGCCGTCGTCCATGGAGATGAGCACGCCGTTCTTGCGGCTGCCGATCTCGCCCTTGTGCGGCTCGTAGCCGTCGAAGATGTTGGCGATCAGGCCCGAGCCGCGCGTGAGGTTCAGGAACTCGTTGGAGAAGCCGATCAGGCCGCGCGCCGGAATGCGGTATTCCAGGCGCACGCGCCCGCGGCCGTCCGGCTCCATGTTCACCAGGTCGCCCTTGCGCTCGCCCAGTGCCTGCATCACGCCGCCCTGGTGGCCTTCCTCGATGTCGGCCGTGACCAGCTCGATCGGCTCCAGGCGCACGCCGCCTTCTTCGCGGAACACCACGCGCGGCTTGGAGACGGCCAGCTCGTAGCCCTCGCGGCGCATGTTCTCCAGCAGGATGGTCAGGTGCAGTTCGCCGCGGCCGGACACCTCGAAGATGCCGTCCTCGTCAGTTTCCTTCACGCGCAGGGCCACGTTGCTCTGCAGTTCCTTCTGCAGGCGGTCCCAGATCTGGCGGCTGGTGACGAACTTGCCTTCGCGGCCGGCCAAGGGGCTCGTGTTCACGCAGAAGTTCATCGTCAGCGTGGGCTCGTCCACGCGCAGCATGGGCAGCGGCTGCGGGTTGGCCACGTCGGTGATGGTGGTGCCGATGTTGATCTCGGAAATGCCGTTGATCAGCACGATCTCGCCGGGGCCGGCTTCGGTGGCCTGCACGCGGTCCAGGCCCTGGAAGGTCAGCACCTGGTTGACGCGGCCCTTGAGCGACTGGCCGTCAGGGCCGTCCATCACCATCACGTCCATGCCGGGCTTGATGGTGCCCGCATTCACGCGGCCCACGCCGATGCGGCCGACGAAGGTCGAGAAATCGAGTGCCGAGAT
This sequence comes from Variovorax soli NBRC 106424, assembly GCF_001591385.1. Taxonomy (GTDB): domain Bacteria; phylum Pseudomonadota; class Gammaproteobacteria; order Burkholderiales; family Burkholderiaceae_C; genus Variovorax; species Variovorax soli. Next base: position 43,161 of record NZ_BCUU01000035.1, read on the forward strand.
CTGCAGTTGCAGCGGCGCCGAGGCGTCGCCCTGGTGCGCCGGCACGTGCTTGAGCACGGTCTCGAACAGCGCCGACATGTCCGGGCCCCACTGCTCGCCCGGTGCGCCTTCTTCCAGCGACGACCAGCCGTTGATGCCCGAGGCGTACACCACCGGGAAGTCCAGCTGCTCGTTGGTGGCGCCCAGCTTGTCGAACAGATCGAAGGCGGCGTTCACCACCTTGTCGGGATTCGCACCCGGCTTGTCCACCTTGTTGACCACCACGATCGGCTTGAGGCCCAGGGCCAGCGCCTTCTTCGTGACGAAGCGCGTTTGCGGCATGGGGCCTTCCTGCGCGTCGATCAGCAGCACCACGCCGTCGACCATCGACAGCGCACGCTCCACCTCGCCGCCGAAGTCCGCGTGCCCAGGGGTGTCAACGATGTTGATGTGCGTGCCCTTCCAGGTCACGGCGCAGTTCTTCGCCAGGATGGTGATGCCGCGTTCCTTTTCGATGGCGTTGTTGTCCATCACCGTGTCGACCACCTTCTCGTGCTCGGCGAAGGTGCCGGACTGGCGCAGCAGCTGGTCGACCATGGTGGTCTTGCCATGGTCGACGTGGGCAATGATGGCGATGTTGCGGATCTGTTGTGTCATGGTGTCGTTTCGCAGGTGGTGGTTGCGTTCTTCTGATCGAATTGAAGGATTTGCTGGATTTCGATGGGGCTCAGCAGCCGCCCCGGAATGAGTTCGCCGGCCTTGACGTGGGCCGTGCCCAGGAAGCTGGCGGGCCGGCTGCCCCACACGGCGACCGCCGGGGCATCGGGCCAGCTGCCGCGCCGGCGCAGCCCGGAGAGGAATCGGCCCGCATCTTCGGGCTCGAGCGTGACGCGCGCGTGATCGGCCACCAGGGCCTGCGGCGGCAGCAGGTGCGCCAGGCGCTCGTCCTCGTCCATGGCTTCCAACGCCTCGACGCTCACGCACTGGTCCTGCGTGAAGCCGCCGGTTTCGGTGCGCCGCAGGCTGGCCAGGTGTGCGCCGCAGCCCAGTGCCTCGCCGATGTCCTCGCCCAGCGTGCGGATGTAGGTGCCCTTGCTCACGCGGGCGGTGATGCGGATGCGCCTGGATTGCGCGAAGTCCGGCTCGAAGGCCAGCGCGAGTTCATGGATGACCACGTCGCGCGGCGCGCGCTCCACTTCCACGCCTTCGCGGGCGTACTCGTAGAGTGCCTTGCCGTCTTTCTTGAGGGCGCTGTGCATGGGCGGCACCTGGCGGATCGGCCCGGTGAACTGCGCGGCCACGCGCGCCAGGTCTTCCTGCGTCACGTTCACGGGCCGCTCGGACAGCCGCTCGCCTTCGGCGTCTGCGGTGGTGGTGCGCACACCCAGCTGCGCCACGGCTACGTAGGTCTTGTCGGCATCCAGGTGCAGCTGGCTGAACTTGGTCGCCGCACCAAAGCACAGCGGCAGCACGCCGGTGGCCAGCGGGTCGAGCGTGCCGGTATGCCCCGCCTTTTCGGCGCGCAGCAGCCACTTGGCCTTCTGCAAGGCCTGGTTGCTGGAAAACCCCAGCGGCTTGTCGAGCAGCAACACCCCATGCACAGGGCGCCGCTGCACCCTGGTGCGTGGCGCGTTCATGCCTACTCTTCTTTCGAGCGGGAAGCGACGGCCTGGGCGATCAGCGCATTCATGTCGGCTGCTCGCTCGGTGGTGCGGTCGAAGTGGAAATGCAGCGTCGGCACCGTGTGGATGTGCAGGCGCTTGAACAGGCCGTTGCGCAGGAAACCCGCCGCCTGGTTGAGCGCCTCGGTAGTCTCCACCGGGTCGCCAACCAGCAGGCTGAAGAAGACCTTGGCGTGCGCGTAGTCGGGCGTGACCTCCACCGCCTGGATGGTCACCATGCCCACGCGCGGATCCTTCAACTCGCGCGCGATCAGCTCCGTCAGATCGCGCTGGATCTGATCGGCCACCTTGAACGCGCGGTTGGGAGCTGCAGCTTTCTTCTTTGGCATATGGTTGTTTCACCCTCCTCTTCGCGGGGAACACCGCGGAACCGGCTTTGCCGGGCCGCAGGTGTTGCCCCCTCGAAGGGGGTTGGCGGACCTGCGAAGCAGGGTAGCCTGGGGGTGGTCAAAGAGTTCTGGCGATCTCCTTGATCTCGAAGAACTCCAGTTGATCAAGTTCCTTGATGTCGTTGAAGTTCTTGAGCTTGATACCGCACTCGAAGCCTTCGCGCACTTCGCGCACGTCGTCCTTCATGCGCTTGAGCGACTCGATCTCGCCCGTATAGATCACCACGTTGTCGCGCAGCAGGCGGAAGTGCGAACTGCGGGTGACATGGCCGGACGTGATGTACGAGCCGGCCACCGTGCCGATCTTGGAGGCGACGAACACCGTGCGGATCTCGGCCGAGCCGATGACCTCTTCGCGGCGCTCGGGCGCCAGCATGCCGGACATGGCCACCTTCACCTCATCCACGGCGTCGTAGATGATGCTGTAGTAGTTCAGCTGCACGCCGTTGCTGTCGGCCAGCTTGCGCGCACCGGCATCGGCACGCACGTTGAAGCCGATCACCACCGCCTTGGAGGCAATGGCCAGGTTGATGTCCGACTCGCTGATGCCGCCCACGCCTGCGTAGACGATCTGCACCTTGACTTCGTCGGTCGCCAGCTTGAGCAGCGACTGCGCAAGCGCTTCCTGCGAACCCTGCACGTCGGCCTTGATGATGATGCGCAGCGTCTGCACTTCACCCGCATTGAGGTCGCTGAACATGTTCTGCAGGTTGGCCGCCTGGGCCTTCGCCAGCTTCGTGTTGCGGAACTTGCCGGCACGGTAGGTGGCGATTTCGCGCGCACGGCGCTCGTCGCCCAGCACGATGAACTCGTCGCCGGCCTGCGGCACTTCCGTCAGGCCCTGGATCTCGGCCGGAATCGACGGGCCGGCCGCCTTGATGGCCTTGCCGTCTTCGTCCAGCATGGCGCGCACGCGGCCGAAGGTCGAGCCGGCCAGCACCACGTCGCCGGTCTTGAGCGTGCCCGACTGCACCAGCACCGTGGCCACCGGGCCACGGCCCTTGTCGAGCTGGGCTTCCACCACCAGGCCCTTCGCGGGCGCGTCGACGGGCGCCTTCAGCTCCAGGATTTCGGCCTGCAGCAGCACCTGCTCGAGCAGGTCGTCGACGCCCTGGCCGGTCTTGGCAGACACGGGCACGAAGGGCACGTCGCCGCCGTACTCTTCCGGCACGACTTCCTCGGCCACCAGTTCCTGCTTCACGCGATCGGCATTGGCATCGGGCTTGTCGATCTTGTTGATCGCCACCACGATCGGCACGTTGGCCGCCTTGGCGTGCTTGATGGCTTCCTTGGTCTGCGGCATGACGCCGTCGTCGGCCGCCACCACCAGGATCACGATGTCGGTGGCCTGTGCACCGCGGGCACGCATGGCCGTGAAAGCCTCGTGGCCGGGGGTGTCGAGGAAGGACACCATGCCGCGTTCGGTTTCCACGTGGTAGGCACCGATGTGCTGCGTGATGCCGCCGGCTTCGCCGGCCGCCACCTTGGAGCGGCGGATGTAGTCCAGCAGCGAGGTCTTGCCGTGGTCGACGTGGCCCATGACGGTGACCACCGGCGCACGGGGCAGCGCCTCGGCGGTTTGTGCGTCGGCTTCCTCGGTGATGAAGGCTTCGGGGTCGTCCAGCGCGGCAACCACCGCGCTGTGGCCCATTTCCTCCACGATGATCATCGCGGTGTCCTGGTCCAGCGACTGGTTGATGGTGGCCATCTGGCCTAGCTTCATCAGTTGCTTGATGACTTCGCCGGCCTTGACCGACATCTTGTGCGCCAGCTCGGACACGGTGATGGTTTCGGGCACGTGCACTTCGAGCACGCGCGCCTCCACCGGTGCCGCCTGCACATGCTCTTCATGGCCCCGGTCGTTGCCGCGGCGGCCACGCGGGCCACCACGCCAGTTGCCACGGCCGACACCGCCGCTGGCGTCGCCGCGGGTCTTGATTTCCTTCTTCTTGGCCGGATCGCCGGCCCAGCTGGAAGACAGCTTGGACGACTTGACGTCCTTGCTGCCCGGTGCGCCGGCAGCGGGGGCCGCGGCGGTCGCAGGCGCGCCAGGACGCGCGCCCGGCGTGGCGGGCTTGTGCAGCGTGCCCTTGGTCGCGGGCTTGGCGACTTCCTTCTCGGGGGCCTTGTGGGGCACCAGCACACGGGCCGGCTGGGCCAGCATGGCGCGGATGGCTTCCGCCTCGGCCAGGGCCTTGCGGCGGCGCTCGTCGAGGTCCTTCGCACGAGCGGCCTCTTCGTCGGCGCGGGCCTTCGACTCGGCAGCGGCCTTGGCCTTTGCGTCTTCCTTGGCCTGCGCAGCCGCAGCGTCGGCGGCGGCCTTGTCGGCTGCAGCCCTGTCTGCGGCGGCCTTCTCGGCAGCAGCCTTGGCCGCTGCGGCTTCCGCCACTGCCTTGTCGGCGCTGGGCTTCGCAGGTGCGGGCGCCGGAGCGGCGGCAGCCGCCGCGGCCTCTGCGGCCTTCTTGCGCTCGGCTTCCGCCTTGGCGGCCTGTTGCTCGGCCTGGGCCGCCTTCTCGGCTTGCTCGGCCTGCTCGCGCTCGCGGGCTTCGGCTTCTTCGCGCACACGGCGCTTTTCTGCCAGCTCTTCTTCCTGGCGGCGCAGCAGTTCGGCCTGGCGGCGCGCTTCTTCCTCGCGGCGAGCCAGTTCAGCTTCGTCGATCAGGGGCGCGCTGGGCGCGGCGGCGGGCGCCGGTGCGGGCGCAGGCGCTTCGGCC
>NZ_BCUU01000036.1 GCF_001591385.1 Variovorax soli NBRC 106424
GGCAAGGCCCGCAGCGCCAAGGCGCAGGCCGAGGTGCAGCCCGCCGACCCGACGCCCCAGCCCGCCACCGCCGGCACCGGCGACTGGACCGAATTCTGAACAGGCGCACGACCATGCAATTCCTTCGCAACATGCTGATCGGCAGGCGCCTGGCCCTGGGCTTCGGCCTGGTGCTGGTCCTGTCGCTGGCCTCCACCGCCTTCACGCTGCAGAGCATGCGCAGCAGCGCGCAGACCACCCAGCAGACCGTGCTGGGGCCGCTCGCCAAGGAGCGGCTGGTGTCCGACTGGTACGTGCTCACCTATTCGGCCATTGCCCGCACCGAGCTGATCGCGCGCAGCACCGACGCGGCGCTGTCCAAGACCTTTGCCGAGGTGATCGCGGCCAGCTCGAAGAAGGGCAGCGAGACCATGGCCAAGGTCGAGCCGCTGCTGGTCACCGACGAGGAACGCGCGATCTTCAAGCACATCGGGGAGCTGCGCGCCAAGTACCAGAGCGCCAAGGAACTGGTGATGAACACCAAGACCGCCGGCGACGCTGCGCTGGCCGAGCGCCAGTTCAACGAGGTGTTCATGCCGGCCGCCAAGACCTACGAGAAGCGCGTGCTGGACCTGCTCTCGCACGAGCGCCAGACCATCGACGCGGCCGTGGTCGCGGCGCGCGAGGCCTCGGCCGAGCGCTTCATGACGCTGATGCTGTTCGCGGCGGTGTCGCTGGTCGCGGGTGTGGCGGCGTCCTTGCTCATTGCGCGCAGCATCGTCCGCCCGCTAGGGCAGGCGGTGGATGTGGCCCGCACCGTGGCCGGCGGCGACCTGGGCAGCCGCATCGTGGTGGATTCGCGCGACGAGACCGGACAGTTGCTGGAAGCGCTGCGCGAGATGAACGACAGCCTGGCCCGCGTGGTGGGCGAGGTGCGCAGCGGCACCGACAACATCGCGACCGCCTCGGGCCAGATCGCCACGGGCAACCAGGATCTGTCCTCGCGCACCGAAGAGCAGGCCAGCTCGCTGGAAGAAACGGCCGCCTCGATGGAACAGCTGACCAGCACCGTCAAGCAGAACGCGGACAACGCGCGCCAGGCCAACCAGCTGGCGGTGTCGGCCTCGGAAGTGGCGGTCAAGGGCGGCACAGTGGTCGGCCAGGTGGTGGACACGATGGCCTCGATCAACGAGTCGTCCAGGAAGATCGTGGACATCATCGGCGTGATCGATGGCATCGCGTTCCAGACCAACATCCTGGCGCTGAATGCGGCGGTGGAAGCCGCCCGTGCCGGCGAACAGGGCCGGGGCTTTGCAGTCGTGGCCGCCGAAGTGCGCAACCTGGCGCAGCGCTCGGCGGCAGCGGCCAAGGAAATCAAGGGCCTGATCGACGACTCCGTGGGCAAGGTGCAAGCCGGCAGCGAACTCGTTGGCGAAGCCGGCCAGACCATGCAGGAGATCGTGGGCAGCGTGAAGCGCGTGACCGACATCATGGGCGAGATCACGGCCGCGAGCCAGGAGCAGACGGCGGGCATCGAGCAGATCAACCAGGCGATCACGCAGATGGACCAGGTGACGCAGCAGAACGCGGCGCTGGTGGAAGAGGCGGCTGCAGCTGCGGCCTCGCTGCAGGAGCAGGCCGGCGGCCTGGTGCAGGCGGTGAGCGTGTTCCGCATGGGCGGCGCATCGCAGGCGGCGCCTGCGGCCCGCAAGCCGGCCGGCACGGCCGTTGCGCGCAAGGCCACTGCACCGGCAGGCAAGGCCAGGGCCTCTGCCAAAGCCAAGCCAAGCGTTCGCGAAACCACTCGCGCAGAGCCCGCCATGGCCCCGTCCGGCGCCTCCAGCGCCGCAGGCGACTGGACCGAGTTCTGAACAAGCAAAACAAGAAAGACAGAGAAGAGAAGTCAATGAACCTGAAGAACCTGAAGATCGGCACCCGCATGGGCCTGGGCTTTGCCGTCGTGCTGCTGCTGATGGCTTTCATCGCGGCATCCGGCCTGCTGCGGCTGGAGAACGTGGGCAGTGCCACGAATGAGATGGTGAACGGCCCGCAGGTCAAGGAGCGCCTGGTGGCGCAATGGGCCAGCGAGGTCAAGGCCAACATCGTGCGCACCTACGCCATGGTCAAGTCCACCGACGCCGCGTACGAGGAGTACTACAAGAAGGGCATCGGCGAAGGCTCGGCCCGCATCTCGCCGATCCAGAAGAAGCTGGAGGGCATGCTCGACTCGCCCGAGGAGAAGAAGCTCTACGCCCAGATGGGCGCGGTGCGCAAGGAGGTGCTCGACATGGTGGATGCCGTCGGCAAGCTCAAGGCCGACAAGGAATGGGACGCGGCCGCCCGCATGGCCGACGAGCAGCTGAGCAAGAAGCTGGCGGCCTACGAGGCCAGCCTGATCGCCCTGGGCGAACAGCAGCAGGCGCAGATCGACGCGGCGGCCAAGGCCATTGCGCACGAGCACCAGACCGGCCGCCGCTCGCTCATCGTGCTGTCCGTCGTCGCGCTGGTGGCGGCGGCGCTGTGCGCCTGGCGCCTGACGGTGAGCATCGTCCGCCCGCTGGGCGAGGCGGTGAAGGTGGCCGAGACCGTAGCCGGCGGCAACCTGGGTTCGCACATCGAGGTCGACAGCAAGGACGAGACCGGCCAGCTGATGCTCGCGCTCAAGGAGATGAACCAGAGCCTGGCCCGCGTGGTGGGCGAGGTGCGCAGCGGCACCGACAACATCGCGACCGCCTCGGGCCAGATCGCCACGGGCAACCAGGATCTTTCGTCGCGCACCGAAGAGCAGGCCAGCTCGCTGGAGCAGACGGCTGCCTCGATGGAGCAGCTGACCAGCACCGTCAAGCAGAACGCGGACAACGCGCGCCAGGCCAATCAACTGGCCGTATCGGCATCTGAAGTTGCCGTGAAGGGCGGCACGGTGGTGGGGCAGGTGGTGGACACCATGGCCTCGATCAACGAGTCGTCCAGGAAGATCGTGGACATCATCGGTGTCATCGACGGCATCGCGTTCCAGACCAACATCCTGGCGCTGAACGCGGCGGTGGAAGCCGCCCGTGCCGGCGAGCAGGGCCGGGGCTTTGCAGTCGTGGCAGCGGAAGTGCGCAACCTGGCGCAGCGCTCGGCCGCAGCCGCCAAGGAAATCAAGGGCCTGATCGACGACTCGGTGGGCAAGGTGCAAGCCGGCAGCGAACTCGTTGGCGAAGCCGGCCAGACCATGCAGGAGATCGTGGGCAGCGTGAAGCGCGTGACCGACATCATGGGCGAGATCACGGCGGCCAGCCAGGAACAGACGGCGGGCATCGAGCAGATCAACCAGGCGATCACGCAGATGGACCAGGTGACGCAGCAGAACGCGGCGCTGGTGGAAGAGGCTGCGGCAGCGGCCGCCTCGCTGCAGGAGCAGGCCGGCGGCCTGGTGCAGGCGGTGAGCGTGTTCCGCCTGCAGGCGGCCTGAAGGCGCGGGCGAGCCGCCAGGCCGGCGCGCAGCCCTTCAGCTTTGCGCCGGCCTGCCGATATCCCACTTGAAGCGGCTCGTTTCTTTCTCTTGAAGGCGGCTGCCACAAGTCCAACCCCCACTTCCCCGAAGCACCATGTCCGGAAACTTGTTCCTCACAGGCCTGAGCGGCCTCAACGTGGCACGCGGCGCGCTGTTGACCACGGCCCACAACACGGCCAACGTCTACACGCCGGGCTACAGCCGCCAGGTGGCGCAGATCAGCACCTCCACGCCCAACGCCACCGGCGCGGGCTTCTTCGGCACCGGCGCGGTCGTGACCACGGTGACCCGCAGCTACGACCGCTACCTGACGGCGCAGCTGGCGGCCGCCGATTCGTCGGCCGCCGCGCTGTCCACCTATGCCTCGCAGATCAACCGCATCGACTCGCTGCTGGCCGACCGCACCTCGGGCCTGCAGCCGCTGCTGCAGGGCTTCTTCGACAGCGTGCAAGGCGTGGCCAACATGCCGGCGGACCCGGCGGCGCGCCAGCAGCTCATCAGCTCGGCGCAGGCCCTGGCCAACAAGTTCCGCAGCACCGACCAGTACCTGACGGACATGAACGCGTCGGTGAACGACCAGATCACCGCCAGCGCCGGCCAGATCAACACCTATGCCACGCAGATCGCCAACCTCAACCAGCAGATCAGCCAGCTGAGCGCCATGGCCGGCGGCCAGCCGCCCAACGACCTGCTGGACCAGCGCGACCAGCTGGTGAGCGAGCTGAGCAAGATCGTCGACGTGAAGGTGCTGGAAACCGACGGTGGCAAGTACAACGTGTTCATCGGCAACGGCCAGTCGCTGGTGCTGGGCGACCGCGCGGCCGAAGTGGCGGCGGTGACCTCGGCGGCCGACCCGACCCGCAAGTCCATCGCCATCACCGGCCCGGCCGGCAACCAGGTGGAAGTGGCCGACAGCGTGTTCACCGGCGGATCGCTGGGCGGCCTCATGGCCTTCCGTGCCGAGACGCTCACGCCCACGCAGAACGCCATCGGCCGCCTGGCCATGGCCCTGGGCGACACCTTCAATGCGCAGCACAAGCTGGGCGTGGACCTCCAAGGCCTGCTGGGTCAGGACTTCTTCAGCGTGGCCCAGCCCGGCGTGTTCACCAACACGCACAACGCGGGCGACCTGCAGCTCGCAGCGAGCATCACCGACACCGGCAGCCTCAGCACCAGCGACTACAAGGTGCAGGTGAAGGACGTGGCCGGCACGCCCACCTATGTGGTCACGCGCATGTCGGACAACCAGGTGGTGGCCAATTCCACCGGCTTTCCCATCGACTTCGACGGCGTGCGGCTCGACTCGGCCGGCGGCACCGCCGCCGCCGGCGACTCCTTCCTGGTGCAGCCCACCCGCACCGGCGCGCGCGACGTGGACGTGCTGGTGCGCGACCCGGCCAAGGTGGCGGCGGCTTCGCCGGTCGTCACCGGCAGCGCCGCCGGCAACATGGGCACGGGCTCGATCAGCAGCGCCACCATCGGCGCCGGCTATGGCGCCACGCCGCTGGCAGCCAACGTCACGCTGGCATACGACGCCGCCACGGGCACGCTGTCGGGCTTTCCCGCTGGTTCCGCCGTGACGGTGACGGCGGCCGACGGCACGGTCAACACCTATGCCGCGGGCACCCCGGTGCCCTACAGCGCGGGCGCAGCCATCAGCTTCGACGGCATCAGCGTCACGCTCAAGGGTGCGCCGGCGCAGGGCGACACCTTCAGCATCTCGAAGAACACAGCCGGCGTGTCGGACGGCAGCAATGCGCTGCTGCTGGGCGCGCTGCAGCGCCAGACCACCATCGGCGGCGGCACCAGCACCTTCAACGGCGCCTATGCGCAGCTGGTGAGCGAAGTGGGCAACCGCGCCATGGAAGTGCAGGTGGCCAGCAAGACGCAGGACAGCCTGGCCACGCAGATCCGCGCCAGCCAGCAATCCGTCTCCGGCGTGAACCAGGACGAGGAGACCGGCAACCTGCTGATGTTCCAGCAGATGTACCAGGCCAACGCCAAGGTCATCCAGACCGCGCAGGCCATGTTCGACGCCATCCTCGGCATCGGCTGAGCCGGCGGCCACGACAAGAACGCATTCAAGGAGTCATGATGATGCGCATCAGCACCCAGACCTTCTACGACCAGAGCCAGTCGGCCATGGGCTCGCAGCAGCTGAACCTGTTCCGCCTGCAGCAGAAGATCGCCACCGGCCGCAACATCCTCACGCCCTCGGACGACCCGGTGGGCGCGGCGCGCGCGCTCAACGTGAGCCAGGCCCTGTCGGAAGGCGCGCAGTACGCGGCCAGCCGTTCGCAGGCCACGGCCATGCTCTCGCGCGAGGAAGACGCGCTGCAGAGCGTGGTCTCGGTCCTGCAGAACCTCAAGACGCTCACCGTGCAGGCGGGCAACGGCACGCTCAGCGACGCCGACCGCGCGTCCCTGGCCACCACCATCCAGAGCAACCTGGACCAGCTGGTGGGCCTGGCCAATGCGGACGACGGCAACGGCCAGTTCATCTTCGCGGGCTTCAAGAGCGCCACCGCGCCCTTTGCCCAGCAGGCCGGCGGCGGCTACCAGTACCTGGGCGACCAGGGCCAGCGGCTGATGCAGGTGGACGTGGCGCGCCAGATGGCCACCACCGACGACGGGCGCAGCGTGTTCCAGTCGGTGCAGGGCGGGGCAGGGTACGTGGCCTCGGGCGCCGCGGCCAACACCGGCACCGGCGTGTTCGGCGCCGTGAGCGTGACCGACGCCACCGCCGCCGCCTACGGCAAGGACTTCACCATCAGCTTCGCGGGCGGCAACTACAGCGTGCAGACGAAGGACACGCCCCCCACCGTGGTGGCCACCGGCCCCTATGCGGCAGGCACGCCCATCAGCTTCGGCGGCCTGTCGATGAGCATCAGCGGCCAGCCGGCCGACGGCGACAGCTTCGACGTCTCCACCGCGCGCAATGCCGGCACCGACATCTTCGCGACGCTGGGCGAGCTGGTCACGGCGTTGAAGAAGCCGCTGGAGGGCGGCGGCGCGCAGGCGCAGTCCCAGCTGCTCAATGCGCTGAGCACCGCCAACGTGAAGATCACCAACGCGCACGACAACGTGCTGACCATCCGGGCCTCGGTGGGTTCGCGCATGAGCGAGCTCGAGCAGCTGGACAGCGGCGGCGAAGCCCGCACGCTGATCGACAAGAGCTATCTGTCGGAAATCGAGGACCTGGACTACTACGACGCCATCTCCGAATTCACGCAGCGGCAGACGGCGCTGCAGGCCGCGCAGCAGACCTTCGTGTCCCTGAGCGGACTGGCCCTGTTCAAGTACCTCTGAGCGCGCGGCGCGCTTCGAGAGGGCGGGGCGGCCCTAGCGGGTCCGCCGATGCGCGCTCGCCGGTGCCGGCGGCATCGGTGGTGCTGTCGTGCGCAATGGGATAGGCGCCTTCCGAGCCTTCGTCGGGCAGGGCGGTGCGATGGCGGTCGGTCTGCACATCGCTGCCGCTGTCGCTGCTGTCGCTCGGGCCGAGCGCGTCCACGTCCTTGCCTTGGGGCTCGGCGGGCGCACGCTTGCCGCCGAGGATGCTGCTGGTTGCCATGGGCATATCTCCTGGGAAGAATGAAAGAGCAGATGCCACCACTTTGGGGCGGCGGGAAGGCAACGCATGTGAGACGGTGCCCAGCCCGCTTGTCGGTGGCCGTGGCGGATCGTTGACCTGCACTAGGGGCTGCGTCCGACAGGCATGCGCCGGCGGCGGTCCTACGCTTGGGTATCCAAGCTGTCCTCCTCCTCGGAGTCTCGTCCCATGCAACGCGGAGAAATCGTCAAGAGCAAGGCGCCCCGGCGCTGGATGCTGGTGCTTCTCGTGGTGCTGCTGGTCGGCGGGGTGGCCATCGCGCTCTTCTGGAGCGAGCAATCCAATGCCCAGGCCTCGGCTGCGCTGGGCCAGAGCCTGGTGGCCTGGAGCCCGAGCGCCGAACTGCGCTGCGAAATGGTGCGCGTGTGGCCGCTGCCGGCCGAATGCGTCTTCGTGTTCGGGAAGTAGGAAGGGCTCTCCAAGATGCCAAGCGAATCGCGCATCAGCCGGGCCGGTGGCGGCAATGTGCCGGCGCCGCAACCGGTGCCGCCCCTTCCCGGCCCCGACGTGCCCGGCATCGAACTGCCGCCTGACCCGACCGAGCCGCCGGGCTCGCCCACCGGTCCCGACATCGAGGATCCGCCGGCCCAGCCGCCGGTGCCGGTGCGGGAGCCCCCGGGCACGCCGCCGCCCGAGCACGCGCGCTGACCCATTCCCGGTGTGGCGTGCAGCAACAGTGGTGGTGCCCCCATGCCCGAACAGGTTCTTGTCGATTTCGACCACCATCGGCTTGCTGCGCTGCAGGCCGGCGACCGGCGTCACCCGGCGTTGGTCCTGCTCCACGGTTGGCCGCTGACGAGTGCCGTGTGGCAGCCGGTCATCGAGCCGCTGGCCGCGGATCACCATGTCCTGGCCTTCGATCTTCCGGGCATCGCCCAATCGGCCTCGCCCATCCAGGCGCCGACGCGCAAGGCGGAGATCGCCCAGCTCGTGCTCGACGCCGCGCAGGCGGCAGGGGCGCGCGACATCACCATTGCGGGCGGGGACGTGGGCGGCATGATCGCCTTCGCCGCGGCGCGCGACTTTGCAGACCGCATCCGCGGCGCGGTCATCATGAACACGGTGATTCCCGGCCTCGACCCCTGGCGCCAGGTGCTCACCGACGAGCGCGTTTGGCACTTCGCCTTTCACCTGATCCGGGGCTTGCCCGAGAAGCTGGTGACAGGGCATGAGCGGGTCTACTTCGACTACTTCATCGACACGCTGAGCGCCCACCCCGAAAAGATCGACGATGCGCTGCGCCGCCAGTTCGTGCTCGGCTACACGGCCACCGGCGCGCTGAAGACCGGCTTCGGCTGGTACCGCGCGATGCCCGCGGATGCACGGCACAACAGCCGGCACCAGCCGATCGACACGCCCATCCTGTACCTGCGCGGCGACGCGGACCGGCGGCCCATCGCGCCCTATGTCGACGGCCTGAAGGCCGTTGGTGCGAGCGATGTGCGCGGCAGCGTGATCAAGGGAAGCGGCGAGCTGCTCTCGATCGAGGCGCCCAAGGCCTTGATCGCCTGCCTGCGCGAATTCACGGCCTCGCTGCCCGCGATGAATTCATAAGTTCGCGCCGCGCGTTGCATGTGGCAACAGTTCGTGCCGTGAACGCATCAGCTTCGCCGATGTCATCGCAAGTTCGTTGACCTGTCACGGCGAATGCTTAGCCTAGCTGCTGCCTTGTCAGTCGGTCAGTCAGGCAAGGCAACGCTCTGTTCCAAGAACCACCAGGAGGCTTTGTCCCCTGTCGCTGCCACGGCGGCACAGGGGCGCATGCGTTGGCGTGCACGCACGCGCCTGCACCTCCGAAATCAAGAAGAAGGAGTCTTGCTTACATGTCCAAGTCCATTCCATGGCGCGCCTGCATTGCGCTCTCCCTGCTCGCCATGCTGGCGGCCTGTGGCGGCAGCGGCGGCAGCGACGCCAGCGGCGCCGGCAGCGCCACCGCCAGCAGCGCGCCATCGTCCAGCAAACCCGAAGACAAATCCGCGTCGCCGTTGTCCGCCAAGAGCAGCGACTCCGAAGTGCGCTTTGCCCCTTGAACGTCCCGTGAACAACAACATCCGAACAACAGGATTCATCACCCCATGACCACTCGTCGCAGCTTTCTTCAAAGCGCCACCGGCACCGGCCTTGCCGCCGCCACGCTGACTGCCTTTCCGCCCAGCATCCGCCGCGCCCTGGCCATTCCGGCGCATCGCGAAACGGGCACCATCAAGGACGTGAAGCACGTCGTTTTGCTGATGATGGAAAACAGGTCCTTCGACGGCTACTTCGGCACCTTCAAGGGCGTGCGCGGCTTCGGCGACCGCTTCGCCGTGCCGGCGCCCAACGGCAAGACCGTGTTCCACCAGACCTACACGAAGACCACGCCGCCCACCACCTACGTGCCCTACCACCTGGACGAGAGCAAGGGCAACGCGCAGCGCGCCGGCAGCACGCCGCACAGCTGGAATGACTCGCAGGCCGCGTGGGACCACGGCCGCATGTTCAAGTGGCCTGATTCGAAGAACCTGCTGTCGCTGGGCTATTACGAAGAAGCGGAAGTGACCTTCCAGCGCTCGCTGGCCGAGGCCTTCACGCTGTGCGACCACTACCACTGCGGCATGCACACCGGCACCATCGCCAACCGCCTGTTCTACTGGACCGGCACCAATGGCCCCAACGGCGTGAGCCCCATCGACGGCAGCCGCGTGGAAGTGGCGGCGCTGAACAACCAGTTCAACGGCGGCAACGACATCGGCGCATCCACCGCCGGCTGGACCTGGACCACCTATGCAGACCGGCTGGAGCAGGCCGGCGTGAAGTGGAAGGTCTACCAGAGCCTGATCGACAACTACGGCTGCAACGAGATGATGAGCTTTCGCCACTGGCGCGCCGCCATCGAGCAGATGCCGGCTGCGCGCCGCCCGCTGTACGTGCCGGCCACCGACATCACGCAGCCGGTGACCGCTGCCGGCCCGTTCTACGACGCGGCCGTGGACGACGCGCTCAGCCCGCTGGCCAAGGGCTTTCACAACACCATGCCCTACGGCTTCCTGGAGACCTTCCGCGAGGACATCCAGGCCGGCAGGCTGCCGCAGGTGTCGTGGATCATCGCGCCCTCGGTCTACAGCGAGCACCCCGGCCCGTCGAGCCCGGTGAAGGGCGGCTGGTACGTGCAGGAAGTGCTGGACGCGCTCACCGCCAACCCCGAGGTGTGGAGCAAGACCGTGCTGCTCATCAACTACGACGAGAACGACGGCTTCTTCGATCACCTGCCGTCGCCGTCGGCGCCCTCGCGCAATGCCGACGGCACGCTGGCCGGCGCCACCACCATGGCCGCGGCCGACGTGGCGGTGGAATACCACGACTACACGCCGGCCACGAGCAGCCAGCCGGCCAAGGACGGGCGGCCCTACGGCCCCGGCCCGCGCGTGCCGCTGTGGGTGGTCTCGCCCTGGAGCCGCGGCGGGTGGGTCAACTCGCAGGTGTGCGACCACACGTCGACGCTGATGTTCCTGGAGCAGGTGTTCGGCGTGAAGGAGCCGCAGATCAGCAACTACCGCCGCGCAGTGTGCAGCGACCTCACCAGCGCCTTCAACTTCGACCGCCCCAACGACGAGCCGCTGCCCACGCTGGCCGGCCGCAGCACCAAGGCCGAGGTGGATGCGCGCACCGCCGCGCAGCAGGCGCTGCCCAAGATCACGCCGCCCATCGACGCCGCGCTGCCCAGGCAGGCCACCGGCGTGCGGCCCTCGCGCGCCTTGCCCTACGAGCTGCACACCAGCGCGCGCAGCGACGCGGCCGCCGGGCGCGTGCAGCTGCTGTTTGCCAACAGCGGCAAGGCGGCCGCCGTGTTCCATGTGTACGACAAGCTGCACCTGGCCGACCGCCTGCCGCGCCGCTTCATGGTCGAGCCCGGCAAGCAGCTGAACGACGACTGGAACGCGATGGCCGACGACGCCGGCCTGTACGACCTGTGGGTGCTGGGCCCCAACGGCTACCACCGCCAGTTCAAGGGCAACCTCAACACCCTGCGCGCCGGCGGTGCCGCAGCGCCCGAAATCCGCGTGGGCTACGACGTGAAGCGCGGCGAGCTGCTGCTGCAGCTGCGCAACGAAGGCGCGCGCGAATGCCGCTTCGCCGTGCAGTCGAACAAGGCCTACGCGCTGCCGCATCTGCTGGGCCCCGCCGGCCACAGCAATGCGCAGGACGGCAACAACGCCGGGCAGGGCCACGGCCGCGACGGCAGCTGGTCGGTGCGCGTGAACGGCGGCGAGGAGGCCACCATGCGCTGGCGCCTGGAGTCGAGCGGCCAGTGGTATGACTTTGCGGTGAACTGCGATGCGGATGCCGCCTTCTACCGGCGACTGGCCGGCCGGGTCGAGACCGGCCGCCATGCGGTGAGCGATCCGGCGATGGGCATGGCCGACCAGTTCTGATGGTCGGCGGGCGCGCGGTTCTGCTGCTGCGCGCCCGGCAAGCCGGCAGTGTTCAGCGCCAGCCGGCCGCCTTGAGCTTGTCGGCCAGCTGCTGCGCCATGGCGGCGTAGCCCTGCGCATTGGCATGGATGCGGTCGGACCGCAGCGCCGCGTCGGACAGCACGGTGGAATACACGTCCGGGATCAGCAGCGCCTTCTCGGCGGCCGCCACCTCTGCGTAGAAGCCGGCGTCGCTCAGCGACCCGGCTGCGGCGCGCCATGCCTCCGGGGCCGGCGTGGCGATCAGGGCGACATACGGCGTGTGCGCCAGTGCGGCGCGCACGATGGCGGCCACGTTGTCGCGGGTGGCCTGCTGCGGCACGCCGCGCAGCATGTCGTTGCCGCCGATGCCCACCAGCACGGCGTCGTAGCTGTTGGCTGCGAGCAGGGCCGACAGGCGCTGCAGCGCGCCGGCCGAGGTGTCGCCATTGACGCCTTCGTTGTCGACCTGCCAGCCTGTGAGCCCTGCCAGCAGGGCGGGCCAGGCCTGTTCTGGCATCGCGCCATAGCCCACGGTGAGGCTGTCGCCCAGGGCCAGCACGCGTGCGCCGGGTTTCAGGGCCGTGGCGGCAGAAGTTGGTTGGCGTTTGCCGCAGGCCGCCACGAGGGCCAGCGCCGGAGCGAGCAGGAGCAGGTGTCGTCGTCGTCGGTTCATCGGGCGCGAAGGTAGCACGCGGCGGGTACAGTCGATTCAATGGGCTTTCTCGACACGAGCCGCGCCTGGGCGCGCCAAATCAAGCGCGACGTGATGACGCTGTGGTTCGCCCGCTCGCACCCCGCCACGCCGTGGTACGCCAAGGCCATGGGCGCCTTCGTCGTGGCTTATGCGCTCAGCCCCATCGACCTGATTCCGGACTTCATTCCGGTGCTCGGGTACCTGGACGACGTCATCCTGCTGCCCGTGCTGATCTGGCTCACCGTGCGGATGCTGCCGCCGGAGGTCTTGCAGGATTCGCGCAGCCAGGCGGAGCAGTGGATGGCGGACAAGGCATCGAAGCCGCGCAGCCTGGCGGGCGCCGTGGCCATCGCTCTGATCTGGCTGGCGGTGGCCGTGATGCTCCTGCTGTGGGGATGGAAGCTGTCTGGCATCATGTAGCACGAAGTAACTAACCTGGCGCCGCCGGCGTGCTCATCATGAAACTGTTCAGGTCCTTGTTCGGCAATGCTTCGCCCCCCACGGTACCGAACCCGACGAGCCCCGATGCGCAGCCGCTGCCCCTGGCGCACTACCTGGCGCAGGCGATCCGCGGCAGCGGCAAGCTCACGCCGCGCGGCGAATCGGTGATGGCGGAATACTTGCAGCAGTTTGCCCAGGCGCCGGGCCTGCAGATCGACCAGCGCCAGGCGCGCGCCAAGGAAGAAGCCGACCTGGCGCTGAACATCCGCGCCGCCGAGCTGTTGCGTGCCCCCTTGTCACCGCGCCGCACGCTGGCCGCCTTTGCGGACGAGCTGCACAGGAACGCGATGCTGCACAAGGCCCGCCATGACGCCGTGGTCAATATGCGCGGGTTCTGCAGCGAGATGATGCTGACGCTGGCTCACACCGGTGACGAGTGCGCCTGGTGCCGCGAGAACGAGGGCCGGCGCTTTTCGGTGCAGGACGATCCGAATGCGTTGCTGGCCGGGCACTGCAGCTGCGCGCCGTATTCGTCGAGCACGTTCTATCCGGCCATCAAAGCGTTCGACGCTTAGCCGCTCGCGTCAAGCCAACTCGCCAGCCGCTTCCTCGATCAGCTCGCCAATCAGGTCCGCCATCCGCCGCACGCGCGGCGAGCGCCGCACGTCGGGGTGCACCACGCACCAGATCTCGCGCGACACGGGCGCGTCCAATCCCGGCATCTCGACCAGCCCGCCGTCCGGCCGTGCAAGGAAGCTCGGCAGCATCGCGAGCCCGAGGCCCGCGCGGCAGGCGCGGTGCACCGCGGCCAGGTCGTTGCTGCGCAGCACGAAAGGCCGGTGGTCGGCAACCTTCGCCAGCACCTGCTGGTGCGGCACGTCGCCCAGCGGCTCGCCGTAGCCGAGGAACTGCCATTCCGTCTGCGGGCGCGACTGCCACTCCGGCGCCGCATAGAGCCGAAAGCCCAGGCTGCCGAGCTTGCGGGCGGCCAGGCCCGGCTCTTGCGGACGCATGAAGCGAAGCGACAGGTCCGCCTCGCGGCGATGCAGATTGGCCGTACGGAACTCGCCCACCAGGTCCAGCTCGATGCCCTGCCATTGCGCCGCCCGGCCGGCGAGCCGGGGCACGAGGAACTGGCTCGCGAACATCGGCGGTGCCGAGATGCGCACCCGCCCATCGAGGCCCGAGGTCGACGCTGCGGCGCGGCTGAACGCGAGGGCCTGCTGCTCGAGCTGCTGCGCGGGCTCGACCAGCGCTTCGCCTTCGCGGGTCAAGGCCCAGCTGCGCGGCAGCCGGTCGAACAGGCGCACGCCCAGGCTCGATTCGAGTGCGCCGACCCGGCGCGCCACGGTGGAGTGTTCCACCTTCAATGTTCTTGCGGCGCCCGAGAGGCTCCCGTCGCGCGCCACGGCGAGGAAGAAGCGCACGTCGTCCCATGCGGCAGGCGCGGCGGGTGATGAAGCAGCGGGTGCCGGATCGACGGTGGTGTTTTTCTGCACAACCCTTGGGCGCAAATCGGGAATTGGCGGCGAGTCTATCGATTCCTACCATCCGCGGCGTTCTTCATCACCTTCCTTCGAAAGAGAGAGTTCATCGCATGACTGCAGCCGCAACTTCAACAACGACAACAGCAGCAACAACGAGCAATCCGGTCGTCCGCTACGGTCCGCCGATCTCGCTCGCCCTGGCGCAGCGGGTGGCGTCGGCCGCGCAAGCCGAGGCCCAGCGCAACGGTTGGCCCATGGTGATCGCCGTGATGGACAGCAGCGCCAACCTGGTCGTGCTGCACAAGATGGATCACGCGCAGACGGGCAGTATCGACATCGCGCAGCAGAAGGCCGAGAGCGCCGTGCGCTTCAAGCGGCCCACCAAGGCCTTCGAGGAGGCGCTGACCCAGGGCGGCCTGCATCTGCGCCTGCTGGCGACGCAGCGCGCCATTCCGCTCGAAGGCGGACTGCCGCTCATTGTCGACGGCCAGCTGGTCGGTGCCATCGGCGTGTCGGGCATGCAGTCGACGCAGGATGCGCAGGTCGCTGCGGAAGGCGTCAAGGCGCTGGGCTGACCAAGCGAAGTGGGGCGCGGTTCAGCGGAGGCGGGGGCAGGGCGCATGCATCGCTGAAAATTGCTGCATGCCCCACGCCGTATCCCGCCTGCGCACCGCGCGCCTGGCACGCAGCACCCAGCCGCTTTTCGCCCATGGCGGCTTCAAGAGCGAACGCTGCGCGAACTGCCGCCTGGCGCCTACCCATTGCATGTGCGCCTTGCGCCCAACGCTTGCCAACACGCGCGCCGGTGTGTGCCTGCTCATGGCCGACATCGAGCCGCTCAAGCCCACCAACACCGGCTGGCTGGTCGCCGATGTGGTGCCCGACACCTTTGCCTTCAGCTGGTCGCGCACAGAACCCGACCCCGAGCTCCTGGCCCTACTGGACGATCCGCAGTGGCAACCCTATGTGGTGTTTCCGGGCCAGTACGTGGCGCCCGGGCGGGTGGTGCATGACGTTGCCGGCCATGCCGAAGAAAAGCGCCCGCTGTTCGTGCTGCTGGATGCGACCTGGACCGAGGCGCGCAAGATGTTTCGCAGAAGCCCTTACCTGGACCGGTTCCCGGTGCTGAGCCTGGAGGCGGGGCAGGTATCGCAATACAAGCTGCGCCGCTCCGGGCGCGATGGTCACTTGTGCACCAGCGAGGTGGCCGCGCTGTGCATGGGGCTGGCGGGCGAGCCAGTTGCCGGCCAGGCGCTGGAGGCTTACCTGGCGGTGTTCACGCATCACTATGTGCAGGCGAAGAACCAGCAGCCGGTTGCGTGGGAGGGTGCTGCGCACCAGCGCTTGCGCGAGGTCTTGCGAGGGCGAGGACAGGCTCCTTGCGCAGGCGGCAGTGGTTGAAGCCGGTGATGTCGCGGCGTGTATCCATTGCCAACACATCCACGGCCTTTCATGTATGGGCGGCGCACATTGTCGCGGCACCCGCAATCTTCAAGACTGCCCTGGGGAACCGCCACACCTTCCGGGCGCCGGCGCTCCCGGACCTTGGCGGCAACCTTCTGCCGTAGAACAAACAGGAGTGAGACATGAAATCAAGCATATTGAGATCAGTCACCGTCGCGCTGGTCGCGTCGACGACATTGAGTGTCGGCCTGACCGGTTGCGGCGGTGGCGGCGGCGGTGGCGGTTTCGATGACGCCGGCGCCAGCACGGCCAAGCCAACTCCCCCGCAGATTCGCAAGACCCAATTCGGACAGATTGAAGGCGTGACGTCCGCCGACGGGGCGACCGCCGTATGGCTCGGTGTTCCCTTCGCCGAACCGCCGGTGGGGACGCTTCGATGGCAGCCCCCGCAGGATCCGACCCCTTGGAGAGGCGTCAAGCCGACCAGGGACTATGCAGAGGCGTGCACGCAGATCGGCGGCATCTTCAGTCCGCCACCCAGGGGCAAGGACTATTCCGCGATCACCGACAACTTCTACAAGCCCATGGGCTCCGAGGACTGTCTCTATCTGAACATCTGGGCCCCCACGGGCGCCCGAGGCGACCGGGCGAAGCTGCCGGTCATCGTCTATATCCACGGGGGAAGCAACGTCGTCGGCGGCGCGACGGACCCCCTGACGGCAGGCGGCAACCTGGCGAAAAGTGCCAACGCGGTCGTGGTGACCGTCGCGTACCGGCTGGGCATGATGGGCTGGTTCGCCCATCCCGCCTTCGACACGGGCGATGCTGTCAGGGACTCCGGCAACTTTGCCGTGCTGGATCTGATCCAGTCCTTGAAGTTCGTGAAGAACAACATCGAGAACTTCGGCGGCGATCCCGACAACGTGACGATCATGGGCCAGTCGGCCGGCTCCACGAACGTCAATGCCCTGATCGTGTCGCCGATGGCGGCTGGCCTCTTCCACAAGGCGGTTTCCCTCAGCGGCGGAATCGGCGGCAGCTCCAAGACCGCCGCGGTGAACAAGTCCAACGCCATCATCAACGCGATGCTGATCAAGGACGGACTGGCCAGCGACAAGGCGTCGGCCGATGCGTATCGCATGGGCCAGAGCAACGAATGGATCAGGAACTACCTGATGACCAAGAGTGCCGCCGAACTCTACGGCCTGCAGGTCGATCCCACGGGAGGCAAGTTCGGCACCGGCTCGCGTACCTTCGAGCCGGGGTCGACGACGGCGACGCTCTGGGGAACGGTGGCGCCGATTTCGGATGGCACCGTGATGCCGGCGAACTCGGCTGGCGCGGTCAGGGCCGGGACGTTCAACAAGGTGCCGATCCTGGTCGGCAACACGGCGGAGGAAGGAAAGCTCTTCTCGGCCGCGTTCAAGATCGATGATTACACGCGCGTCAGGTGGATGAATGAAACCTTTCTCGGGACGATCTCGGGCCTTCGGTTCCAGGACATCATCGACGGCACGATCATCTCGCCGCTGACCGTGGAGAACTACAACATCTACGCGCAGAACAATGCGAACCGCGTGGTCCCCGGTCCGAGCATCACCACGGCGACCTTCTGGGCCTTGTCGGATTCGAGCAGCACGGCCTACTACGGGCAGGTGCCCTTGTACGCCTACAACTTCAGATGGAAGCAGCAGCCGGCTCCGTGGAACGATGTCTATGGTGCGTGGCATGCCGGCGACCTGTCGTTCATCTTCGGCAATTTCGGCGTGAACCTGAATTCCTTCGGGTACAGCAAGGCGAACGAACCTGGAAGACTGGCGCTCACCAGTCTCATGCAGCAGTCTGTCTCGGCATTCATCAGAACGGGCAACCCCAACAACAGCGCCCTCGGCGCGACGTGGGATCAGTGGACGCCGACGGCTCCCGTGAGAATGCAGTTCGACGCGACGCTCGAGCAGGCATCGGCAACGCAGCAGTGAGGGAGATTGCTCCGGGGCGCACCCCGGGGCTGCCGTGCTGCCGCA
Source organism: Variovorax soli NBRC 106424 (assembly GCF_001591385.1). Lineage (GTDB taxonomy): Bacteria > Pseudomonadota > Gammaproteobacteria > Burkholderiales > Burkholderiaceae_C > Variovorax > Variovorax soli. The sequence continues at coordinate 17,572 of NZ_BCUU01000036.1, forward strand.
TGCAGGCTCTGCTCTTTTGACATGCAGGGCACGAAGACCGCTTCAGCGGCGCTCACCCGGCGTGTGCGATAGTCTCGCCCCTTCGCCGAGACACCCGGCCCCTCTATTCGCCCGCCACCGGAGTATGTGATGACGCCCCATTCGCATGCCACAGTCCTGTCCCTCGCTGTTAGCCTGCTCTTCGCCGCGCCGGCCCAAGCCGACACCCTCAAGAAACCCGAACTCGACAAACTCGCCGCCATCGAACAAGCGACCCCGTCCGCCGACTTCCAGGCCTTCCTCGGCGCCGCCCTCAAGGCCAACCCCTCACTGCAATCAGCCGTTACCGCCTACCGCTCGAAAACGCCGCTTGCCGGCGACGACCTCGTCAACATCGGCCGCCTGCTCGGCTTGTGGAACCGGACGCACAGCCAGGGCGCCGTGCTCGCCATGCTGGAGAAGATGGTCGAACTGCCGACGGTTCGCGACGACAAGGTGCCGCCGCACCAGAACCCCGCCATCATTGCGTTCGGCGCGCTGGTCGAAGGCGCCGCGCGGGACTTCGGCCTCGCTTACCGCAACGTCGAAAACCGCATCTTCGAAGTGAAGCTGCCGGGTCGCGGCAGCGATGAGTTCGGCATCCTGACGCACGCCGACGTGGTGCCCGTGACCGCCGACGAGTGGGTGCTGGACGACGGCCGCAGGATCGATCCGTTCAAGGTCACGCGTGTGGGCAATCTGCTCTATGGCCGCGGCACGATCGACGACAAGGGATCGATCGCGGCAACGCTGTTCGCGATGAAAGCCGTCAAGGAGAGCGGCCTGCCGATCGACCGGACGATCCGCCTGATGATCGAGACCACCGAAGAGACCGGTGGCGACGCGATGAAGTACTACCGCGAAAAGACGCCGCTGCCAGACTACAACATCGTGCTCGACAGCAAGTACCCGGCGGTCGTGGCCGAGAAGGGCTCCGGCGCGGTGAAGGTTTTCTTTCCCGCCGAGCCCACCGGCGCGAACACCACGGGTATCACGGCCATGGCCGGCGCCGCCGCGGCCAATGCCGTGCCGCAGACCGCCACCGCCACGCTCAGGGGTGGTGACCTGGCCGCTGCAGCGGCCAGGCTCGAAGCTGCCAAGTCGGACTTCCTGCGCAAATACGAAACGCAAGGCGGCAAGTTCGCGATCGACATCACCCCGGCCGCGGACAGCCTGGCCGTGAAGGTGACGGGCGTTTCGGCCCACGGATCGCGGCCGGAAGAAGGCGTGAACCCGCTGCCTCGCCTCGGATTGTTCTTGCGCGAGGCCGGCATTCCGCTCGCGGACAACCACTACGCGAAGGCGTTGCGCTACCTGGACGACCTGTACGGCACGGGCTACCTCGGCGAGAAGATGGGCGTGGGCTACCGGGATGACTTCATGGGCCCGCTCACGATATCGCCCAACCTGATCCGCGAGCGCGACGGAAAGCTGGAAGTCACTGCCAATGCGCGCATGCCGCGCGGCCGCACGCCAGAGGCGCTCGTGGAATCCGTGAAGGGCAAGATCGACGCCTGGGCTGCGGCGAACCATGTGAAGCTGGAGGTCAGCTACGAGCAGGGCAACTGGATGGCGCGCGATCCGAAGGGCGCGTGGCTGTCGACGCTGCTCAACGTGTTCGGCGACACCACGGGCCTGGAGGCGAAGCCCGTGGCCACGGCGGGCAGCACCACCGCGAAGCTGATGCCCAACGCGATCAACTTCGGGCCCGCGATGCCGGGCAAGAAGTACACCGCGCACAACGCCAAGGAATACAAGGAGGTGCAGGACCTCGATGCGGACATGCAGATGTTCACCGAGATGCTGGTGCGCATCGGCAACCTCAAGCAGATGCAGTGAAAGCCCCTGGTTCGCCCACCATCGCCCTTCGCACGCTTGCGAACGGGGTGCGGCTGCTCGCCGTACCCATGCCCCACGTGCGCAGTGCCAGTGTGGGCGTGTTCATTCGCGTCGGCTCGCGCGATGAAACCCCGGCCACGAACGGTATCGGCCATGTCCTCGAGCACATGGCGTTCAAAGGGACCGCCACCCGTTCCGTGCAGGCCATCAACCTGGAGGCAGAGCGGCTGGGCGCGGACGTCAACGCATTCGCCAGCAAGGACACCACCGGCTACTTCATGACCGGCCTGGGCCGGCACGCGGAGCAGCTGCTGCAGATGACGGCCGACATCGTGCTGAACAGCACATTCCCCGAAGACGAACTTCGGCGAGAACTGGAGGTCATCCGCCATGAAGCCATCGAATACGAGGAAGACCCGGAGGACACCTCCAGCGAGCTGCTCGACCGCGCCATCTGGGGCGATGACCCGATGGGCATGCCGGTGATCGGCACGGTCCGGAACATCGAAGGCTTCACCCGGCAGGATCTGGTGCGGCACGTCCAGTCCCACCACGTCGCAGAGAAGACCGTCGTCGCGGCGGCCGGGAATTTCGATGTCGAAGCCTGGCTGGCGCTCGCAGGGCAGCTCTTTTCCGCCATGCCCTCGGCCCAGCTGCCTGAACCGCCGCCGCCAAAGCCCGGGAAGTACATGGGCACGGCCGTGGCGCGGCGCTTTTCGCAGGTGTCTCAGGTCTTCCTGAACATCGCTTATCCGTTGGCGCCTGCGCGGGAGGAAGAAATCCCCCAGCAGCGTTGGCGCCTTGCGGCGGCGCTGGCGGTCAACCTGTTTGGCGGCGGGATGTCGGCGCCCCTGGTCGACAGGGTCCGCGAGCAGCTCGGCCTGGCCTACACGACGCATTCCACGATGGACGCCGGCGACGTCTGGGCCAACTTCGTCATTCATGCGGTCACCACCCCGGACAAGCTCGACGAGCTTGTGTCGTCGACGGCCGTTTTGCTGCGCGAGCAGGCGACGAAGATCGATCCGGTACACCTGGAGCGGGCGAAGAACCAATTGATCGTGTCGCGCGTGCGCGCCGGAGAGCGGACCTACGCGGCGATGGAGCAGGCCGTCGAGGAGCTCTTTGCCAGCGCAACCGTGACGCCTGTTGCCGATGCGATCGCGGCGATCGAGAGCATCCACGCAGCAGAGGTGCAGGCGGTCTTCGAGCGAATGCTGGCCAACCCTCCCGCGGTGGCGATGGCCGGCAAAGGCGCTGGCGTACGAACGGCGCGGCAGTTGGCAGCGCGCCTGGTCGCCGGCGTCCGCTAAAGGATCGAACTCGGCCGAGTCGAGGCCGCGTCGTCTATTTGAGGCAAGCGGTCTGGATGGCCGACCAGGTGTCCTCGGCATGGGCGATCGCCGTGTCCAAGGCGGCCACGACGGGCATGGCCGCCGCCCGGTCCTCGGCTGCGAGGGCCGGCGCGAGCTCCAGCTCCAGCAGCTCGTTGATCCGCCCCAGCTGATCGGACATCAATGCCCGCAAAGGCTCGATCGAGGCCGGGTCGGCGTGGCGCTGGAGGATGAGGGCGTCGATTTCCTCGAACAGGTCCAGCACATGCCCCAGCCGCTCGGCAAAGTCGAAGGCCGACTCGCGGGCCCAGGCCAGGCGCGAGCCCTCGACGGTGCGCTGCACCTCTTCGAGCTTGCTGCGAAGACCGGAAAGCGAGGCTTCCATCTGCACCTGCGGGTTGCACCCAGGGATTGGCCCGCTGGGAGGCTACTGCGGCGGGCAGTACCGCACAAGCCGTTGATTGCAACTCGAAGAAAAAGGCGCGTGCTCGACATCCCGCGCCCGGCAGGCTTCGTCAATCGCCCCTGGCGATGTCCTGGGTAATGCGCAGGAACTTCTCGACGTCGGCCACGGAATGGCAGTGCAGGGGCGACACGCGCACGGTCCCCGCGAGGCCGAAGGATTCGAGCATGCGCCTGGAGTAGATGCTGGTGGCGACCCGCTCGTAGACCGTCACCCCGCGCCTGGCGTACTCCACCACGGCCTGCGTGCAGTCGATGCGGTCGAAGCCGATGCCCAGGATCAGGTCGCGCCGGGTCAGGTCATCGTGGTCGAGGAAGACGCTGACGCCTTCCAGCTTGCGCATGCCGGCCACGTTCTCGTTGCCGTCGAGCAGCAGCGCCAGCAGTGCGCGCTCGTGCAACTCGATGTGCGTGATGCCCGCGGTGAACAGCGCGCGGCGATCTGTGGTGATGGCGTCGCCCACGAACTGGCTGCCCAGCCAGCACACGTAGTCGACGATCTCGGTGAGAACCGCAAACTGCCACGGCGCGGCGCTGCCCAGGTCCCAGTAGTCGGGCTTCTTGCCCGCGAGCTTGTGGTGCGGCAGCACGGACGCGCGCTCGGACAGCCACGACAGGCCCGATCCCCGGCAGCCGAAGAACTTGTAGGGCGCGAGGTTGATGCCGTCCACCGGCGTCTTCTGCAGGTCGATCAGGCCGTGCGGCGCGTGCTGCACCGCGTCCGCCAGGATGTAGAGATCCGGCTTGATCTCGCGCGCACCGCGCACGATCGCTTCCATGTCGAGCTTGGCGCCCGAGATGTTCGATGCGTAAATGACGTTGAGCACGCTGGTGTTCTCGTCGACCAGCCGCAGGATCTCGTCCACGTCCACCCCGCCGGTGGCCGGGTTGCTCCTGGCAACGCGCAGCTCGCGGCCCAGGCGCTGCGCGTACAGGCTCATCGCATCGAAGGCCGATGGATGTTCGAGCACGGTCGTGACCATGTTGGTGCCCGGTACGTTCTCGGCCACCGCACGCACCATGTCGAACATGGCGCCCGAGGCGCTGAGCGAGGCGTACACGCTGCCGCCCTGGGCGTTCAGGATCGTGCGCAGGTCGGCGCACCCCTTGGCCTGGATGTCCTGCAACTCCACCGCGGTGGCGTGAATGCGCTCTGCGTTGTCGGGAATGGCGTCGACCTGCGCGAAGCGCTCGGCCGCGGCCTTCAGGCGAAAGGAGCCCCCGGCGTTGTCGAAGTACAGGCGCTCGCGGCCGTGATGGTCGTGGTCGACCTGGAGGAAGCGCGCCTTCACCTCGCGCATCAGCGCGTCGGAAAACAGCTGGCCGCGGGCGAGCTTCGGAAGAAGTGCTTGATCGGTGCCCATCGCGTCAGACGCCCTTGTTGTTGGGGTTCTTGTAGATCTCGCGCACCGCGTCGGACATCGGGAAGTTGAGATTCGCGTTCTTGGGCGGAATGGGCGAGAGGAACCACTTGGCGTAGAGCTGCTCGATGGCGCCCGACTTCATCAGGCCGGCGACGGTCTCGTCCACCAGCGCCTTGAACTGCGGATCGTCCTTGCGCAGCATGATCCCGTAGGGCTCCTGGCGCAGCGACTCCTTCAGGATCTTGTAGTCGCCGGGGTTGGGCGCATTGGCAATCATGCCGGCGAGCTGCACGTCGTCGAGCACGTAGGCATCGGCACGGCCGGTGGACAGCAGCAGGAAGCCGTCGGAGGTGTCCTTGCCCGGCAGCTCGTTCGCCTCGATGCTGCCGCTCTTGCGCGCGCCGCGCAGCAGCTGGATCGAGGTGCTGCCCGCAACGGTTGCCACGTTCTTGCCGTTGAGGTCGGCCAGGGTGTTGATGCCCGAGGCCTTCTTCACGGCGGCGGTGATGTTGGTGACGAAGTGGCTGGGCGCGAAGTCGACCTGCTGCTGGCGCTGCGTGCTGTTGGTGGTGGTGGCGCAGTCCAGGTCGACGGTGCCGTTCTGGAGCAGCGGGATCCGGTTGGTCGAGTTGAGCATGACGTACTGCACCTCGACCTTCGGCAGGCCCAGCTTGGCTTTCACGGCATCCACGATCTTCAGGCAGATGTCGGTGGTGAAGCCAATGGGCGCGGCGTCCGCACTGAGCTTATACGAAAACGGAATCTGGCTTTCGCGGGCGCCGATCTGGATCGTGCCGCTCTCCTTGATCTTCTGCAGCGTGCCTCCGCTCTGGGCGCTGGCGGCGCCGCAGCACAGGGCCAGCGCAAGTCCGAACATGAGGGGCCGCTTCTGGAAGTTCATGGCAGGGATTCCTTGCAATTCGATGAGGGTGGTTCGGGGCGCATCTTCGATGCCACGATGAATTTCCAAAAGCGATTTTTTGTGATCGAATTGCATGAACAAAAGTGTTTTGTAGAACCCTCCCGTGATGACCTTCAAGCAGCTCGAAGCGCTGTACTGGATCGCCCGGCTCGGCGGCTTCGCGCAGGCGGCCAGCCACCTCCATACCTCGCAGTCGGCCATTTCCAAGCGCGTGCACGAGCTGGAACAACTGTTCGACACCGAGCTGTTCGACCGCAGCCAGCGCGCCGCCCGCTTGACGGAAAAAGGCGAGGAAATGTTCCTGCTCGCCGGCAAGCTCCTGGAGCAGCGCGACGCCGCCGTGGAGCAGTTCGGCAAGCCCGGCGTCCTGGAGCGCCGAATCCGCCTCGGCGTGACCGAACTGAGCGCCATGACGTGGCTGCCGCGATTGATCGGCCTGATCCAGCAGCACTACCCCAAGGTGATCCTCGAGCCCGACGTGGACGACAGCCTGCAACTGCGCGACAAGCTGCTGGCCGACCAGCTCGACCTGGCCATCGTGCCGGAGACCTTTGCCGACGCACGCCTGCCGCACAAGGTGGTCGGTCAGGTGACGAGTGCCTGGATGTGCAAGCCCGGTGTGGTCAGCGCAGGCAGCCCCATCCGGCTGCACGAACTGGCGCGGCACCGCATGCTGGTGCAGGGCCCCAACTCGGGCACCGGTCGCGCCTACGATGCGTGGCTGAAGGAGCAGGGCGTGCAGCCGGCCAGCGCGATCGTGGTGAGCAACCTGGTGGCGCTGACCGGGCTCACCGTGTCGGGCCTTGGCGTGAGCTATCTGCCGCGCGAGTGCCTGCAGCCGCTGGTGACCGCGGGCATGCTCGCGGAGCTCGACGTGGTGCCAGCCCTTCCCGTGGTGCGCTACGTGGCCATGCAGAAGGGCACCCACCGCAGCGCGCTCACTTCGTCCATCGTGATGCTCGCGCAGGAAAGCTGCGACTTCACGCGGATGTTCCAGGCGCAGATGGCGGCTCCGCTGCCTGGTTAGCCGGTCTCACGCCTGGCGTGGGCCAGCAAGGCCTTTGCGGCTTCGATCCGCAAGGCCATGGGCACCGATTCGTCGTTCATGACGCGTCTCAGGAAGCGCTCCGCGTCGGCGCTCCCTTGTCCGGAGGCGGCCGCTTCGGGCAAGCCGGACCGCGTCGAGTCAGCCGTCACGTCCTCCAGGACGCCAAGCTGGCCCCGCGCGGCTTCGAAGTCGATTTGCCGGATGGGATCGAGCGTGCGCAGAAGCGCTGCCTGGCCTTCGCTGCTCGGTGGAAGGTCCAGCCACGGCGTATCGGCAAACACCGAAGCCAGGTCGGGCGCCAGGAACGCCGACCAGCGGTCCGGGCCGGTCTCCAGGGGCGGCGCGGGCGGGAGCTGCGCCGCATCGGCGATCAGGCGTACCTGGGCCGATCCGACGTCCGGCAGATACCGCGCACGCAGGCCCCGCAGGAAAAGCTCGCCAGCACTCGGCAAGGTCGGCGAAGCAAGGGAGAACCACAGCTGCAATGCATCGACGCCTGAGACCGCGATGGCCGGGGCAGGAAAGCCGAGGTCCGCTTGGACGCCCGTCCAGACCGAGGACAGCTGGGCCCACCCCGCGGGTGGCCTCAGCTCCAGCACCAGGACCCGAACGCCCACGGCGGTCGCTGGGGCCGCATCGTGCGCGGCGGCGCTCGCACCCAGTCCGTACAGGCGATCGAGTTCGAACTGCAATGGGTTCATGCCGACATGCTAGTCGACCGGCCTTGCCTGATGTCCGCGAGTGCCGGCTTGCCAACCCTCAACGCGCCTGGTCCTGATACCCCAGCATCGCACTGATCGACGCGGCTTCTCGCTGCACGGCCTTCGCGACCGGCCCGCCCACCGCGGCATCGAAGCCGCCCGTCGCCCCCAGCGCGGTCAGCACGGCGCACACGCGCCCGGTGTGGTCGTGCAGCGGCGCAGACACCGCGCTGATGCCACGCAAGTTGGTGTCGCGCACCGAGGCGCAGCCGGCCTTGCGCACGGCCTGGCGCAGCGCCTCGATGGGGTCCTTGCCGGCCAGCGAGGCGCGCTGCTCGGGCGAGGCATGCGACAGCTCCTCCGAAGCCATGGCCTGCACCGCGCGCTCGTCCAGGTAGGCGAGGAAGGCGCGGCCCGTGGCCGACCAGAGCAGCGGCAGCACCGAGCCGACCCGCACGTTCACGGTCACCGGCAGGCCCGGTTCCTCGAAGCGCACGATGGTCGGGCCCTTGTTGCCCATCACCGCGATGAAGCAGGTGATCTCCAGCGTCTCGCGCAGGCGCACGAGCGCCGGCTCCGCGGCGCGGATCGGGTCGGCCTGGCGCATGGCCGCCATGCCGATGCGGATGGCTTCGGGGCCCAGGAAGTACTGCTGCGTGCCCGCGTCCTGCGAGACCAGCCCTTCCTCGGCCAGGCTGGCCAGGTACCGGTGCACCTTGGCCGGCGGCTCCTGCACGTGGGCCGACAGGGCGGTCAAGGTGGCACGGCCCCCGAGGTCGGCCAGGCCCTTGAGTACGGCCATGCCGGTTTCGGCGGCCTGTACGCGCTGGCGGCGCTCGCGTGGTCGGTCGGTGCCGGGAAGAGGAGGGGAGTCTTGGCGAGGCATGCGGGGCAAGGGAAATCGGTGGACGGGATTGTCAGGGTTAGCCTGGATTCTGAAATTACGCTATGCGGATAAGAATTACGCAATAGATGAACACCCGACCTTAAGGAAGAGTCCCATGAAGAAGCTCATTGCCACCTGCCTGCTCGCGTTGCCGCTGGTCGCCCCCGTTGCAGCACAGGCCCAGCCCGCCTGGCCGTCCAAGCCGGTTCGCTGGCTGGTTCCCTATCCGGCGGGCGGCGGCTCGGACTTCCTGGCCCGCACCATCGGCCAGCAGCTGTCCACGCAAATCGGCCAGCCGGTGCTGGTGGACAACAAGCCGGGCGGCAACACCGCCATCGCCGCCGCCGACGTGGTGCGCTCCGCACCCGACGGCAATACCGTGCTGTCGGCGGACAACGGCACGCTGGTGTTCAACCCGGCGCTCTACAAGTCGCTGAGCTACAGCCCGACCAAGGACCTGGCCCCCGTCACGCTGATGGGCCGCTTTCCCATGATCCTGGTGGTCAGCCCGAGCGTGACGGCCAAGGACGCCAAGGAATTCATCGCCCAGGCCAAGGCCAGTGCCGATGGCATCAACTACGCGTCCGCCGGTGCCGGCAGCCCGCATCACCTGGCCATGGAACTGCTCAGGACCGAAGCCGGCCTGAAGATGAACCACGCCCCGTACCGCGGCGCCGCGCCGGCCCTGGCCGACGTGGCCGGCGGGCAGGTGCCGGCCATGATGGTCGACCTGGCCGCAGGTGCAGGCTTCATCAAGGGCGGCAAGGTGCGGCCCCTGGCCGTGGCCAATGCCAAGCGCCTGCCGCAGCTGCCGGACGTTCCGACCTTTGCCGAACTCGGCTTCAAGAATGTCGAGGCGGCTGCGCTGGTGGGCATGGTGGTGCCCGCCGCCACGCCCGCGGATGTGGTGGCTGCGCTCAACAAGCAGGTGGTCGCGGCCATCAACGCGCCCGACGTGCACAAGAAGCTGGTCGACTTCGGCGTGGAGCCGGTGGGCAACACGCCGGCCCAGTTCGCCGAGCTGCTCAAGTCGGAGACCACGCGCTGGCACAAGCTCATCCGCGACCTGAACATCACGCTGGACTGACCGATCTTTCATCTTGCCGCTTGCATGGCGGCCGGCCCTGGCGAATGTCCGGGGCCTTTGCCTTTTGGGAGCCCCCGACATGAACCCTGCCACCAACACAGCTGCCCCGGCGAGCGGCGGCTGCCCCTTCGCCCATGGGGCGCAGCAAGAACAGCGCTCGCCCACGGGCTGCCCCGTGAGCCACCAGGCGGCTGCCTTCGACCCGTTCAGCGACGGCTACCAGCAGGACCCGCCTGAGTACGTGCGCTGGGCGCGCGAGCAGGAGCCCGTCTTCTACAGCCCGCAGCTGGGCTACTGGGTGGTGACGCGCTACGACGACATCAAGGCCATCTTCCGCGACAACCTCACCTTCAGTCCCTCCATTGCGCTGGAGAAGATCACGCCCACCGGCCCGGAGGCGAATGCGGTGCTGGCCAGCTACGGCTTCGCCCTCAACCGCACGCTGGTGAACGAGGACGAGCCGGCGCACATGCCGCGCCGCCGGGTGCTGATGGAGCCGTTCACCCCCGAGCACCTGATGAAGCACGAGCCGCTGGTGCGCCAGCTGGCCCGCGAGTATGTGGACCGCTTCATCGACGAAGGGCGGGCCGACCTGGTGGACCAGATGCTGTGGGAAGTGCCGCTTACCGTGGCCCTGCACTTCCTGGGCGTGCCGGAAGAAGACATGGACACGCTGCGCAAGTACAGCATCGCGCACACCGTCAACACCTGGGGCCGGCCCAGGCCGGAAGAGCAGGTCGAGGTGGCGCATGCGGTGGGCAACTTCTGGCAGTTCGCGGGCAAGGTGCTCGACAAGATGCGCCAGGACCCGGATGCCGAAGGCTGGATGCAGTACGGCATCCGCAAGCAGAAGGAATTTCCGGAGGTCGTGACCGACTCCTACCTGCACTCCATGATGATGGCCGGCATCGTCGCGGCGCACGAAACCACCGCCAATGCCACGGCCAACGCGATGAAGCTGCTGCTGCAGCACCCGTCCGCATGGCGCGACATCTGCGAAGACCCGGCGCTCATTCCGAACGCCGTGGAAGAGTGCCTGCGGCACAACGGCTCGGTGGCCGCATGGCGACGCCTCGCCACGCAGGACGTCACGGTGGGTGGCATCGACATCCCGGCGGGCAGCAAGCTCCTGATCGTCACCTCGTCGGCCAACCACGACGAGGCCCGCTTTGCCGATGCCGACCTGTTCGACATCCGCCGCGACAACGCGAGCGACCACCTGACCTTCGGCTACGGTTCGCACCAGTGCATGGGCAAGAACCTGGCACGCATGGAGATGCAGGTGTTCCTGGAGGAGTTCACGCGGCGCCTGCCGCACATGCAGCTAGCGCCGCAGCGCTTCAGCTACGTGCCCAACACGTCCTTCCGCGGGCCGGAGCACCTGTGGGTGCAGTGGGACCCGGCGCGCAACCCCGAACGCCGCGACCCGGCCTTGCGCACCGGTGCACGCGCCGGCGTGCGCATCGGCGAGCCCTCGGCCCATGCCATCACCCGGCCGGTGGTGGTGCAAAGCGCCACGCAGGTCGCGCAGGGCATCGTGCGCCTTCGGCTGGCCGCGCCCGACGGCCGGCCGATGCCGCGCTGGTCTCCGGGCTCGCACATCGACGTGGAGTGCGGCGACACCGGGCTGTCCCGCCAGTACTCGCTGTGCGGCGATCCGGACGACGCGTCTGCCCTGGAGATCGCGGTGCTGCTGGATCCACAGAGCCGCGGCGGCTCGGCCTGGGTGCACGGCCAGGTGAAGGCGGGCGACCGGCTGCGCATCCGCGGGCCGCGCAACCACTTCCGCCTGGACGAAGGCGCCAGGCGCTTGATCTTCATTGCCGGCGGCATCGGCATCACGCCGATTGCCGCCATGGCCCGCCGCGCGCGCGCCCTGGGCATCGACTACACGCTGCACTACTGCGGGCGCAGCCGGGGCGCGATGGCCTTCGTCGACGAACTGCGCGCGCTGCACGGCGAGCACCTTGCGCTGCATGTGAGCGGGGAGGGTGCGCGCCTGGACCTGGCAGCGCTGCTGGCCACGCCCGAGGAAGGCGTGCAGGTCTACGCCTGCGGGCCGCTGCGCATGCTCGAAGCGCTGGACAAGGCCTGCGCCCATTGGCCCGAGGACGCGCTGAAGGTGGAGCATTTCGAATCCACCCTCGGCACGCTGGACCCGGACAAGGAGCACGCCTTCGAGGTGGAGCTGAAGGACTCCGGCCTGACCCTGCCCGTGCGAGCCGACCAGACACTGCTGGCCGCGCTGCGCGCCGCCAACATCGACGTGCAGAGCGACTGCGAGGAAGGGTTGTGCGGATCGTGCGAGGTGCGCGTGCTCTCGGGCGATGTCGATCATCGCGACATGGTGCTGACCCGCGCCGAGCGCGAGGCGGGCCAGCGCATGATGAGCTGCTGCTCGCGCGCATGCGGCGGCCAGCGCCTGGTGCTGGAGCTGTAGGGCGGCGCGGGCCGCTCGGTTAATCTCGGCCGCGTCCAATCGAACGAACGACGGAGACTTGTCCCATGTACATCGAACAGGGCGGAGCAGGGCCCGACCTTCTGGTGATGCTGCACGGCCTGGGCGCCACGGCGGCGGTCTGGTCGCCCCTGTGCGCCGAGGCCGGCGAGCGCTGGCACAGCCGCTGGCTGGCCATGGATTTGCCGGGGCACGGGGAGTCGCCCGCGCAGGATTCGTATGCGGTCGGCCAGTACGCCGCCAGCGTCGCGCGCGCGCTGTTGCCGCACGTCGACCCGGCGGGGCGGCTCGTGGTGCTCGGCCATTCGCTCGGCGGCGTGATCGGCCTGGCGCTCGCCACGGGCTGGTTCGGCGTGGTGCCGCACCGCGTCTTCGGTGCCGGCATCAAGGTCGCCTGGAGCGATGAGGACCTGCAGCGCATGGACAAGCTGGCCGCCCAGCCGCCCCGGGCCTTCGCCACCGAGGCCGAGGCGCTGGACCGCTACCTGAAGGTGTCGGGGCTGGCCGGCATCGCCGGCGCTGATTCCCCGGCGGTCGCGATGCGCGGCGTCGCGCGCGACGCACAGGGCGGCGGCTGGCGCCTGGCCATGGACCCGCGCGCCTTCGGCGTCGGCAAGCCGCCCGTTGCGCAGTTGCTGGCGCTGGCCCGATGCCCCGTCCATCTTGGCCGTGCGGCCGGCGACGCCCTGGTGACCCTGGAGCAGCTTCGCGCCATCGACCCGCAGGCCGACGATCTCGGCCCGCATGGCCACAACGTGATGGTCGAGGCGCCCGCACGGGTGTGGGACTGGATGGGCGCGCATTCGAGATAGCGCTTCCCGCTGGGGCCGCTCGCTATTTGACGGCCGCCATCACATGCGCCTGGATCTTCCCGGCCACGGGACCGTTGCCGTGGCGCTTGGCGATCACCACGGTCGCGCGGTCGGTGGCGAACTCGAGCCGACTGGCGTCGCGCGCTTCGATCTCGTTGCGCAGCGGCGTGCCTTGGCAATAGGCGGTGGCGGCCTGGCGTGCCGACGACGCGCGGCTCACCTTTTCGATCGTCTCGAGCTCGACGTGCGAGAAACCGGCGCTATTCACCTCTGAACGGATCACCGCGACATCGTGATAGCCGTGCGGCGTGCGCGCAAGGAAGCGCGGAGGGTCTTGCGGAAACACGGTGGCCATGGCGCTGGTGACCTCGTCGGCAAACTCGTTCTCTTCGATGCGGTCCCACACGCTGAAGACAAAGAGGCCGCCCGGCCTGAGGACGCGGCGGGCTTCGGCGTAGCCGGCGACCCGGTCCGGGAAGAACATGGCGCCGAACTGGCAGAGCACGACATCGAAGGACGCATCCTCGAACGGAAGGTGAAGGGCGTCCGCCTGCTGCCACGTGATGCGGCTGTCGGCCCCTTGCCGGGTGGCCGCGTAGTCGAGCATGGGCTGGTTCAGGTCGGTCACCACGTACCGCGCTTCGGTGCCGAGCCTGGGCGCCAGCGCCCGCGTGACCACGCCGCTGCCGGCGGCTGTTTCGAGCACGGACATCGGGCGTGATGCGGCAATGCGGGCCGCCACGTCGCCGGCATAGGCCTCGAAGATCAGCGGCACCATCAGCGTGTCGTAGAGCTTCGGAATCGAGCCGGCAAACACCTTGTCGCTGTCAGCCATGACATTCCCTCCGCGCCGCGTGCATGGGCGGCGGACCACCACTGCATCCGTGCTGATGGTGGCCGCCCCGATGGCCGCCGTCAACGCCCGTCCGTCCGGTCGCCGGACAAAAAGAAACCCGCCGAAGCGGGTTCGTAAACGGCATCCCGGGGATGGAGGGAGGAGGAGGGTCTTGGAGATGCCGAACTGCCACTGTGCTGCGGAAAGCGGGAGGCGGTGATAGTCCTGCAAGCCGTCGTCGTGTAGGAGGACCGCTTACATGGCGGGACCTCGGGTTCTGGCGAGGCCGGAAACGAAAAAGCCCCGGGTCGCGGGGCTTTTTCGTGGATGGAATCAAGGTGCGGGTTGAAGCACCGAGTGATGGTTTCTTGGCGGAGCAGGCGGGATTAACACCCATTCTCTGTAGCCTAGGAAAATCGATGAGTGCGGGGTGGAATGAAGATTTCTGTTCCACCCTTCTTCGCTTCCGTCGTCATGCGGATTTGCACTGTCGGGAAAAGGCGTCGACTTCCCGAACCGCGCCGCGATCGCGGGCGCCTGCGCCGGGGCGTGGTGCTCCGCATGCGGGCCGAACGCCGCTGCGGGGAACTGCTGGCCGAGCTGGAACGGGCCACGCCGCAGCAGGTTGCGAAAGCTGGCGGGCATGCGAAGGCGCGCACCGTGCAACCGGCAACGGTTGCCGTAAGCAGCCCCTACCGCGAAACCATCGAACGCACCGGCATTTCGCCGCGCACGGCGCAGCGCTATCAGCGGCCTGCCGCCTGATACCCTCCTGCCGCATGACGATCCTGAACCTGTGCGCCGAGCCGCTACGCGTGGTCGTGGCGACTGACACTGCCGTATCCCGCGAAGGCCAGCGCGGCAATGTGGACGTGGCCCGCAAGGTGCGCGTGTTCCCCGAGCGTCGGCTAGCGGTGGCGTCTCGGGGCGCAATCAAGTCCCTGGATGCACTCGAAGCGTACGTGAAGCAGTCGCCGACACGCGATTTCGACAGCCTGATCAATCTGCCGCATCTGACCTTTCCGCCCCTGCTGTGCCGCAGCATGCCCATCGGCACCGATGCCGCAAATAGATGGCAGGTCGCGATCGCGGGATGGTCTGCCGAGCATGAACGCATGTTGGCGGCAGTGTTCGAGGTCGATCGCAAGCAATGTTTTCCGAAGAAGGCAAACAGCGGCGCAGGAGGCGCGCGGGTCATGCCGCTCCCGCCTATCGATCATCCTGAACTGCTTGCCGAACCGTTCTCCCGCGATGCGATGCTGCTGACCATGCGCCGCCAGCTACAGGCTGCACAGGATGACGATCTTGAAGGCGGCTTCGGTGGGGACATGATCTACGTCACGATCACTGCAGATGGAGTGATCGAGGATGAGCCGACGCAGCTCTGACCGACAGAACGCGCGCAGGCGGCGCGATCGCAGGGCGGGATAGGGGCATGGTGCGGCACAGCCCGAAAACGCCCCAGGGGCGGCCTATTGCGGCGCCTTCGGGCCTTGCAATGCGCCGCGCGTCGGCGTAAGGTCGCGGGCGCCCCATCCCCCACGGGGCTACAGATTTCGACCGTCGCGCACGGGCCGGAATTGATGCACGGCGAACTTTTTCGGGGGTGTCGATCAGCAGCGGAACCCGCTTCCGCTGCGCGATCGTGCTTTTCACCGGAGTTCGCCATGAAGCAAACGCAATCGCTCCCTTGCTCGGTAGTGCCCGAGCTGTTCCCTGTTGACCCCATGCCCGAGGTTCATCCGTGCGCCGAAGGCATTCCCGAAGCCAGCGCAGACGACTTTGCAGGACTGGTCGCGAGCGTGAAAGTCAGCGGCGTGATCGACCCTGTGGTCATGTACGACGCGAAGGTGCTGGACGGAAAACAGCGCTGGCGCGCTGCCATCGCTGCGAATCTTGCGACCATCCCGGTTGTGCAGTTCGTCGGCACTGAGGATGAGGCGAGCGAGCTGACTATTGCTCGCACCAGCCGCCGCAACTGGACCGAAGATCAGAGAGCTTGCTACTGGGCGCGGCTGGCAACGCGCAAGCGTGGCAGGCCCCGAGTCGCGTGCAACGGGAAAATCCGCAGCTTTGCGGATTTATCGGAAGAGGAAGCGGCGAAGGCCGCGCAGGTTCCTTTGCGCCGCTTGCAGTCTGCGAAATCCCTGCTGCGCAAGTCGCCGGAGATATTCGAGCGCGTCTTGCGCGGCGAGCTGTCATTGAACGCGGGGCACGCGCGAGCGGACGGAATTGCAGCCGTCGAGAGTGGCGAATACGCGGCGCTGGTCTCGAAGCCTCGGGCTGAGCGATGGCCCCCGGAGTCACTGGCAGGGGCACGACTTCCCCACGCATGGCGGCTCGGTACGGCGCCGCCGACGGTTGCGCAATTCTTCGGATTGCTCGATCTACTCAACAGCGCAGCCAGCGAACAAGGCATGGATGCCCAACAACTTGTCGCGGCAGTTCTGGCACAGTTTCCAAGGGGTGATCCGCAGGCCGCAGCCGCGCTCGCGAGAGTGGCGCCAATGCTTGCGGCGCTCGGAGAATTTCATCTCAGCGTGGCGCGCGACCTGGGCGACGTCATCGAAGCCGCTGGCATCAGCGACGATGACGATACGGCGCCCCATCCGATCTCGGTGCGCGTGCCGTGGCCGTTTGCGAATTCGACCCCGCCAGCGTCGTGATCAATCCAGGAAGTCGTCGGGGCCGAAGCCCCGGGCGCGCAGGGCATCGGCAACCTTGCGAAGCGCGCTTGTTTCGAGCTGCCGAACGCGCTCGCGCGACACGCCCAGCGCCCTGCCGACTTCGGCCAGCGTCGGGCCTTCGTCGACGACGTCCTGATGCCGCAGCGCTCCAGGCGGGCGCGAGAAATCGCGCAGCTTGGCCGGGGGCTTGGCGGGCGCAGTCATGGCGCGCGGCGCAACAGCGTCTCAGCGCGGGCCAATGCCAATTCGGCGCGCGCTGCGGCTTCCCGCCTGCTGGCGCTGCGACGCGGGGGCGGCGCGTTGGCCTTGCCCTTGTCTTCCAGGGCTTGCAGGCGCTGCCCGATGTGCTCGAAAACGCGCCCCAGCCCGTCGACGTCGGCGCGGGTAAGGCCGCTGGTCTTCGGTGCCGCCTCGGCGGGCTTGGGCGGGGCTACTGCGCGGCGCTGGGGCACCATGAAGCCCGACGCCAGCGCCTGCGCCAGATCGAGGCGGTGCCCGGCGACAAGATCGGTCGAACCATCAGGCAGGCGTACGACCAGCAGGCCGTCAGCGCGCCGGGTGATCGAGTCTGCTGGCGCGCGCTTGTTGCTCATCCAGCCGTTCGGGATGGTGCGGGCGTCAGCGTGGAGCATGGCGCCCCTTACCAAGCAACGCCGGTCAGCGCCTGCACGGCGCCATCGGCAGCAACCCAGTCGACGGGCAGCACCAGCTTCAAGGCGGCGGCGTTCGTCTGAAAGATCGAGCGCGTCGGCGATGCCATCACGCCCGCGCCCGCGTCACCGCTCACGATCGGGCTCACCAGCCCCGCGCCAGCTTCTTCGTGCAGCAGCGTTTCGGTCGCGACGTCGATCGTCGGCACGTCCTGCCCGATGGCAACGCCCGCGCAGTCGGCCAGAAACACCACGTCAGCGGGCACGTCTGGGCCGCTCACGATCGGGATTTTCAAGTAGCGATCGAGCATGGCGGCTTCGTCCGAGATTTCGGCGAGCGCCGCCGCGTTCAGCGTGTTCATGATCCAGACCGTGCGCGGGCTGCCGAAGCCGTTGGCGATCAGGCGCGAGAGCATGCCTTTCAGGTCTGCGCGGATATTCGCCGCCGTGGCCCCGCTGCTGACGGCAGTGTCGCCTGTAGCAATGCCGCTTTGCAGGCCCGCAGGGCGCTTGTTGTCGGCGGGCTGGTCGTCGTAGAAGATGCGATCCAGCGCCTTCGCGCTGTCGGTCATCGCGCCTTGTCGGACGACGTTCAGCATGACGTCGTCGCCTGCCGCCGCGATCATTTCGAGGGTCGTTGTGCCGATCACGCCCAGGGTTTTCGGCGCGAGCGTTGCGGGCTGCAGTTGCAGTGCCCCGACCCGGATCGGACCGCCTTCGGCGAAGAACGCCGCCGCCAGATTGGGCGAAGTGCCGCTCGTTCGCATCGGCACGCGCAGCTTGCCCGGTCCGAACACATAGCGCTGTGCTGGCAGCAGCGCGAGCGTCGAACCTTGCTCGGCCAGGACGTCGACGAACGCCGCGACGACGGTCGGCACCAGCTCCTGCGCCCAGCCGGGGACGTTGGTCATGGCGGGGGCCTGCGCCGCGCGTGCCAGGGCGCCCACCAGCGCGCGCGTGATCTTCATGGCTTCGTTCGCGCCGCGCGCGTCCAAGGCGCTTTCGAAGCTCATGCCGCGCGCCTGGGCCTGAAAGGCAATACCGATCGAGCGCAGCAGATCGCGGGCGTAGTGGGCCGATGCGGCGCCCGCTTGATGATGGGACAGGGGCGCGCGCGTGGGCGCAAGCAGTACCGCGTTCACGGACATGGTCGGGACTCCTTCGTCGAAAGGGGGGACTGAGTACCGGCCCGTCCATCAAGCCGCAGGGCGAAGGGTAGGACGATTACGTGCCGTTGCGAAGGGGCTCGGCCTTCATGCTGGCGATCTGCTGATCGAGCCGTTCGACCAGTTCGGCGAGCTTCGCCGCGTGTTCGGCGTCGCCGCCTTCAACCGCCGCCGCATGCTGCAGAAGCACTTCGCGCCGCAGCGATTCGACGCTGTCATGCAGCAAGGTCTGCGCGTCGTCCAGCGCGCTGCACAGCGCTTCGTGTTGCGCTGTGAATTCCGCTTGAATCGCCTGCCGCCACGTCTCATAGCTGGATTGAGTTGGGCTGTCCGTGGTCATGTCGTTCCTTTCAAGGTGTGCGGCTGCGCCGCATGGGTCTTCGTCAATCGCGGGAAGTTGCGGTGCCCCATGTATCTGCAAAAACGTATGGTTCTGGTGCCATCCATACGCTCCCGTGAATAAAAAAATCTGCGCCTGAGAGCAATGCATGGTTGCCGTGTGTCTCTTGCTCTTGAACCACTGCCCCCCAAGTAGTAGTGGTACCCCCGTGTAGACCCGACGGTGGTCGCGATACGCTGGCGGCATCATCGAACGAGGCAGCAACGTTTCTTGGTTGGACCATGGACCGGGCATCGGAAACCAACTAACCTGCGGAGAATCCCAGCCTCGGGGTGTCCGCCGGGCACTGCCACTTGGAAACTGCGTACAGCCAATGAAGATCAACTGGACCCTCGCCACCATCACCCACCGAATCGAGTTTCCTAGGCCGGCAGTTGGCCTAATGACGCGAGGCGCACAATTGATCGAAATGGTCGCCGATGGTTTGGGTTCAAAGTTCCCGCTTGCTTCAAGCGACATATCTACTGTCCAATCGCCGAGGCTGCAAGACCAAGCCATCCGCTTTTCGATGTTCAACGGAATCGCAAACCTTAGGATTACGGCAGATTACGTCGAAGGACAGTTCAGAAATCTGACTAGCGAAGCTGATATTGGTATTGCCCTTGGCGTCCAATCGTTGTTTGTGTCGATTTTAGGAGGGCATTCGCCTTCTTTGGCATCTACGACTGAAAAGCTTGTTGGCCACATTGAGTTCAATATTGAGGGAGGTGCTGCAGCCCGAGACAAATATTTCAATCTCATGACGCTGCCAGGCCGTTTGTCTCCACTGTCAAACGTGAGCTTCAGGTTTGCGTATAGTGAGACGGAGGATGGGCCTCAATCGCTCATCGACGTGGCTCCGATGTATTCAAATGCGGAACGGCTTTTTGTTGGGTTTGATGTGAACCTCACCAATATATCTGCTCGACCTTTCGAGTCGAAGGCTCAGGCCGGCCGCGAGTTACTCGAAAGGGCACTTGAACACGCCGGGCTTGAGCTTCCTAATGGGTGATGTCATGAATCTATCTGCTGCTCAAGGAACAAACGCCACGGGGGGAATTCCCCACGATGGACCAGAAGCGTCCCCGTACAAGCTCTTGGAGACGAAATCGGCGTCTTCGCTTGAATCTCTTGTGCGAACTACCACTCAAGATATCAATCTTATTTATTTCTCCGGGCACGCCGCTACGTCTCCGCCAAGTTTGACTGACTTTCTCCAATTGAAGGGGACGGAGAAGATTTCGCGTAAAGTTATTCTTCTCGACGCTACCCTTGCAAGTCACGTTGAACAGAGCAAGGCGGCGGCCGTCAATCCCGTGACCAGCCTTGCACCGGATCTCGCACCGGTCCGTGCGCTGGCCGCCCTACAGGACTACTGGGGCGCATCTGACAAGCAAATGAAAGCAATGTGCGGCCTCCCTCCTGAGGGTGACGACCCCTTTTCGTCAACGCTTGTTGAATATTTCGCACTGCCGGACATCAAGCTGCGCATGCGTACGCTAATGCGAATCCGATCGCGTCTGTCGGCACTATTCCAGGGCAATCGAGATAGCGAACGAAGTTGGATAAGAGCTCCATGGCCGCTGCTGAATAATTCCTCCCCGGTTGATGCTATGGTAAAGGCAGATTTGCCTACTTTGATAAGAATCGAATCGTCAGTTCGAGAATTGGCCGGAGCTTGAAAAGTGTTGGAGGTGTTGACTCGACAAAACGAGACGATTCAACGTTGGCGTCTGGGCAACTCGCGATTGAGGACACAGGTGTTTAACGAGCTGGGCATTTCTGAAGGGGATTTCGCCCGCAACAGCGCCTTTTTTGACATTGACGATTACACCCCTTCGGACTACCTTAAGTGGGTCTTCGATGAACTAGGGCAAGCAAGCCAAAGGCCGAGCCGGTTCACCGATGGAAGCATTCCAGTGCTGTACACCGCTGCGGAATCCGATACAGCGCTCGCAGAGAAGGTGCATTGGCTTCCACCGGAAGGGGGCCCCAGTATGTATGTGCAGCTTGTCACGGTCGACGCGCAAGCGACTACAAAGGACCTGCATCTCATCGATCCGAGGCCGGCGTGCCTTACCGGTGAGGCTGCTACGGGCGCTTATGCCCAGTGTCTTGCGATCACCCAAGAAGCAATTGCCGATCAGCTTCACGGGTTTCACACGCCGTCAGCGCGCAGGGACGGTGGCACCTGTACTCCCATACTCTCCAAGACGTCGGTGCTTGCGATGACGGAAGTCCAGTACGTCAGATTTGATTTTGATGAGGCCCAAGCACGCTGGAACGCAGTGTTCCTGTAGTGTCAGTTGCGCTCTGGACCGGTGCGCTGATGTGGCGGCGCCGTAATTTGTCCGCTGATCATATGTCGAGACAGTAATGGTTCCGTGCCCCAAGGGAGCACGCCGCTTTGACGCCTTTCGCCGCTTTGACACCGCCTTTGCACCGCTTCGACGTTTGGCGAGGGAAAGGGGAAGGAAACCCCCGGTGCACCGCATGCACGGGGTTCTTTTCCCTTAAGGCGTTCAAGCGGCTTTTGTGAAAGCGGCAAAGCGCCCAAAAACACTGCCGCATTTACGCGCCGCTTAAACACCGCCGTCCCCTGCGCGGCGCTTGCCGCTGGTCATCGCCGCGCTTTTCTGCGCATTCCAGGCGGCAACCGTCACGATGGTTTCAGGCAGCGATTCGCCGCGTCGCAGCGGGTGCAGGTATTCGCGCGCGCCGCGTTCACCGGCATCCGGTCGGCGACATGGGATCAGCAAGCCGCGATCGGTCAGGTCGTCGATTATGGCTTTCGCGTCGCGATCGGAAACGCCCATGTGCTCGCGCAATAGCGCCTTGAGCGTGTGAACGCTGTTCATGCGCCCGCCATCGAGCAAGCTGCGCGCGTAGTTCAGCGCTTGTTCGGCGCGCGCATCGAAGTGTTCGGCGGCACTGACCTGGGCGCGCCGACCCGGTTCGATCCGTTCCAGTGCATAGCCTTCGCGCTCGAAAAACAGATGCTGCGGCGCGGGCGGCGCGAAGCTGCATTTCGCGATCGCCAGTTCGAGGGCGCTGCGCCCGGGCGGCAGATCGCGCCCGAGCGTCTTGCGCCAGGTCTCGGCGTCCGCAGGATGGGCGACCCAGACATGGCGCGCGCCATCGGCAAAACTTGAACCG
The DNA here is from genome assembly GCF_001591385.1 of Variovorax soli NBRC 106424. Taxonomy (GTDB): domain Bacteria; phylum Pseudomonadota; class Gammaproteobacteria; order Burkholderiales; family Burkholderiaceae_C; genus Variovorax; species Variovorax soli. The sequence goes on from NZ_BCUU01000036.1 coordinate 39,376, forward strand.
CCCCGATTGCTGTATTGCCCGAAATTGCGTTCTCTGGCCGGTCCTTGTCCGGTGTGCGTGGCGTAGACGACGGCGCATTGCAGGTTGTGGATCAACACCCGCGCGCTCGCGACCAGCGCCTGTTCGGCATCGTTCGTTCGCCCTTCGCCGACGCCGAAGCTGATCGCGGGATCGAGTAGCACGGCGATCGGCTGACCATCTTTGCCCTGCGCCTGCGCTTCGGCGACGATCTGATAAGGGGCAACGGATGGCACGACCATGTCGCGTTCGATCGTCGCAAGGCGAAGCGTCCCCGTCGTCGCGTCGCTGATGCGAAGGCGCTGCACGCACAGCTCGATTTCGCGGGGCGTCAACGCCATCGCCCGCATAACGCGAAGCTGCCGCGCAAGAAGCAACTCCCTGCCGTCTTCGGCGCTCACCAGCAGCACCACGCCGGGCCGAAGGATGGGATGCCCGAAGAAGGGGCGCCCGGTGGAGATGCAGATCGCCAGCCACAGCAGTAGCGTCGTCTTTCCGGTGCCCCCGGGCGCGGCCAGCAGCAGCAGATCAGCCCACAGCAGCCCTTGAATGATTTCGGGCGGGGTGAGCCGGGCGGCGCTCAGTTCGTCCAGCGTCGCGGCCTGCGGCCACGTCCACGGGGCAGGCATCGCCGCTGGTGGCACGGTCCCGGGGCCAGGATCGAGCCCACCGAAGCGATACAGGTCAGCGGTGCCGTCGTGGCCGTTGCCGATCTGGCGCGCCTGTGCGGCCACGGCGTCGTCGACGCGCTGCGCTGCCGTTCTGGGCGGGTTCGGCTTCATGTCGGGCTCATCCATGACCAAATCGTGTGAACGCGCCTTGCCGCCACCAGCAGCCGCGCGCGATCTGCATCGGTGAGGGCGACGCCCTGATGAACGTTCAGTGCCGCCACGACGACCAGCAGCAGTTCGTCGCCGAACACTTCCAAGGCATCGCGCGGGCTGAATGGAGTTGGACGGCGGCGCGGCTTCGCGGGGTCGCGCGGGTGACTTGTCCAGGCGCCGAGGTCTTTGGCAGCTCGGACAAAGCCGACGCCGTGATGGGCCTGATGGAAGCTGACAAGGTCGCCGCCACGGGCGCCGCATCCGGCCATGCAGATGAAGGCACCCGATTCAACGTTCACGCGCAGGCTGCTGCCGGAGCCGTGGAACGGGCAAGCGGTCGAACGCCACTTGCCGCGCCCGGTCAGCGTGAAGCCCTCGGCCTCGAAGTAGTCCAGCGGGGCTGGAAGACGGTCGCGGTGAAACACGTCGTTCGCCTATCGATGCTGCCCATGGATGGGCGCAGGCGGCGTCGGTGCGCACCAGCGGGGCCAGGGCGCGGTCGTCCAGGCCCCGCGCCAGCGCCTTCGATCGGCTTCGGCCAGGGCTTGGCGATGTTGACGGCTGCGCAGCGTCGACGTCGACGGCGGGCGGGTGTTGGTTGATGCCATTGCGTGCTTTCGTGCAATGGCCGGGGCTTTGCGCGCGATGGCATCGGGCTTTAGACTCATGCCCGGTTTCGACGACCTGCATGAGCGACGAAGGCCGGGTGCTGTGCTGCGGCGCAGCCCCGGCCTTTAATTTTTGATGCCTACGATCGGCGGCAGCCCGTTCTCCGCGATGCCGAGCCAGAACCTGCGCGTCTGGATTAGCGAATAGATCGCTTTCGATCCAGGGCGATCGCCGCCCAGGATCGGGCGCGGCGCGTCCGGGTGTTCATCCAGAATCTTGCCGGCGCGGGCGTTTCCGATGGGCGTGGCCTGCGCCACAACGTCGTCGCGCGTTCCGAACAGCGGGTCGAAGGGAAGGGGGGGGGCGCGGGGCTTTGGTGTTCATGGCCCGGCACGATGCCGAACCAAGAACGTCCAGTGAACCCCGCTTTTGCCGGACATTTTTTTGCAGTCCGTGCGCCCTGCAGAAATGAAAAAAGCCCGAACGGTCCGAAGACCTTCGGGCATTTGTGGATTTGCAAAGCTATTGTTTTCGCGAATCCGATTCGGCCGCTCGGCCGTCGTCCAGCAACTGCCGTTGATCTAGGGCGCCCGGTTGACCGTGATATTTCGCGGCGATTTCCTGGGCAATTTCATCCTTCGACTTTTCGCCCTTTGGCGTTCTTCCCGACTTGCCCCTGCGATGCTCGGTGCGTTCGAGGAATTCCGCAATCATCAAGCCCCGCACTGATGCAACCCGATCGAAAACATCGCTCAAGTCGAACGGCGGCACGGTGCGCGTCACGTAATCTTCAAGGTCCGATCTGCCAATGCATGGTGCGAATCCGGTGAAACGGAAACGCTCTGGAATGCCTGCCCGGTCCCGCAATGTCGCCATGATCGTGTCGCGGTCGGCCTGGGCGAATGGCGGCATCGGGCAGCGATCGAAGCTATAGGGCGGCACTTCCACGCGGGCCCACAAGTCGGCGTCAGACAGCCCGTTGTGATCGGCTTCGAACGCCGCGACTCTTTCTTGAAACTGCCGATGCTGCACGCTGCGAGAAAGCTCGCCGAAGTAGTCGCACAGCAGCTCATAGATTGCTGCGTTCCCTTGTGCCAGAACGCGCGCAATGTCATCGGCAGCCATGTGCCGATCGCCGCTCAACCGCTTGTCCAGCAGGGCGCGGCGTAGATCGGTCATGCGGTCTTGCCTTCAAGCAAGTCCGCCCACCACGCCAGGACGCGGGCGGCCTGTTCAGTGTGGCGCCCCCGGTCATAAGCAGCTTCGACGCTGTCGTCGGGCAGGTGATCCAAAACGCTTTCGATCCAGGCATCGGTGAATAGCGGGCGCCCGTCTTCGCCGATCGCGCGCGTCCCAAGCGTTTTGAGACTGCTGCGCCAGCCGTGCGGAACATGCTTGCCATCCATGCCCAGATCGCGGCGCATCGCTTGCGAAAGCGCGTTGTCCGTCACGGCGTTGTCTTGTCGGCCTTCGCCGGGCCTGCCAGGGAAAAGCAGTTCACCACGGCGGGGCAGATCGCGCAGCCATGCGGCAGTCTGCGGCGCGAGATACAAGACGTGATCCCCGCGCGCGGCGTCCTTGATTTTCATCCTCTCGCGCGGAATCGCCCACCGGGGTTCATCGCCGTCGAGGTCGAAGAATTCGGCCCACCGCGCTTCGCGCACTTCGGTCGTGCGCGTTGCGGTCCACGCCTGCAACTTCAAGGCGCCGCGAACCGATGGGCTGCCCGGCAAATGGTCGATCGCGCGAAATAGCGCGCGCAGTTCGCCGACGTCCAGCAGCGCGTGATGGTGGCGGGCAGACGCACGCTTGCCGCTGGTGATTGCGATCTGTTCGAGCGCGTCGGCCATGGGGACCGCGTTGATCACCTTCTTGACGCGCGCGTAAGTTAGCGTCAGGCGCAAAAGCCCACTGAGCTTTCGACCTTGGGCGGGCGTCGCGCGTGTGATCGGCCCGAGCTTGGCGGCTATGTCGTCAGCGGTCAGTTCGGCGGCGGGGCGGTGCCACAGCGGCCACGGGACGAAGTGTTTATCGATGCGCGCGACGTTCGTTTCCCGATTCCGATCGGTCCAGCGCGCGTTCGCTTTGACGTCGACCAAGAATGCCGCCCAGCATTCGGCGACTGTCGATGCTGGCGTGAGCTTGCCGACGGGTGCGCGCGCGATTTCCTCTTTGACAGCGGCGCGGGCCTTTCGGACAGCGACTTGCTTGTCGGCGGCAGCACGCACGACGTCGGCGTCGCGCCAGACCTGGGCGACGGTCGCTTTGCTGAAAGGTTCTTCGAAGACGCCGACTTTCAAGTCGACTTGCTTGCCTGCGCGCTTGACCCTCAACGTCGCACTGATGCTTCGATCGAGGTTCTTGCGCAGATAGACGGCGCGGCCAGCGCTAAGGCGCGCGCCCGGTGCGAGCGCCGAAAGCGCCGCGACGGTCAGTTGCTGAGACACGATGATTCCACCCCGGAGACTTGATTCCACCCCTGGGGTGGAACAGCACCGACCGTTCCACCCTTCGAGGTTTGAAGGTGGATTTTAGGGCTTTGATGTGGAATTGACCAAGGATTCGCACCCGCCCGCCTGCTACAGAGAGATCAAGTAGCAGGCTTTGGGGTGGAATCAGGGGATGTTTGCGGCACCAAAAAAAGGTGCTGGCGGAGCAGGCGGGATTCGAACCCGCGGTGGGCTATTAACCCACACACGCTTTCCAGGCGTGCGACTTAAACCACTCATCCACCGCTCCGAAGCCCGCCATTCTAGCATTGTGTTCAGGCGCTGCCGCCCGACGTCTTGCCGGCCTGCAGCATCCGCATGGCCGAGGCGATGAGGGTCGAGGTTTCGGTCATGTTGCTGGGCACGATCAGGGTGGAGGACGCATCCGCCGCCACCTTGCTGTAGGCGTCCACCGCGCGTTCGGCCACCTTGAGCTGCACCGCCTGCTCGCCGCCGGGCTGGCGGATGGCGGCGGCGATGCGCGCGATGGCATCCGCGGTGGCCTCGGCCACGGCGGTGATGGCGGCGGCCTCGCCCTGGGCGTTGTTGATCTGCGCCTGCTTCTCGCCCTCGGAGCGGGCGATGAAGGCCTCGCGCTCGCCGGTGGCGATGTTGATCTGCTCCTGGCGGCGGCCTTCCGAGGCGGCGATCAGCGCGCGCTTCTCGCGCTCGGCCGTGATCTGGCGCTGCATGGCCTGCAGGATCTCCTTGGGCGGCGTCAGGTCCTTGATCTCGTAGCGCAGCACCTTCACGCCCCAGTTGAGCGCCGCCTCGTCGATGGCCGAGACCACCTGGGCGTTGATCATGTCGCGCTCCTCGAAGGTCTTGTCCAGCTCCAGCTTGCCGATCACGCTGCGCAGCGAGGTCTGGGCGAGCTGGGTGACGGCCACGATGTAGTTGGAGCTGCCGTAGCTGGCGCGCATCGGGTCGGTCACCTGGAAATAAAGGATGCCGTCCACCTGCAGCTGGGTGTTGTCGCGGGTGATGCACACCTGGCTGGGCACATCCAGCGGAATTTCCTTCAGGCTGTGCTTGTAGGCCACCTTGTCGATGAAGGGGATGAGGAAGTTGGGCCCCGGCGACATGGTGCCGTGGTACTTGCCCAGGCGCTCGCGCACCCAGGCATTTTGCTGCGGCACGAACTTCACCGACTGGCTGATGAAGATGATGGCGATGACCAGGATGATCACTGCGACTTCCATGGTGGCCTTGTCCTTTCTGATGGGGGCTTGCTGCCGGGAGGAGGGGAGGGAGTGACTCAGATCTTGTCGACGACCAGGCGGCTGCCGACCACCTCGGCCACGCGGTGCATGCCGGTGGCCGGCGTCGCGCCCGGGCGCGGCATGGCCGTCCACTGGGCGCCGCGGTAACGCACCGAGGCGGTGCCGTCCGGGTCCCAGGCCTCGATGAGCACCGTGCCGCCGATGTCCAGGTTGATGTCCGGGTTGGCCTGGCTGGCCGGCTGGTTCGTGCGCCCCTTGCGGCGCACCAGGTACCAGGTGAGCACGGCGCTCACCCCCACCACGGCGGCCACGACGATCTGGGCCGTCAGGCTGGCGCCCAGGTGGGCCGAGACGGCGGCCGCGGCAAAACCGGCCCCCAGCAGGAGCAGATAGATGGTGCCGCTGAGCAGCTCCAGCACGATGGCCGCGCCTGCAATGAGCCACCAGATGGTGGATTCAGCCATGGAACTTCCCCTGTCAAGTATTTCGTCAGGGCGATTCTGCTTGAAAGCCGGCCGTCGTCCTTCATCTGGATTCCGTACACTTCCGCCCTCATTTCCCTGTCCGGAGCACCGCCGCCATGAAATTTCGCTTCCCCATCGTCATCATCGACGAGGACTACCGCTCCGAGAACACATCGGGGCTGGGTATCCGCGCCCTGGCCCAGGCCATCGAGGCCGAGGGCTTCGAGGTGCTGGGAGCCACCAGCTACGGCGACCTGAGCCAGTTCGCCCAGCAGCAAAGCCGCGCCAGCGCCTTCATCCTGTCGATCGACGACGAGGAGTTCAGCGTCGGCCCCGACCTGGACCCGGCGGTGCTGAGCCTGCGCACCTTCATCGAGGAAGTGCGCCGCAAGAACGCCGACGTGCCCATCTACATCTACGGCGAGACCAAGACCAGCCGGCACCTGCCCAACGACATCCTGCGCGAGCTGCACGGCTTCATCCACATGTTCGAGGACACGCCCGAGTTCGTGGCCCGCCACATCATCCGCGAGGCCAAGAGCTACCTGGAGAGCGTGCAGCCGCCTTTCTTCAAGGAGCTGATCGACTACGCGGAAGACGGCTCGTACTCGTGGCACTGCCCCGGCCATTCGGGCGGCGTGGCGTTCCTCAAGAGCCCGGTGGGCCAGATGTTCCACCAGTTCTTCGGCGAGAACATGCTGCGCGCCGACGTCTGCAACGCGGTGGAAGAGCTGGGCCAGCTGCTGGACCACACCGGCCCGGTGGCCGCCAGCGAGCGCAATGCGGCGCGCATCTTCAATGCCGACCACTGCTTCTTCGTGACCAACGGCACCAGCACCAGCAACAAGATGGTGTGGCACCACACGGTGGCGCCGGACGACGTGGTGGTGGTGGACCGCAACTGCCACAAGTCGATCCTGCACGCGATCATCATGACCGGGGCCATTCCGGTGTTCATGAAGCCCACGCGCAACCACTTCGGCATCATCGGGCCGATCCCGAAGAGCGAGTTCGAGCAGAGCGCCATCAAGGCCAAGATCCGCGCCAACCCGCTGCTGGCGCATGTGGATGCCGACAAGGTCAAGCCGCGCGTGATGACGGTGACCCAGTCCACCTACGACGGCGTGCTCTACAACACGGAGACCATCAAGGGCATGCTCGACGGCTACGTGGACACGCTGCACTTCGACGAGGCCTGGCTGCCGCACGCGGCCTTCCACCCGTTCTACGGCACCTACCACGCCATGGGCAAGCGGCGCGTGCGCACCAAGGAGTCGCTGGTGTTCGCCACCCAGTCCACGCACAAGCTGCTGGCCGGTATCAGCCAGGCGAGCCATGTGCTGGTGCAGGATTCGCAGCACCGCCAGCTGGACCGGGACCTGTTCAACGAGGCCTACCTGATGCACTCGTCCACCAGCCCGCAGTACGCCATCATCGCCAGCTGCGACGTGGCCGCGGCCATGATGGAGCCGCCCGGCGGCACCGCGCTGGTGGAAGAAAGCCTGCTTGAAGCCCTCGATTTCCGCCGCGCCATGCGCAAGGTGGAGGCCGAGTTCGGCAAGGACGAATGGTGGTTCAAGGTCTGGGGCCCCGAGAAGCTGGTGGACGAGGGCATCGGCCGCGCGGACGACTGGATCATCAAGGGCGAGGCGCGCACCGCCAAGTGGCATGGCTTCGGCAAGCTGGCCGACGGCTTCAACATGCTCGACCCGATCAAGTCGACCATCGTGACGCCGGGCATGGACCTGAATGGCAAGTTCGCCAAGACCGGCATTCCGGCCAGCATCGTCACCAAGTTCCTGGCCGAGCACGGCGTGATCGTGGAGAAGACGGGCCTGTACAGCTTCTTCATCATGTTCACCATCGGCATCACCAAGGGCCGCTGGAACACGCTGCTGACGGCGCTGCAGCAGTTCAAGGACGACTACGCGCGCAACCAGCCCATGTGGCGGATCATGCCGGAGTTCTGCAAGGCGCACCCCGGCTACGAGCGCATGGGCCTGCGCGATTTGTGCCAGCGCGTGCACGAGCTGTACGCCCGCTACGACATCGCCCGCCTGACCACCGAGATGTACCTGAGCGACCTGACGCCGGCCATGAAGCCCAGCGACGCCTTCGCCTACATCGCGCACCGCAAGACCGAGCGGGTGGAGATCGACGAGCTGGAAGGGCGCATCACCACCAGCCTGATCACGCCGTACCCGCCGGGCATCCCGCTGCTCATTCCGGGCGAGGTCTTCAACAAGAAGATCGTCGACTACCTGAAGTTCGCGCGGCAGTTCAACGAGGAGTGCCCGGGCTTCGAAACCGACATCCATGGCCTGGTGGCCAAGGTGGATGCCAGCGGCAAGAAGCGCTACTACGCCGACTGCGTGCGCAAGGCCGGCTGATCCTGGCTCCCTCTCCCTCTGGGAGAGGGTCGGGGTGAGGGCACGCACGGCGCCGCTGCATGAGACACCGCG